>JBCCIW010000208.1:0-5742 GCA_039028055.1 Pseudomonadota bacterium | reverse complement strand
CCCGCATCGGCCTGCAGGTCGCCCGGCTCCCGCGACATGATCACGAACCGGGTCGTATTGTGCTCGGCGTCTTCGATGTTCTCTGCCAGCACATCGAGCCCATAGACATCCGCAGCCAGCCTCGGCGCAATCGCCGCGACGCTTGGATCTCCAAGGTCTTTCACCTCGCGCGCGGCACCGGCCGTGTCGGCGGAAATAATCCCTTCGATCACATGTTCGCGCAAAAAGTCACGGCATTGCCCCAATCCCATAATGTGCGAACGAGCGGCCTTCACGTCGGCGAGCTTTGTCCCGGGCAACGCCATGAGCTGAAACCGGATCGGCAAATAATGTTCCGCGATGATGCTGAGATCTGTCTTCGGCAGCAGATGATGGATGTCGGCGACACGCCCCGCGATCGTATTGTCGACGGGGATCATGGCGAGATCGGCGTCGCCTTTTTCCACCCTCGCGAAGACATCCTCAAAAGTGCGGCATGCCATAGGCTCCATGTTCGGGTAGGCCTCGGCGCAGGCAATATGGGAGTTCGCGCCGCGCTCCCCCTGATAGGCAATACGATTTGTCATCGCGCCGTTCTATAGAGTGTGCGGGCAGCTTCAAGGTCTTCCGGCGTATCAACGCCATTTGGCGGCGGTCCTGAAAGCATAGCGCAATCGATCCGCATACCGAGTTCCAGCGCCCGCAACTGCTCCAGCCGTTCGCGTTTTTCCAGCGCGGATGGCTGAGCCTGAACAAAGCGGTCAAGCGCGCCCCGCCGCCAGGCATAGACGCCCACATGATGCCACAGAGGCCCCTCTCCCGTCGGCACCGCAGCACGTGAAAAATAGTGGGCGCGCGCATGGCCATCAGACGGGTCGCCAAGCACCGCTTTCACCACATTGGGGTCGCTGACCTCCTGATCGTCACGAATTTCGGCCGCGAGCGTTGCCACGTCGCAATCCGGTTCCGCCTCCAGCGGTTTGAGCACGGCCTTGAGGGCACTCGGATCGAGCGTCGGCATATCGCCCTGCAGATTGACGATCACGTCAAAACCCTGATCCGGATCTATCGTCTGAAGCGCCGCATGCACCCGATCAGACCCTGACGGCAGATTGGGCTCGGTCAACACCGCCGAAAAGCCAGCATGCTCAACCGATGCAACAATCTCCGCTTCAGCGGCGGCAACCCAAACAGGGCCAATGTCAGCTGCGGCCGCACGCTCACAGACGCGCATAATCATTGGGACACCCTGAATGTCGGCCAGGGGCTTTCCAGGTAGACGTGTGGACGCCATGCGCGCAGGGATAATGATGAGGCTCTTCATGGGGAATCTGATTAACTCGTGCGGCGGATCGCCGCGAACCGTCGTAAGCTCTTGGCCATTGTTTTTATCTATGGTGTCAACGCGTTGGCTAGCATAAAAAAGGGCCTGAAGTCAGAGCCCAGCAGGGATATCGGTCAGTTATGGACGAACTGTTTGTCAATAAGATCATGGGGGCAGCACTGGGGACTGTGCTGTTCATCTTTGGCGTAAACGAGGTCTCCACGGCCGTTTTCGGAGGCGGCCACCATGGGCACCACGAATATGCCAGCCTGAATGAGTGGGCAGAAGAGAACTTTGCCGGCTACCGAATCGAAATCGCGGAAGCAGCGGGTGGCGGTGGAGCTGAAGAAGAAGGGGAACCCTTCGACCTCGGCCTGATGCTCGCAAACGCTGACATCGCGGCTGGTGAGGCATCCATGCGCCAATGCGCGGCCTGCCATAACTGGAACGAAGGTGGCGCACACGGCACGGGGCCAAACCTCCACGGGATCATGGGAAATGATATCGCGGGCAAGGCTGGCTACAATTACTCCGGCGCGCTCTCAGGCGTTGAAGGCGCCTGGACCTATGAGGCCATGAACGAGTGGCTCACCAATCCCGGCGGCTTTGCCCGCGGCAACAAGATGTCTTATGCCGGTCTCCGCAGCCCACGTAAGGACGAAGAGCGCGTAAACATCATCGCTTATCTGGCAAGCCAGACCCCGAACGCACCCGCATTCCCGGCTCCACTGGCAGCTGAATAGAACCGATTCTCCGACACTGAAGCGACGGTTCCTACTCTTCCGCCCGTTCAAATTCGACGAACGGGAGATTTTCCATGCGACAGACCCGAGCGAACCTGGCCCTCGGAGCAGCACTTATAGCGTTTAGTGCCTGCAGTGATGGCGGATCGGATTCGCCGCCCCCAGCGCCTGCAAACATAGCGCCAACGGTCTTCGCTGGACCGGACCAGACAGTCGGTGAACTGACCACGGTCCGCCTCGCTGGTACAGTTACCGATCCGGACAATACACCTGCCATCAGCTGGTCCCAGCTCAGCGGGCCGACGGTGACCCTCTCAAGCACAACCACCCTCTCCGCTGAATTCGTCGCGCCCATGGTACCCGGCACCACATCAATCGAATTCCGCCTGACCGCTGATGACCGCACCAATGCACCCGTCTCAGACTCCGTGTCCGTGACCATAACCGACAGCGGCGTCACAGTCTCAAGCATCAGTCCGACAGGCTCCAGCTTCATCGACCCGGAAATCCACCCCCTGAAACCGGAGCTTGTCTTTCAGGAAAGCGGGGAGGTCTGGGTTGGCGCGATCGACGTGTCCACGGGCCGTTTCGTCTCTAGCACGGGCATGGACACCTTTATCGGCAACACCGTTAGCCTGACGACCTCCAGAAATGGTCCAGAATACGGACTTGATGCCAACGGCATCGCCATCTTCTACAATTCCGAAGCCTCAGACGGGTCCGCCCAGTTCTCCCGCGCAATCGAACTCGGGCCCGGCAGCTATATCGCCGAACAACTCACCCCCAACGGCGGCGATCGCATCAACCAGCTCCCCAGCCAGGACGATACAAGCCTGACAACCTTCCTGACCTACGGTCGGGATGCCTCCATTTCCGGCGTGCCCATCGCAAATGGCTTTATCTCATATCTCGATGAAGCAATCCCCGGCGACGACCGGGACGTAACCCAGCTACGACCCGGTTTTGCAGGCTTCCGCTGGCTGAAAGGGGCCACCCTATTTACCACCACTATCGCCGAAGACGGCCCGGACCAGGGACAGATCCTGCTCGTGAATGCTGCCACGGGCGAAGAAAGAGTAATCACCAATGATCCAGGCATCAAATTCGACCCCTTCCCCTGGTTTGCGCCGGAATTCGACGGAGCGATAGCCGTCCACGCCACGGTCAACGAAACCGACCTCGCCATTTATGTCGACCGTGGGGGGCCATTGTTCGAGCGCGTAGCTCTGCTGGCTCCGCCAGCGGAGACCAGCCTGAAATACGTCCAATCAGCCGAACCGTTCGTGAGCGAGGAAGGCATCTCCTACATAACCCTCACCCTGAAAGATGACCCGGGCAGCGTATTTACCGACGTCACCGAGAGCGAAATATGGATATATGGTATCAATAACGGCCCGGATCGTTTCACCCTCGATTGTGGAGACGGCATGCCGGATAAGGTCCGCCATGAAGCTGAAAGCCTCTCCGGTACTGATCAGATTCTTGTCTATTACAACGAAATACTGCCCTCCGGACTATTCGATCTGATCCTGTGCGAAACCGGCCTCCCGCCTTGAGCAATAGGCTCACTCACGACAGCCCGGCCCGGCGCTTGATTTCCGCGATCAACTCCGGCTTCGTCATAGCCGCCACCCGTCGCCGTTCCAATTCGTCAGGGCTCGGCTCCGGCGGCACATGAGCAAGCAATCGACGGTGCAGCCGTGCGAGGCGCTCTGCCTCCTTCAGTTTTTCCTCGGCCTTGGCGGTGTGGCCCGATTGAAAATACTTCAGCGCTTGCGCGCCATTGGCTTCGGCAGCCTCCAACAGACTGGCAAGATCCCTTGAGTCACATGTTGGCGGGGTCGCTTGAGAGTCCCCTGAGGACGTATCAGCCACGCCTTTGCTTTGGGGGCGTGCGAAATCGGCAAGTGGCAAAGGATCGAGCCCTTCTTTTTGCCGCTTCAAGTCCTTCTGCCGCCAGAAACCCTTCGCAGCCGCGAGCGTAAACGTAGACGCAGGAATTCCCAGGGCTGCTCGAACAGATGGAGGCGACTCGCCTGCCCGAACACGCAATTCGGCGAGACGCATAACACCGCGTCGCTCCTCGAGCGTCAGTTTTGAAAAAGCGTTTTGGTCCATGGCACAATACTAACTCGGACACGGCACCGTCGGATAACTCCAAATCTATCCCCCCAAAAAACACCAACCGCGCCGATTCCTGGCATATTCCTTGGTGTCTCAAGGTACCGTCAATCCCCGCAAATCGTCCATGTCGCCAGCAAACACGTTGAGGTCGACCGGCCCGGAAATTCCGCGCCGGCGTCCGTCTTCGGCGTACTGCCAGAATACCCAGTTCCGCGGACCGAAATCCGGCTCGTCACCAAATGAACTCAGCCAGAATGATTCGCTTTCAAAGCGCTCGTCAAAGTGACGTTCATAGAATCTGCGATTTGTGTATATGAATGGCCGAACGCCCCGTTCACTTTCAATAAATCTCATGAAATCGATGATTTCGCCGGAGATATCTGAAATCGCAGGCCCCTCGGAACAGGCAGATAAACTCTCGGCATCAATCGCAGGCGGCAAGTCGCCCAGCGTTGCGGGGACGATGGAAAGGAAGTGCACAGCCTGGTCACGTCCATACTGACAAGGCGAAAAATAGTGATAAGCGCCGCGCAGCACCCCTGCCCGTCTTGCCCCCCGCCAGTTCTCCGCAAATCTGGGATCAACGACAGAAGTGCCTTCCGTCGCCTTGATATAGGCGAATGCCGTCTCGTCGCCAGCAAGCGCATCCCAATCAATGCGGCCTTGATAATGCGCGACATCTACCCCCTCCAGATGTGAGCTCCGCGGCACACCCTGACTAGACGTTTTCGTCCACCAGATACCCGCCACGACGAGGAGCATCGAAAGGAAGGCGATAAGAACAACAATGCGCTGCATGATTTACCGTTTACAAAAAAGCCGGCCCTTCAAGGGCCGGCTGATGGCAATTCTGAACTCGTCAGACGGCCTGCTTAAACGAGATCGTAGCCCCGCGCATTGATGTAGTTACGCAGTTCGCTGGCTCGGCGATTTGGATCCGGATGGGTCGACATGAATTCAGGGGGGCGCTGGCCCTGACTTTGAGCAGCCATCAATTCCCAGAGGCGCGGAGCTTCCCGCACGCTGTAGCCCCCGGCATGCATGTAGTCGACACCCAAACGATCAGCTTCAAGCTCGTGCTGGCGGCTGTATGGCAGCAACACGCCGAACTGGACGGCTGCACCGCCGAGGGCTGCCAGCTGCGGTCCGAACTGACGCATGGATTCAGAATTTGCAACCGCGATCTGGCCGGCCACCATGGCGACACCCGCAGCTGTCTGCGCAGAGGCGCGCGCAGCAGAATGACGGCCATCAATGTGTCCCGCCTCATGACCCAGCACAGACGCGAGTTGATCGTCACTTTCCGTGAGTTCGGTGATTCCCCTGAATACGCCGACCTGCTGGCCCGGCATGACAAACGCATTCACGTCGTCGGTATCGAACACCGCAACTTCCCATTCATTCGGATTGTACGGAACATTCTGACCATAAACATCTCTAAGCGCCGATGTGCGGCCATTAGCGGTCCGCTCCCAGATGTCATTGACCCGGTTCACCAGCCTGCGATCGCTCGACTGCGGCGTCTGCTGCTTCATTTCGGACCAGGCAGATGTGGACATCGCAGCGAGGGTG
>JBCCIW010000207.1:0-5781 GCA_039028055.1 Pseudomonadota bacterium | reverse complement strand
TCCTTTAACTGTTTCGGAGATAACCGGTCAGAAAGGGCATCATACAGTGGTCGAAGGAACGGAGCGAGTTTGTCCTCCATACCACCTGGCAAAAAACCAATTTGCTCTCCAGCGTCAACGGCGGGGCGGGCAAGAACAATTCGTGCAACGCGGCCCGCTTGTAATGCCTCGACAGCAGCGCATATGGCGAGATAGGTTTTGCCGGTACCTGCCGGACCAAGCGCAGCAACCAAGGGTTGGTGCGCCAACGCCTTCATTAACTTTGCCTGATTATCCGACCGCGGTTTAACCGTCTTTACATAGCGCTGTTCGCGTTTTGGAAATTGCTGTTGAGGTCGATCTCGATCATCCGGGTGCCAACCTCCGTCAAGTGGATAGACATTTTTTCCTGTGGCGCGCTCTTCGTCCTCAAAATAGGCCGATGTATCGAACTGTGCATTCTTCAAACGACGCGCAGATGAGCGTTTACCCATAGGAATCTCCATGAATTTGGACAGAAAAAAACCGCGGAGCTAAAAGCGACGCGGTTGCGGATAAGCGGTTGAGAGGCGTGCGCTTCGTCAGCGCTTCGGACCCCGGCGGTCCAGATAGATCGTGGCGACATGCGCCCATTTCATTCCTCCGAATCTGTTGATGATTAGAGCTTAACAGAGTTAATGGGATGTGAAGGACCATTCCGCGTTAGAAATGAAAGATGACTCATGGCACTATATGCTCTTGATGATATCAAACCTGAGGTTCCCGCTTCGGGTAATTACTGGGTTGCTGAGAACGCAACAGTACTTGGGAATGTCGTCCTGCATGAAGATTCAAGTATCTGGTTCAATGCTGTGCTCCGAGGCGACAATGAACCAATAATAATTGGAGAAAGATCTAACATTCAGGACGGAAGCGTTCTGCATACGGATCCGGGGTGCCCGCTTACGATCGGAAAGAATGTCACGGTTGGTCATATGGCTATGCTTCATGGATGCACGATTGGTGAGAACAGTCTTGTGGGAATTGGGGCAACAATCCTGAATCGCGCGATCGTCGGAAAAAACTGTCTTATCGGTGCACATTCTCTAATTTCCGAAGGGAAGGTCATTCCCGATGGCTCATTGGTTATGGGTGCGCCGGGAAAAGTCGTACGGGAATTGACAGACTCTCAGATTGCCATGTTGACGGTGAACTCTCAGGTTTATGTTGATAACTGGAAGAGGTTCAGTTCTGGTTTCAAATCAATTGAAGACTGATCCAGAGCCGACTGCGATACCATCATGTGAAGAGGCGAAAAGTATGAACGACCTTTTGGATCGACGAGGGTTTTTGGCGTCCACTGCTGCGACTGCCTTTGCCGTCAAATTGCACGGGAGGGCCGTTGCGCACACTCCCTTTGGTGAGGTGGTTGATGAGCAGACGTTCGCGCGTCTTGAGCAGGTCGGTGATAGAATTTGGGCTGTTGTCTCTACACCAATCAATGCAGACGGATCATTTAATCCGGAGACGGTATGTAATGGCGGACTTATTGCCGGCACCGATCGCGTTGTGGCAATTGACGCTTTTCTTCAGCCGAGCGGTGCTGACTGGCTCGCTAATGCTGCCGAAAATTTGCTGGGCCGCTCAATTACCGACGTTATCGTAACTCATTTCCATGCTGATCATTCCGGTGGACTTGCAGGTTTCCAGAGAGGAGGAGAAGGGCCAGAGATTATTGCCACAGAGCGAACGCGGCAACTCATCTATGAACGTAACTCAACTCCATTGCGACAAATTGAAGGTACGCCCTTTTCAGCGCCGCGGACTCGGCCGGTCCTTCCCACTAAAATTCTCAATGATAGCAGTACAACCGCGCAAATTGATCTGGGTGGCCGTACAATCACACTCGACCCCAAAAAAGGCCATACGCCTTCGGACCTTGCTATTCATGTCGACGACGCGCCGGTCATCTTTGCCGGAGATCTCGTTTGGGCTGGCCTTTTCCATAACTATGTTGATGCTATTCCGTCGCTTCTTACGCCTGCCGTAAAGGAGCTCCTTCAAGATCCTAATCATACAATTGTAACGGGGCACGGTTATGTAGCTAAGGCTGCCGCTCTGGGCGATTATATTGCTTTGCTCGAACTTGTCGAAGAGAAGGCCAGGGATTCATACGAAGCTGGGAAAACGCCAGAGGAAGGTGCTGCGGACTTTGCAGTCCCGGAAAGCCTCGGTGATTGGGTGCTCTTCAATCCCAACTATTATACTACGGCCTTCGAGGCGTGGCGTCGGGAACTCGATGGCGAAGCGGTTCTTTAGGGTCAGGATATAGCTTTGGAAGTGCTTGAGGTGCCCACAGACTGGCGATTGCTAAGCTCGTCCAAGATACGTTTGTGTCGTTCTCCTGTTATCGGATAAAATGCAATTACAGCTGCTGCAGTAAGGGCCAAACCCGCCGGATATAAAAAGGCAGCTGTACGAAGGCCGTTCAGCGCTCTCTCGGTTTGCGAGGTATCCGGAACGTATCCGATTAAGCTTAGATGATAGCCAAGGAGGCCAACACCTATTGCCACGCCTGTTTTCTGTCCAAAGGTACATAAGCTGAATGCAAGACCATCGTCACGCACTCCGCTTTTCCATTCGCCGAACTCCACTGTGTCCGGGACAGTTGACCAGAACATCAAAGCAAGGGACCCTAATCCCACACCATTTAGAAAGAAAATCGGCAGAATTTGCCGGCTCGTTTCAGGTGTAAAAAAATAAAGGGAAAGCTGAATAGCTGCGATCCCCAAGACACCCGTAAGCCATGCCGTGCGCTTCGATGTTCGTGTCGCAAACCTTACCCAGAAGGGTATGGATATTGCCGCGGTTAGTGCCTGGGCGCCGAGTAACATACCGGTCTCTGATTCCGCATCAAGATTGTACTTGATAAAGTATACAATTGTCTTGTTGCCGATGGACATCGCTGCGGACGTTAGCAGTATCCCCGCAAAGACAATCCACAATGCATGGTTTGACAACACAAATTGTAAGGACTCGGATAAAGTCGGCCGCCGACGACCTACGTAGGTCTCGGGTCTTTCTTCTGTTGTGACGAAAACAACGATCAGCAGCGCTGTCGCAATTCCGGAAAAAAGGACTGCAACCAATGCCCAACCGAGCTTTAGATTGTCGCCTCCAAACTGCTGTGCCAGGCTCGGCATCATAACAGTCGCGAAAAGTGCGCCTATAACCGCTCCAAGCATCCGGGCTCCGGATAATTTCGTCCGTTCATCTGAATTCGGCGTCAATACCGATGTCAACGAACTGTAGGGAATGCTGACGACCGTGAACATCGTTCTGAAAAGGATGTGTGCTGCTGCGCTCGCAATCACGATCCTGGAGGGAAAGAGTATTGGGGCGGCGAACATCATAACGAAGGCCGCTCCCATGAATGGTGCGCCGAACAGAATGTATGGTCGGAACTTTCCCCACCTTGTTCGTGTCCGCGTGGCGATTATGCCCATTATGGGATCGGTGATCGCGTCCCACAGAATTGAGAGACTGAAAATAAGACCAGCCGTAGCCGGGTCGATCTTTAAGACGTCTGTGTAGTAAATCAGAAGGTAAATGCTAAGGCCGGTCCAATAGAGATTGAATCCGAAGTCACCGACGCCATAGCCAGTCATGGCCTTTCGCGAGACTTTGTCGTCGACGCTTGTTGTCATAATTGCTTCCCGCGGGTCCGTGTCGCAGACCTTATTCGAATATGATTTGATTTCGCAAGCCGCGCCAAGATGCGTCTTTCGTGTTCGCCGACGATCAAAGGCCGAGTTCTACCTAAGACAAGTGTTTCAGATATTTTTCTGCCGTCTTCAGGTGGTTCTCTCGTTTTTCGTGATCCATTTTACGGACCATCGCAACCATCATCGCCCAGCGTGGATTTTTCTCGAGTTGATCGGCATTTTTCCATATCCAACGCCAGTAGAGGCCATCCCAGACTTCGCACCAGTCTCCCTTTGGATGGTTGCTCATCTTTTTTATATACGCCGACCCTGAGAAGTAGGGTTTGGTCGTTATCAATCCACCGTCCGCATTCTGACTCATTGCATATGCGTTGGGCACCATTACCCAGTCATATGCATCTACAAACATTTCCATGAACCAGCCATAGATTTCGTCCGGATCGAATTCGCACAAGAACATAAAGCCACCTAGAACCATTAAACGTTCTATGTGATGGCAGTATCCGGTTTTGAGTATGCGCTTTATTGTGTCGTCTACTGGCGCAATACCTGTATCAGCGTTCCAGAAACACCGGGGAATTTTGGCTCGATGCCCCCAATGATTGGTAGTTCGCATGCGGACGCCCAAGGCTTCATACGTTGCGCGCATAAATTCTCGCCATCCAATGATTTGGCGAATGAAACCTTCGGCCGAGTTTAGCGGGATAGCGTTGTCCTCGATGTGCGTAAGTGCTGCATCGATCACCTGCTGTGGGGTTAGCAGGCCGATGTTCAGCATGGGCGTTATTGCGCTGTGCCAGAGCAGCACCTCTCGCTCAACGATTGCGTCTTCATATGGGCCGAACTGCTCAAACCTCTGGGTCAAAAAATCCTTCAACCAGATTTCCGCAGCTTCGTGGGTTGTTGGCCAGTAAAGCTCCTCAATCGAGCCGTAGTTGGTTGGGAAGTCGCGCTCTACTGATGTTCGTGCCCTCTCTTCCATATCGTCGGGCTCACGCAAGCTGAGCCTCGGGATTGAACCGAGCAATTTCTTTGGAACTTTCTTTCGATTGTCTTCATCGAAGCTCCACTGGCCGCCTTCTGGGTCGTCACCCCGCATCAGTATGCTGAACCGTCGGCGCTGATACTTGTAGAACTCGGCCATAAACCAACGCTTTTGTGTTTCGCGCCAGCGCCGATTGTCGCTGCTGGTATTCAGAAACATAGGCGTCGGCAGAACTGTAAGTTCGAGTCCTAGAGAGACAGTGTAGGCTGTCAGCCGCTTCGTCAGCGTGTAGTCAACTGGATCGCATGTAGTAATATGGTCAACACCGCTCTCCGCGAGATCTTTCAGAACTGTCACTAATAGAGAAATGTTGGGCTCGTAATTGACCTTTCTGGTGGGCCATCCATCTGCCAATAAACGTGCTTCGTATTTCATCATTGAAGCGCGGTGCAACCATAGTTTTTGCTTATGAAAGCGGGCTGGATACTGTGCGTCACCAAAGAACAGACTGTCTTCAATAAGTACGATTTGGTCCGGATTTTCTTTCAGGCCCGGGTGCTTCGCGAAGAGCTGGTTCGGAAATACGATAAGAGCTTGCGTCATGACTGCGAGCTAGATCAGGTCGGCGAGACGACAAGCTATTCAAATCGCCGACATAAGATCTCTTGCAAGCGGCTCTTCCCGACCCTATACACCCGCTGCTGCTGTGAGAATTAAGTGAGCATGTTCTGGAATGGTTGGGTAGCTCAGCTGGTTAGAGCGCAGGACTCATAATCCTGAGGTCGAGAGTTCAAGTCTCTCTCCAACCACCACTTAACTCACTGATTTATTACACTTTGGAGAGCGATGAGTGGCTGTGTGCTGGCCACGTTGCCATTCTGGTAGTGTAGGTGGTTTGCATATCGGGATACATATCTCCGAGGGTGAAGGGGATCCAAATCTCCCGTCTCTTGCAGACACTGATTGCATATGGGTTGCTTGATTCATGGCATTACGGTTCCAATCGATCAGAACATGATCTAAGTAGCCCTTTCTCGGGCCCCGTAGCTCAACTGGATAGAGCACCGGACTTCTAATCCGACGGTTGCAGGTTCGAGTCCTGCCGGGGTCGCC
>JBCCIW010000206.1:0-5802 GCA_039028055.1 Pseudomonadota bacterium | reverse complement strand
CACGACACTTCCTTTTGCGGCACTTCACAGCGCGCTCAGATTCAGGTTCAGGCAGACGGGCGGATCGGGCGGCCCGCCGTCCAATGGTGGGCTGGGATTTGATTTCTGGCATGTTGATGATGTCGTGCTGACTCAGACGGCGACCCCACCACCGCCGCCACCAACTCCGGACCTTACAGCAAATAGCTGTGACAACTTTGATGATGGCATTCTGAACAACTGGTTCGGGACAGACTCAACGCGCGTCGGCATCAACAGCGATACGGCAAACTCTCCATCCAACTCGTTATTCATCCGGCACGATACCGCTTCAGCGACCTCTGTCGCATTAGACACTTCAAATCTCACGGAAATCTCGATCTGGGTGCAACGCGGGTCTGACGCCTTCAGTGAGAACCCAGAGGGTGGTGAGGATCTGACGCTCGAATACTTCAACAGCTCGGGTGCATGGGTCACACTGCGCACCTTTCCGGGCGGCGGTACGCAAGGTCAGATCTTCGAGGAAACTTTCCCCGCTACAGCCGACTTCCAGCACGGCAATTTCCGGTTACGCCTTTCCTTGGTGACTGGTAGTGGCATCGACTTCGATTACTGGCATATTGACGATGTCTGTCTTGTAAGCGCGAACCCGGATCTGAACGCCGTCAAAACCGTCTCAATCGTATCGGACACGCTTCCATCAACGGCCTCGCCCTTCTCACTTCCAGGTTCGATTGTCTCCTATGCCATAACGGTGACGAACAATGATGCGGGGCGCGTGGATGCTGGAAGCCTCACCATTTCAGATGCAATAGATTCAAACGTCACTATGTTTGTCGGTGACCTTACGGGAACTGGCTCCCCGATCCGTTTCATCGATGGCACAGGTGCAAATGCGAGCGGGATCAGTCTCAATTTCGGTGGTTTGGGAGACGGGGCCGACGGCGTCGTCTTTCGTAACGCCGCAAATGCGATAATCTCGCCAACACCGCCATTTGACCCCAATATCGCGACCGTGGAGTTCAATCTCGACGGTGCCATGAATGGAAATGGCGGCGGCGGTACACCAACCTTCACGATCGAGTTCGAAGTTCGCGTGAATTGAAAATCTGACAATTTTATTGTCCGGCAGGCAGACACGACTTACGTGCTTGCCAGCCCCCCCTCGTTCCAATATAAGCTTTTGCTCAGATTGCATAAAAGCAATAGCGTAGGGTGAGAGTTCCCCAGAATTTTCAAAGGAACCTTGTTTCGGGCGTTTTTGCGACCATATTATACTCAGATTGAGCATAAGTGTCTCATAGGGTAATTGAGGAGACGGATCCATGGCGAGATTAATCGATGCAGGCCCAGGCTGCCCTACGCCTAACCCGCGCCACCGTGTACTGGCTGCAGAAGCACGGTCGCTCTCCTATGACGACCACGTACGCGAAGAAACCGATCATCTCTACGAGGAGGTGAAAGAATTCATTACGCCAATGGAATGGCCCGGAATCGCGCCGCTTGTGGCCGGCATTAATCGCCTGAAACGGGAAAAAAATGCGGTCATTCTGGCACATAACTATATGACACCGGATATTTTTCGCCTTGTAGGAGATTTCCGAGGGGACAGCCTTCAGCTTGCCCGCGAAGCCGCGAATGTAGACGCAGATGTGATCGTCCAGGCTGGCGTTCACTTCATGGCTGAAACATCGAAGATTCTCGCGCCAAACAAGACAGTTTTGATACCTGACACGCGAGCTGGCTGCTCGCTGGCATCGTCAATCACAGGACCGGATGTTGCTCTGATCAAGGAGAGATATCCCGGCATACCCGTAGTCACCTATGTGAACACCACGGCGGACGTAAAGGCTGAGTGCCACATCACATGTACGTCCTCGAATGCTGCCCAGGTCGTTGAGCACATTGCAGCGGAGTTTGGCACAGATCGGGTCATCCTGGTTCCCGATCAGTACCTCGCTCGCAACGTGGCTGCGATGACGGATATCAAGGTCATGACCTGGCCGGGTGCCTGTGAAGTCCACGAGCTCTTCACGGCAGATGATTTGGATCAGTTACGTGAGGCGCATCCGGGGGTCGTCATCCTCGCACACCCTGAATGCCCGCCAGACGTTCTGGAAGCGGCCGACTATGCAGGATCAACCGCGGCGCTTGCCAATTATGTCTCGGAGCGCGGGCCGGCCAAGGTCGTTCTGCTCACCGAATGCTCCATGAGCGACAATGTGGCAGCGGAAAACCCAGGCGTGGAATTCGTTCGTCCATGCAATCTATGTCCGCACATGAAGCGGATCACGATGGAAAACATCTATGATTGCCTTGTGAATATGGAGCACGAGGTCACCATGGATGAGGATATGCGCGTGCGCGCGAAGGCCGCGATCGACGCCATGCTGGCCCTACCGAAAATGGACAAGCCGCTCGACTTTGAGGTCGGCCTGGTCCCCGTTGAGCTTGAGATGGTTGCTTAAAGGTCCGCTCGCGGCCTTGAAACCGCCTCACACATCGAACAATTTCTAGTTAGAGAAACTGATCGGCGCAGGAAAGGCAAAATCGGTGTCCAACAGAGCGAAACTACTGCTCGCGGGAATTCTGGCGCTAGGTGCTGTTGCGCCGGCATCAGCACAAAACGACATTATCGGATCCTGGACATTCGAGACCGACCGATATCACTCCGGTGTCTGCAGGCTCTATGGCACAATGAAAGTCCGCACGACGCCGGAAGATGGTGTATATCGTTGCGCCGTAACGGCCGTCGAAGACTGCATCGAACAGGAGCGCTGGGTGGTTGAACAAACGTGCTCGGCTTATCGCGCGGACGATACGCTTTCGGTGCGCTCCAAGATTGTGAGCTTTATCGAAGCGGATACAAATCCGGAAAACTATGTGCCCGACCACTTTGCGCTGGAAATCGAGAGTCCCGATCTGATGGTCGGGTCGCTCGTTTCGGCAATCATCGCACCGGTTGAGTTTCGCCGAACAACGGAGGGCATTTCGTGAGAGCTTCGACAAGACGAGCCGTCCTCGCATTGGCAAGCGTCTCTATACTCCTTCCGGCAGCCAGCGCTCAGGACGCAGTTTCAGGTGCCTGGTCGTTTCGTGCCGATGTCAGACAAAAAGGCTGTGTCCTCACTGGAAATATGACGATTTCTCAGCCCGCACAAAACGGCACACGAACGTGCAGCTTTGTCTCCCGCGAGACCTGTGAGGACATACCCGACACGTCCTGGCAAATGGACCAGACCTGTAAGATCACACCTCAGGGTGACAAGATGATCATCCGCAGCAAGGTGGTTCGAAGCCTGACCCCTGGATATTCCATTCAGAATTACCTGCCTGATCATTTCGTCGTTGAGCCAGAAAGCAGCTCTCTTATGACGGGCATATGGCAGGACGCGAACTTCGCAGCACCGGTTGAGTTCTGGCGGGACGATAGTCTTCCCGTCTCATGACGCGTATCTCAAACCAAACCATCACGGCCGCTGGGGGGGGCGGACCGGTTACCGATGTCCTCATCGTGGGTGCCGGGCTTGCGGGACTTTTTCTCGCCCTGAAGCTGGCACCGCGTCCCTGCACCATAATATCCCCTGCACCACTTGGCCAATCATCGTCGTCCGCCTGGGCACAGGGAGGGCTAGCTGCAGCGCTCGACCCGGCGGACTCGCCTGAAGCCCATGCAAGAGATACCGTGGCCGCCGGAGCCGGTCTTGTTGATCCGGCAATCGCACAATTAATTGCCGATGACGGGCCGGACCGCGTACTCGACCTGATCGAGCTGGGAGTTCCATTTGACAGAACACCGGAAGGCGCATTGGCGCTCTCACTGGAAGCAGCGCACTCCGCACCCCGTGTCGCCCGCGTGGCTGGCGACCTTGCGGGTCGGGCCATTATGGAAGCGTTGACGACGGCAGTCGAGCAGTCCGAGTCTATCGATGTTCGTGTCGGTCTACGGGCGTCTGCGCTGCTTCAAGACGATAATGGTCGGATCTGCGGCGCCGCCCTGACAGATGGATCGGGAATTCACACAACCATAACCGCCGGCGAAACGGTACTCTGCACCGGGGGCAGCGGCGGCCTCTTCAAGGTGACCACCAACCCGGCTTCGGCTCTCGGTGACGCGCTAGCTATGGCCGCGGAATGCGGGGTTCTACTCGCTGATACGGAGTTCATCCAGTTTCATCCGACAGCGCTGGACATTGACAGGGACCCCGCTCCTCTCGCGACAGAGGCGCTGCGCGGTGAAGGATCAGTACTGGTCGATAGGACAGGCACGCCCTTTATGTCGCGGTACCACGAACTCGCTGAGCTTGCGCCGAGAGATGAAGTGGCTCGCGCGATTCAGGCCGAGCACTTGTCCGGGCGCGGCGCATATCTCGATGCACGAACGGCCGTTGGATCGAGTTTTCCAGAACACTTCCCAACCGTGTTCCAAGCCTGCCAGAGCGCTGATATCGACCCGCGCTCAGAACCGATGCCCGTAGCCACAGCGGCACATTACCATATGGGCGGAATCGTTTCTGATATCTGGGGTAAATCCACTTTGAACGGATTATCTGTTTGCGGAGAGTGCGCATCAACCGGAGCTCACGGTGCCAATCGTCTCGCATCAAACTCCCTGCTCGAGTCCGTTGTTTTTGCCGAGAGAATCTCGAGGCATCTGCAAAGCATAGAAACCCACCCTCAAAGGGCTAGCAGCGCATCCATCGCGCCCACACTACCCGACGACGACATCCAAACCTTGCGCGTTAAGATGGCAACACAGTGCGGCGTCATCAGATCAAAAAGCGGTTTGGAGGATTTGCTAAATTGGATAGACGATAAGCAAATCGAAATAGGATGCGCGAAACCGTTGCTGTCGGCAAAGCTGATCGCTGCTGCTGCGCTAGAGCGAAAGGAAAGTCGAGGCGGTCATCACCGCACTGACTATCCGGACGCCATCGATCCCAAACGGTCTTATTTGAGTTATGTCGACGGTGAGTTGACCATTGAAAGAGGCCCAATATGACAGCGCCCCCACCGCTCTCACCCATCATTCTTGAACCAATTGTACGCCTTGCCCTGGCTGAAGACCTCGGACGCGCCGGGGACCTAACAACGGATGCGACGATACCGGCCGGCAAAACCATGACTTGCTTTCTGAACGCCAGAATGGACGGCCGTCTGGCAGGGCTGGATGCTGCTGAATATGCTTTGAAACTGATCGATCCGAATGTTGTGCCGACCCTGCAAATGTCCGACGGAGATGAGCTGACATCGGGAAATCTGATCGCCCGCCTGGAAGGACCGGCGCGTTCCATTCTCATTGCAGAGCGGACCATGTTGAACTTTGTGGGTCGTTTATCGGGCATCGCCACGCTGACAGCGCAGTATGTCGACGCAGTTAAAGAGACTGGGGCAAAGATTGTTTGTACACGGAAAACCACGCCCGGTCATCGCGCGCTCGAGAAGCGCGCCGTACGCTGCGGCGGTGGCACCTCCCACCGATACGGCCTCGACGATGCGATCTTGATCAAGGACAACCATATCGCAGCGTCTGGGTCCATTGGCGAGGCGCTCAGCAGAGCCAAGGATTATGCCGGTCATCTTCGCATGATCGAGATTGAAGTCGATACGCTTGAACAGCTGGAGGAAGCGCTTCCATTCGAGCCAGATGCCGTCCTCCTGGATAATATGTCTACGGATGAGTTACGAGACGCAGTATCGATCGTAAAGGGAAGGTGCAAGACCGAAGCATCCGGCGGAGTGACCCTCGAAACAGTCTCCGATATCGCCAGCACCGGCGTTGATTTCATCTCTGTAGGTGCGCTCACCCATTCGGCGATTAAT
>JBCCIW010000205.1:0-5809 GCA_039028055.1 Pseudomonadota bacterium | reverse complement strand
TGCGTTCCTTCGAGACCGATGTGAATACGAAGATCATGGAGATGGACAAGGCGACAAAGGAAGCAAGTGAATGAGCGAGGATATGAAGGAGCTGGAAGGCCCGGAAATCCTCGACGGTGATGGCGACATGGAAGCCAGCCGTGCCCCTCTGCTTGAACATCTCACCGAGCTGCGATCCCGCTTGATTGTCGCTATTTTGGCCGTTTTGGTCGCTGCGCTTGGATGCTTCATCTTTGTGGTGCCGATTTATAACTGGCTCGCCGCGCCGTTTGTTGAGGCGGGCCAGCTCGCGCGCGGTGAGACTGAGTTCGATCTCATCTTCACAGGACTTCTGGAATTCTTCTTCGCCAAGCTGAAGATATCGATCTTCGCCGGGTTGTTCCTCGCTTTCCCAATTGTCGCCTGGCAGATTTATGCCTTTGTCGCGCCGGGGCTCTACAAAGACGAGAAGGGTGCGTTTCTGCCATTTCTTGTCGCGGCACCTATCCTCTTCACCGTTGGCGCGGTCTTTGTGTATTATGTCATGCTACCCTGGGTTAGCCAGTTCGCATTCAGCCAGGAGATTGCTGCAAGTGATGGGGGCGCATCGACCCAGCTTTTGCCGAGAGTTGCGGAATATCTTTCGCTCGCAATGGCGCTGATGCTGGCTTTCGGGATTTCATTTCAGTTGCCAGTCGTTTTGACACTGCTGGGCAAGATCGGCGTGGTTGGCTCTGACACGTTGCGGTCCGGTCGGAAGTACGCGTTGGTCATCATCCTTGGATTTGCTGCGTTCTTCACTCCCCCCGACGTGGTGTCGCAGATCATTCTGACAGTTCCAGTCATGCTGCTTTATGAGAGCAGCATCTGGTGCGTCTGGCTGATCGAGCGCGGCCGGAAGGAAGAGGAAGCGGCAGCGGAGTAGCTGCCACCCCATTTGCATTTGATCTATATCGCTACGACGGGTGGCACCCGATCGATCCACGGTTTTGCTTGCTCGAGTTCATAGGCGAGGGCGAGGATCATACGGTCATCGCCTTTCTTCCCTGAGAACATCGATCCTATTGGAAGCCCATCTGGCGAGTTCCCGAGCGGAACGGACATGGACGCTGCACCGGATACGTTCATCGGTGACGTGTAGGCAGCGAAGCTCAGGACATTTGCCATGACTTCTTCCATGTTTTCTGCAGCCGGATTCTGCGTACCAATCAGCGGCGCTGGGCTGGAAACCGTTGGTGTTAGCACAAGGTCTACGCCGAGCTCTTCAAACATGTTGTCGTACGCGATTTTGAACCCCACGAGATAAGCGACGACATCATCAATTTCTGTTGCGCGCGACAGGAAGTTCTGTGCCAGCATGAGTGTCCAGGGTTCAAGAATTTCCGGGCTCGGTGGTTTCCCCGAGAAGCTGGAGGCGTCCTGTGCGAATTGTGCCGCGCCGGCTGCCCAGTAGAGCAGGAAGCGGTCAGAGAATGTATCACCGTCAATCGGAAGCGTGACGTCTTTCACCTCATGCCCCAGGTCGCGGCAGAGTTCTGCTGTCGCATCGAGTTCTGCGCGTGTATCGGGGTGGAGGACTGCACCCTTGGACACCGGCTCGGGGGCATAGCCTATGCGAAGACGTCGGGTGTCGGGGCCGATAACCGGAACACGCGCGTCTTCCGATCTTGCGGTTGCGGCGAATATTGCCGCTGAATCCCGCACCGTGTTCGACACTGCGAGGTCTACCGAGATTTCGACAGGAGCGCCTTCCTGGCTCGGCCTGCCGATAGGTGCGATGCGATTGGATGGTTTCAAACCAAACAGGCCGCAGCAGGCCGCAGGGATGCGGATTGATCCACCGCCATCGCTTGCGTGGGCGAAAGGAACGACTCGGGCAGCGGTCAGGGCGGCTGCTCCGCCGGATGAGCCGCCTGGTATATGGTCTGTGTTCCAGGGATTGCGGGTTGGCCCTGTGACCAGCGGTTCGGTCGATGAGATGAGGCCCATCTCGGGGGACGTTGATTTGCCAAGAGAGACTATACCGAGCGTATCTCGCCAGGCTGCAGCGAGTGGACCATCTGCCGCTGCGACGTTGCCTCTGAATGCGCGACTACCGAACAGGGTCGGTGACCCATTCCAGTCTGCGAGGTCCTTGATGAAGGTCGGTACGCCGCCCATGGCACCTTCAGGGGCGCTCGCAGCGCGGGTACGGGCGTCTTCGAATCCTTCATGGGCGATGGCATTGATTTGAGGATTGACCGCTTCTGCTCGAGAAATAGCGGTTTCGGTTGCCTCTGCAGCTGTCATCTCACCGCTCGAAATAAGCTCAGCCATACGGACGCCGTCGGCGAACTCTGAGTCTGCCGGTGCAGCGCTTGCAACGGTGCTTGGTGCACAGGCTGAAAAGAATGGAGCGAAGGCTGCCATGGCAGCACCTCCTTTTAATACGTGTCGTCTTGTTTGATGTGCCATTTTTGGCTCCTCCCGATTGTTTGTACAGTCTTCGCTGATTGCGTCTTTGTCAAAACAGGTCATGGATTGATCGGATGGTGGTCCCGATTTTAGCGGTGTCATGATGGATAAGGTGCGTATCGATCAGTTGCTTGTGGTTCGTGGTTTCTTTGAAAGCCGGGCGGCCGCGCAGGCTTCGATTGCCGCTGGTGGTGTTGTCGTTGATGGCAAGGCCATCGAAAAATCATCTTCCAAGGTCCACGCTGATGCTGATATTTCCGCCGTGGCAGCTCACCCCTATGTTTCGCGCGGGGGGCTAAAGCTCGCGCATGCGCTCGACGTGTTCACAATAGATCCGAGTGGCTGGCGATGCCTCGATCTGGGAGCGTCGACAGGCGGCTTTACAGACGTGCTCTTACGGCGAGGCGCAGCGCACGTAATCTCGGTAGATGTGGGACATGGTCAGCTGCACCATAGCTTGCGTGATCATGCAGACGTAACGGTTCTGGAGCAAACGGATGTGCGGGAACTCTCGCTGGATAATGTCGGCCCGGACATTCAGCTGCTTGTCGGTGATCTCAGTTTTATTTCTTTGGAGAAGGCGCTTCCAGTTGCTTTGGAGCTCGTAGGTGAGGATTGCCAGCTGGTTATGCTCTTCAAGCCGCAGTTCGAAGTGGGTCGCGCTTTTGTTGGAAAAGGCGGCATCGTGACTGATAGCCGGGTGGTTTCGCACGCCAAGGATCGATTTCAGGAATGGCTAAGCGGTCGACAGTGGCAAGTTCTAGGTTGGACGGATAGTCCGATCACCGGCGGCGACGGCAATCGGGAGTATCTTGTCCATGCTGTGAAGCAGATGAAGGCTTAGCCGGTTGGGATCCACTCGCCGCCTTCACTGTACTGGCAGACTTCTACGGGCTGACGGATGGTGCCACCGTCGGGTAGTTCCGTATTCTGGAAGACCGTTTGACACTGAGGTTCGAAGACGCCCTGCGGGAGGTTTTGGACTCCGCCCGCTAGATCATCGCGCTGACGGGTATCAATCGGTTCTTGCGCCTGAATAGGCGTGCGGACCACGGGCCGACCCCCAAATGGATCACCAAACTTTACGGCGTTCAGATCGATGGGACCATCCGCGACCACATGGGCTGTGTGCTGCGTGGGAGCGCCTTGCAGGGGACGGGCGAAGGGATCGCCGAAGCGTTGTGATGGGCTCACAAATGTGGGGCAGGGGTTGGCATTCTGAGCGGCAATCTGATTACCGATGATGCCACCTGCCAACGCTCCGAGAACAATTCCCAGTTCCTGATTGCCCCGTCGCGTCACGAAACGACCACGCCGGAATCCGCGGCCATAGTATCCGCGATGACCATAAAAACCGCGATGTCCTCTGAAGCCTCGACGGCCAACGAAAACATCCCGCTCCACATTGTTTGCGATGATGCCACCTGCTGCGCCACCAACGAGGGCTCCGACGACAGCTCCTGCTGCTCGGTTGTCCTGACCACAATTGATGACTTGCGCTGAAGCTTGCGGGGCGGCTATCAGCGCGAGAAACGCGGCTGTGAGGGCAAATTTTCGCATCAAACGTCTCCGTTTTTGGTGACATGTACTTTTATTCGAGTATCAGGTTCGCATTATCAGCCTGAACGGAACCTGAAGGGAAATATGTCTGTTTTAAAAGGACTTTTCGTGACCGAAGCCTCACCTCGAGCATACGCACCACCAGATGGAGGTAGTCAAATCCACTATGTGGATGATTTCCTGGCGGTCGTCGAAAAACCAGCCGGTCTATTGTCGGTACCTGGTCGGGGTCCCGAAAAGTCTGATTGTGTAATGTCCCGGCTGCAATGCGACCTACCGGGGGCTCTGAACGTTCATCGGCTCGATATGGAAACCTCCGGCCTGATGGTCGTCGCTCTCTGCAAGGAGGCGCAGAGCGCGCTTTCCGTTGCATTTGCTGACCGAGACGTGACGAAAGTCTACGAGGCTATTGTCTTCGGACGAGTAAAAGCAAAGGATGGTGTCGTAGATTTTCCGCTGATCACTGATTGGGCGAACAGGCCTCGCCAGAAGGTAGATTATGATACTGGCAAATCTGCGAGGACGCTGTGGAGCTGTCTGGAAGCCAATGATGTTTCCAGCCGGATGGAGCTTACTCCCAAAACTGGAAGAAGCCACCAGCTGCGTGTTCACATGGAACGTATTGGTCATCCTATTCTGGGTGATGGTCTTTATGGGTCTCATCAAAGTCGGACGGCTGCAAACCGTCTGATGCTTCACGCGCGGGAGCTTGGTTTTATCCATCCGCTAACCAGCGAGCGGTTACATATTCAAAGTCCAACGCCTTTTTGACTGGACGGTTCGCCCCAAACTCCCCAAATTCATTTTCATGGGAATTTTAGACGATACGGGATTGGCTATTGGTCGGGCGCGATATGCGGCGGCGCAGGGGCTCAGAACGGCCTGGTATGGCGCTCATTATTTTGCTGCATTACGGATGGGTAGCGGCTATGTGCGGCCCGGTGAAACCCCGTTTCGCGCCAGTTCCGGCAAATTGAACATAAAGGCGTTGCGTGAAGCCTTCCTTGATCTCTTTGCATACGATCGCTCCAACGTTGAAGCCGGGCTCTATCCTGCGCCGAACGATTTTCGACTGAGGAACCTCGCCCGCGCCGTCGAGTCGTCTCGCGCTTTTCTGCAGGATGTCCCGAAAGTTGATGAACGGCGGAATGAGCGTCGCGGTACAGAAGTAAGGCAATCCAATTCAATCAATACTGAGCGATATCCGAATTATTATAAGCAGAATTTCCACTATCAATCCGATGGCTGGCTGTCCGACGACAGTGCACGCATTTACGATACTCAGGTCGAAACGCTTTTCACTGGCGCTGCGGACGCCATGCGCCGGGCAGCACTCGCCGAAATTTCCCGAGAGCTCTCGGGGAAGGATCAAAGACATATTCAATTGCTAGATTTGGCTTGCGGGACTGGCCGATTTCTCCAACAGACAATGCGAGCATTTCCCAAACTAAACGCGCAAGGTCTGGATCTATCTCCTAATTATGCAGAGTATGCGCGCCAGAAAGTCGCTCAGTGGTCGCAGGTCGATATCATTGAAGGCGCTGCTGAGGCTATGCCACTCGACGACGATAGCCTGAATATTGTTGTTTCGATTTATCTGTTTCACGAGTTGCCTCCTCGCGTGCGGCCGGAGGTTTTCAAGGAAGTCGCCAGAGTTCTGAAGCCAGGCGGGATGTTTATTCTGGCCGACAGCCTCCAATTTGGTGACAATGAAGGCCTTGATCCAATGCTCGAATATTTTCCGGAGGGCTTTCACGAGCCCTACTACAAGGGGTATCTGTCGGCAGATCTTGGCGCAGATCTGAAAAAGGCGAAT
>JBCCIW010000204.1:0-5817 GCA_039028055.1 Pseudomonadota bacterium | reverse complement strand
TTTTCGCGATGGCCCCGCTCCACCATCATTTCCAGAAAAAAGGGTGGCCCGAAACTCGGGTCGTAGTGCGGTTCTGGATCCTCTCTGTCCTGTTTGCCCTTGCAGGACTTGCAACACTGAAGCTGAGGTAACCGGTCCCGCACTATGATCCCCATCACGGAATATTCCGGGCGCGATGTCGCTGTATTCGGGTTGGGCCGTACCGGTCTCAGCGCCGCCAAAGCCTTGTTGGCCGGCGGTGCTCGTGTGCATGCTTGGGATGATAACGAGAAGACCCGTGCGAACGCTGATGCCGAAGGCATAACACTGTCTGACATCAATAAGCGCGATTGGCAGAGCTTTGCCGCGCTCGTGCTTTCGCCCGGTGTGCCATACAAGTTTCCCCAGCCTCACCGCATTGTGCGAATGGCGGAAATGACCGGTGTTCCGGTTGTCGGTGATATGGAGCTTTTCGCCCGCGCGGTGCAGGCTTTGCCCGAGCGGGCCCGGCCGAAGGTCGTGGGCATTACTGGAACGAATGGTAAGTCGACGACGACGGCCCTTATTGGCCATATCCTTAAGGAAGCGGGGCGCGATGCCCGTGTGGGCGGGAACATTGGAACGGGCGTACTCGATATGGCTCCGCTCCACGCCAATGCCATATATGTGTTAGAGCTGTCGTCGTATCAGCTGGACCTCGTGAAGAGCCTGCACTGCGATGTCAGTGTCTTCCTCAATTTCTCACCGGATCACCTTGATCGCCATGGCGGTCTTACCGGCTATCTTGATGCCAAAAAGCGCATTTTCCAGAATCAGACATCATCCGATTTCGCGATCACAGGTGTGGATGACGTGCATACCCAGGCAGTGTCCATGAGCCTCGCTGGCCGAGCTAATCAACGTGTTATTCAGATCTCGTCGGAATATGCGCTGGGGCGCGGCATCAGTGCAATCGATGGCCGCCTTTATTCGAGCTTGCTCGGCAAGGCCGTCATGGCAGGCCAGCTCACTTCCGCTGCCGCGCTTCCCGGTCGGCACAATCACCAGAATGCTGCGGCGGCCTTTGCTGCCTGCCGTGTCCTTGGTGTTGAGCCTGGCGTCATTATGCGGGCCATTGAGACCTTTCCCGGATTGCCGCATCGATTGGAACTGTCCGGATCCATTGACGGCGTGCGATTCATTAATGACTCAAAGGCAACGAATGCGCAGGCTGCCGAGCAAGCGCTCAAGGCATATCCGAGAGTCTATTGGATCGCTGGAGGACAGGCGAAGTCTGACGGTATTGGTGATCTTGCCCCACTCTTCCCGCGTGTCGCGAAAGCTTATCTGATCGGTGAGGCGCAGGATGCCTTCGCACAGACGTTAAAGGGCAAGGCCCCATCGGTGAAATGCGGGACGCTTGAAAATGCGGTGAAAGAGGCCCTTCACGATGCGCATAATTCCGGAGAGCCCGACCCTGTTGTGCTTCTATCACCGGCTTGTGCCAGCTTTGATCAGTTCAAGGACTTTGAGGCACGCGGCGATGCTTTCAAATCCATTGTGTCTAACCTGATTGATGGGCCCCCAGCCCGCGAAACTGCATGACGAGCCTCGATCGGTCGGACCGTTCAGCGATCGCAGAATGGCGCCGGACGGTAGACTGGCCGATGATGGCTGCGTGCTGGACGCTTATGGGTTTCGGCCTGCTTCTATCCCTTTCAGCCGGGCCTCCGGCAGCGGCGCGCATGGGATTCGATGACCCGTACCATTTCGTCTACCGACAGGCACTTTTCGTTTCCGTGTCATTGATCGTTTTGCTTGGTGCATCTGTTCTTGATCACGTTTGGGTCCGTCGCTGGAGCGCGGTCGTTTTTTTAAGTGCATTTGTTCTGATGGCCGTTGTTCTGCTCTTTGGTTATGAGACCAAAGGTTCGCAGCGCTGGATCCGATTTGCAGGGTTTTCCTTGCAACCATCAGAGTTGGTGAAACCCGGTATCGTGGTGCTTACGGGCTGGTTGCTCGCCCAGCGGTCCCTCTTTCCGCAAGGCCCTTGGGCTATAATTTCGTTCGGTCTCTATAGTGTGACACTCGGATTGCTGCTCCTGCAGCCGGATGTGGGGCAGGCGTTTCTGTTAAGCGCTGCCTTTGTAATCACCTTCTTTGTATCCGGTTTACCCTGGCGCTGGGCTGCAGGTTTTTTGGGCGGAGGGCTCACCTTGTCGGGTCTACTATATCTGGCCCTCCCGCACGTGCGCTATCGGATCAATAGCTTCATCTCGCCGACGGACTACGACACGTATCAGATTGACGTTGCCATGAAAGCGATTGCCAACGGAGGTTGGTTTGGAGTGGGCCCTGGAGAGGGGACGATCAAATCCGCTTTGCCTGATGCCAATTCTGATTTCATCTATGCGGTCCTATCAGAAGAGTTTGGTTTGATCGCAGCCCTGGGTCTTTTGTTACTCTACGGCTTCATAATCGTGCGGGGCATTCTTCTTGCGTCGCAGATTGAGGACCCATATCCGAGGGCAGCAGCGACCGGACTGTTTGCGCTTTTTGGCCTTCAGGCCGCCATAAACATTGGTGTGAATATCGCCCTTATTCCACCGAAAGGAATGACATTGCCGTTCGTCTCGTCTGGAGGATCCTCTCTATTGGGAACGGCGCTGACACTTGGGCTCGCATTGGCGCTTGTTCGCCGCCGTGGAGCCCGATTGAGATTCCGGAGTGTCTATGCCTGACCCCGCGCCCGAAAACCCTCTGTTGATCATCGGAGCGGGCGGCACTGGCGGGCATATGTTTCCCGCTGCAGCTTTTGCGGCGGAAATGGGCTCCAGAGGCTGGTCCGTGGGACTTGTCTCGGATTCTCGCGGTCTCCGCTACGCCGAGACTTTCCCTGCGGACTGGAAAGAGGAAGTGCAGGCTGCGAGCCCGAATATCCGCAAGCCTTGGACCCTGCCAGTTACCGCCTGGAAATTGTCCAGAGGGGCGGCGCGTGCCGATCAGTTGATTTCGGAGCTCAAGCCGGCCTTGATTGCCGGATTTGGCGGCTATCCTGCCTTTCCGTTGATGTCGGCCGCACGTCGTAAAGGTGCCCCTATCCTGATCCATGAGCAAAATGCGGTACTCGGCCGAGTAAACCGGCAGTTTGCGAAGGCTGCTTCCGTGGTTGCCAGCGGTTTTCCACGCCTCGACAGGCTACCGGATGGCGTGGTCCACAAACCGATTGGAAACCCTGTCCGCGTGCCAATCGCCGAGCAGCACGGATCGCCTTTCCCATCGACCGATGGCCCGCTCACGATCTTTATAACCGGAGGCTCACAGGGGGCACGCATCCTTGGTGAGGCGCTGCCGGATGCTATCGCTAACCACCTTTCGGAAGACCTGAAATCGCGACTTCGCATCGTGCAACAAGTGCGGGAAGAGCAGACAGAAAAGGTTCGAGCCGTCTATTCGACTGCCGGTATTGAAGCCGAGCTCCAGACCTTTTTTTCCGATATGCCCGAGCGGCTCGCCGCCGCCCATCTGGTGATTGCGAGATCGGGGGCGGGTACTGTATCAGAAATCGCGGCGATAGGGCGTCCATCAATACTTATTCCGCTGAAGATTGCGATGGATGACCACCAGACAGCCAATGCCGGTGCGCTGGTTGATGTGGGCGCGGCTGATATCCTTTCAGAGGATGCTCTGACACCCGCTGCCGCTGGTGAACTGATTTCGCGTCGTCTGTCAGATGTTGATGACTTGCGTGCAAGAGCTGCTGCCGCCAGATCAGCCGGTACGGTTAGCGCTGCTAAGGATCTCGCGGATCTGGCTGAGAGTATTGCTGGAAAGTGATTGAGCCAACTGCTGTTTGCCACAGGCAGGAACGACTTCTGAATTCAACTTAAAAGTGTATTAGTAAAAATGCGCTACTTATTCCTGAGGTCTGATCCGGGTTTGGGAAAGGGAACATGTTCAGCAGCGCGTCTGACGGCATTGAAGTATCCATCCGCATGCTTGATGGTGCGACGCTTCGGGGCGTGCTTTCTCCAAGTATGACCGGAACGCTGGAAAGCGTTTTGTCGAAAGAGACACCATTCCTTGAGTTTGTTTCCAGGAATGGCCAAAGAAAGTTCCTCGCCAAACATCAGATCGCTTATGTGGAACCCGTGGAGCCGTTGAAGAAGCTTGTGCTCGCGCCGAAGAGCACGCGTTTTATCGATGCGTTCACGCTTCTTGGTTTAGAGCGCCCTTGCACGCTGTCCGACGCCAAGGCGGCTTATCATGCGAAAGCACGGCTTTATCATCCGGATGTTTTTGCTGGGCAGGTGCTGCCCGATGAAGTTCTCCGCTACGTGACGGACATGTTCCGTCAGGTGAATACGGCGTTCACGGAGGTCCGTTCCGAGCTTGAGGCTGTGAAAGCCGCCTAGCTGGAGGACACCAGCGTCCAAAAATTGTCCAAGACTTAACTATCTTCAGGGACTAGAGAGTATCGTGACCTTGAGGGAAATATGAGCAGCCCCACACCATTTGATCTCGGCCCCGCCCATATCGTCGGCATCGGCGGCATAGGCATGTCCGGCATTGCTGATGTTATGTTGACGCTTGGATACCAGGTGCAAGGCTCGGACATTCGCGAGAGTGAAATCGTTGAACGCTTGCGCGGCCGCGGTGCCAGGATATTCATTGGCCATGACGGGGCGAATGTTGCTGGCGCGGGGACGGTCATTGTGTCTTCTGCGATCAAGCGAGGAAACCCCGAAGTTGATGCCGCGCGCGCCGCCGGTATTCCTGTCGTTCGCAGGGCCAACATGCTAGCCGAGATCACCCGCCTGAAGTACACGGTGTGTGTGGCTGGCACGCACGGCAAGACGACGACGACCAGCATGGTGGCATCATTGCTTGACGGCGCTGGTATTGATCCGACCGTGATCAATGGCGGGATCATTCAGGCGTATGGATCGAACTACAAAGCTGGCGAAAGCGACTGGCTTGTCGTTGAAAGCGATGAGAGCGATGGCACATTCACCAAGCTATCACCGACCTGCGCGATCGTTACCAATATCGATCCTGAGCATATGGATCACTACGGCACCATGGATGTGCTGCGCGAGGCGTTCGACACTTTCATCGAAAACCTTCCCTTCTATGGGTTTGCCGTTCTCTGTACGGACCATCCTGAGGTGCAAGCCCTGGCAGCCCGTATTATTGATCGTCGGCGGATAACCTACGGGTTTAACCGTCAGGCAGATGTTCGTGCTATCAATCTGACAACTGATCTTTCTGGTGCGAAATTTGATGTGGCGCTGCGTCGCCCGGGCTCCGCTACGCCGCGGATCATTGAAGGGCTGACCTTGCCCATGGCGGGTGAGCACAATGTTCAGAATGCCCTTGCTGCGATTACAGTTGCCATGGAGCTCGGTGCCAGCGACGAGCAGTTACGCAAAAGCCTGTCGAGTTTCGGCGGGGTCAAACGTCGCTTCACCGATGTCGGAGCATGGTCCGCCGAGGCTGGCAGCCCGCCGGTCAAGATCATCGATGACTATGGTCATCATCCCGTGGAAATCGCCTCGGTGCTGAAGGCTGCCCGTGCCATGGTTGGCGACGGTCAACTTATTGCCGTCGCTCAGCCCCATCGATATACGCGGCTTCAGGATCTGTTCGAAGATTTTTCAACGTGTTTCGATGCAGCCGACGTGGTGATGATCTCTCCTGTGTTCGAGGCGGGCGAGGCACCGATCCCGGGGATTGATCACGAGGCTCTCGTGAAATCGATCACAGAGCACGGGCATCGCGGCGCGATCGCACTGTCATCTCTGGATGCACTCCCGGAAGCTGTTCGAGCTGCTGCAAAGCCCGGGTCGATGGTTGTGT
>JBCCIW010000203.1:0-5842 GCA_039028055.1 Pseudomonadota bacterium | reverse complement strand
GGATCGAGCATTCCCGCTCGAACAGGTAGAGGCAATTGCCATGCTTGTCGCCCATGACCTGAATTTCGATATGGCGAGGGCTTTCGATGAATTTCTCGATGAAAATCCGGTCGTCGCCAAAGGCGTTCAGAGCCTCGGCTTTCACAGCCGGAAACCCCTCTTCTACTTCGGCATCCGAGTAGGCGACGCGGATACCCTTCCCGCCGCCGCCCGCCGATGCCTTAATCATGACGGGGTATCCAATCTCGGAGGAGATTTTTACCGCTTCTGCCGTGTCCTTGATCAGATCCATGTGCCCGGGAACCGTCGACACACCGGCATCAGCCGCGAGCTGCTTCGAGGAAATCTTGTCGCCCATCGCTTCAATTGCGCCGGGGTTCGGGCCGATGAACGTGATCTTCTCTTTGGCCAGACGTTTTGCAAATTCCGGGTTCTCGGACAGGAAGCCAAAACCGGGATGCACAGCTTCTGCTCCGGTCTGTTTTACCGCGTCTACAATCTTGTCCATGACAAGATAGCTCTCTGCTGCAGGAGATGGGCCAATATGTACGGTCTCATCGGCCATTTCCACGGCCATAGAGCCTGCATCGGCGTCCGAGTATACGACGACCGTCTTTATGCCCAACCGGCGACATGTCCTGATGACACGGACAGCTATTTCGCCCCGGTTTGCAATAAGGATTTTCTCGAACATTTGCGGCCCCGACTTCGTTTTTCTTTTTTGGCTGAGCCTCAATTAGTCACGTAAGCGTGAGTTGTCCATGCAGGAAAGCGATTAGTCGTCGAGCTGTTCAACATCGATTTCAAATGAGCGAACTTTGGCGGTAACGCTTACCAAGAAGGCAGTCGACCAGCCGATTAGCAAAAATCCATTCATAGACTCCAGAGCCGCTAACAATCGCCACTCGGAACTTATGATCAAGTCTCCATAGCCAACGGTCGAAAACGTGGTCGCGGAGAAATAGAGTGCATCCTCGAAACTACTGAACTCACCCAATATCTGATACGCGCAGGCGTAGACCCACACTTCTGCTGAATGCAAAACAAACAGCATCAAAACTATAAACAGGATTGCCAGTCCCTGAAGGACTACAGATGTCAAGTCAGCTGGGGCATGCCCCCGCCCGCGCAGAAAAGAACTCAACCATGTGAGCCCGGCAAAATGAATCATAGACGTGATGATTACGAGAGCGGTGGAGATCAGAATATTCGCTAGCAGCATGCAGCTAGTTAGCGGAAGGTTCGGTACAAACTCAAGCTGCTGCTAGTCCGTTTGCGAAACCCGGTACTTCGCAATCGAGAAAGCTGACCAGAGCCCGCTCAGCTGGACTGACCGATTTTTCCCAGCCGAGACGCTGAAGCAGCCAATTGGTTTCCTGGGTGCTTGGTCTCCCGGCCTGCCGGATCGCAGATTCTCTTGCCGCCAGCCGCGCAGACTCAGCTCTACCTTCATTTTGCGTGACATTATCGAACCATCTGGCATCAGTCATTGACAACATGGCCGATGAAAAACCCTCTGCAACTCCCTTCAATTCGTCCTGCAGCCAAGTGTGCCGGGAAAGCGCTTTTGCCTCGGATCGTGGATCTGGATGAGCTGCTGCAAGCAGATAATTGCCAAGCGCTCGGGCAAAAAGATCGTTCCAACTCTTATCATTCCCAGCAAATGCGCAAGTATCATTCAGTTTTAGCAGCAAGTTCGCCTCACGACGCGTAACCCATGTGGCATCGTCTCCCACCGGCGCAGCCAGCGCACGTCTCAGGAGTTCCACAGTCGTTTCGCTTATCTTTTTCTCTCGTCTCGCAGCGTCACAAATGAGGGTTATGGTAAATGTGCCTAGCCGTTTCGGTGCACCTTCCGCATACTGCAAAACATCCAATAAAAGTTCGACGTATGCCGCAGAAATTTCGGGGTCGAATTTTGATATGCGTTCGACGAGCCATTCGCATTCCGCATCGTCAATCCACCCGATGGGAGGCTCAACGGTTAGCAGGAAGTCCTTCACGGCCTCGCGAAACCGCTTGTCCCATACCGGGTCTGTTCCGCCGATCTGCTCATTCAAGTTGAAAAGAACGTCGGCTTCCTGCCTCGAAACAATACCATCCCGGTACACCTCCTTGACGAATTCCCAGGCCTCCAGTTCCGACATGCGATGTAAATCGTCGACCCGCGCAAGGAGGTCATCAAACCGTGATTTCGTCATGACGCCGTCCGATAACTTCTGGCCGCACAGCAATAGACAGGGAGAATTGAGGTTTCGTTAGCGCGGATCGCTAGCTTCCATGCCACTTCAAGGGATTTGCTAAGCGAGTTCGATGGCAGACAGAATGCTGGATATTTTCTTTTTCAGACCGAAAAACCCTCGTTTTGCATTGGGCCAGGTGGCGCGATCATAAGGCCGCGTGTATTCGATCAATGGGATCGATAGGGTCTGTGCCGCCTTCAACAACCGCCGTCGCACTGGACCAATTGGAAGCCTTGCCGTCGCAATGGCATCAAAGCCCTGACCCTCTATCAAATCCAGCAGTACTCCCTGCCAGTCTTCGTCATCGACGCTTTGGATATCTACTGGGAAGTGAGTTGAGGCCCGTGTCGCAGCGTCGCGCACTGCTCCAACGGCAAACTTGTTCACGCCTTCGCTCACCGGAAGAACAGAGCGCGGAGTTGGGCCTGCAAGGGCAATAACCGCAGCTGGAGAATCCACCAGATCCAGTGACTCCACGGAGCAGTCTTCCTCGGTAATAACAAGCGCATAGCGCAAACCAAGGAGATCGGGTGCTTCAATTGATGGCAACGCGGGGTCCGGCAAGACGGGCTCTGTCAGTGGTGGCGCATCAGCTGCCAATTGCCCAGCGGGATTAAAACGGCCATCGGTACACCGCTCGATGTTTGATGCGCGAGCGAGATAAGTCTTGCCAGCTGTGTGAAGCCCTCCAACCCAGCGCCATGAACACGTGTTGGATGCTGGATCCCCATCCAAGAGATTACGATAAAAGAAATCAGCTCCGAGTTCCCATGGCAGCTTCAGGGTGAAGATCCAGATACTCGCAAACCACATGCGGGCGTGATTATGTAGGTAACCTGTACTTAAAAGCTCTTCGACCCAGGCATCAAAACACGCGATACCTGTTTTTCCTGAGACGGCCTCTTCATACCTGCGCGCCAGACTTGCGTCGGACTCCAGCTGGCCCACCAGTTCGGACACGGCCTGGCGATAACGTCGCCAGACCTCGGGACGATGCTCAAGCCAACCCTTGAAGTATCCGCGCCAGAAAACTTCCTGCACGAACTTTTCCGACGAGCTCATACTATGCCGTGACAGCGTTGCGTGCAGAACTTCTTCTTCCAAAATCAGCCGGTGACGCACCCAAGGCGACAACGCGGAAACGTTCGTACGTCTTTCTGCTCCGTAGTCGATATTCCGGGACTTTGCGTAAGCAGATCCCGCGCGCGGAACAAAAGCGCCAAGACGCGACTGAGCTGAAGCACGATTTGGCTCCCATTGAATGCGCTCAGTTTGCTGTGGTTCCAGAAAAGATGTCTGCTTCATCTTTCAACAGTCCTTTGTTTGCGAAGACGGCGACACCGCTCCGAGCAATAGATAATTTCGTCCCAATTGCGCTCCCACTTCTTTCGCCACGCAAAAGGGCGATCACAGATCGGGCAATTCTTGGTTGGAAGCTCGGATTTCTTCATGATTTGGCTGTGGTATCGCCCAGGGGGAGTGGCAGCTGACTGCTGACGTCTTCCGCTGCTGTCCTCGACCCTGATCGCCGCCGATTTCCCGTGTTCGGAATGCCGGACTTTCGACTTCCGTGCTTGTTCTGAATGTTACGTGCCGCACTCCTGTAGGTCTCCCCCTTTCTGACAGACCAGACTTTCTGGCGTGCTTCCTTAGCAGCAGCGATATGATCAACTATCGGGAACGGGTAGGATTTTCCAAGTAGCGTGCTTGCGTTATCCCACTTCCACGGTTCCTGAACAAATTCATCTGGCACGGCAGCAAGCTCCGGCACCCAGCGACGAATAAATGCGCCATCCGGGTCCTGATCATACCCCTGCTTGACTGGATTATAGATGCGAACCGTATTGATGCCCGTGGTGCCGGACTGCATCTGCACCTGCGGCCAGTGAATACCGGCTTCGTAGTCTGTGAACTGACGAGCTAGGAACTCCCCAGGTTTCCGCCAATCGAGCCATAGGTGGTAACTCGAGACGGCCATCAACATCGCGCGCATACGAAAATTCATCCAGCCAGTCTGGTGCAAGGCGCGCATGCAGGCATCGACGAAGGGCAACCCCGTTTCGCCTTTGCACCAGCCGTTGAGGCGGAGTCGATCAGGCTCAACCGCGCGAAGGCCATCATAGGCGCGGTGTAAATTCCGGACTTCCAGCGATGGCTCATCTTCGAGCTTCTGGCTGAAGTGATCGCGCCAGTGCAGTCGTCCCTGGAAGGATGACATGGAGCCGCGCCATCCTGCCTTGATGTTATCAGCTTTTAATTGGCGTTGGCGGGCCCATGTCGCCTGCGCAACTTCCCGCATGGACAAGGTCCCCCATGCGAGGTGCGGGCTCAGGCGGGAACAGTGTTCTGCGCCGTCGGCGGGGCTCGACATGGCTCGGCGATAGGTCGCGCCCCGGACATGCAGGAAGGTCTCAAGGCAATCCAGTGCCGCGTCTCGACCACCTGTCTGACGACCGGGGCAAGGATCGGCGAGGAGCCCGAGATCGCTAGCCGTCGGTATGGGTCCCGGTTCAATACTATCCAGCTGCCTCAGGGCGGCGGGCGGCGAGGTTTCGGCCTCTGCCATGAAAGCGTCCCAACGCTTCGCCCAGCCGTCTCTGGTGCCGATCCGGCGAATGACTCCGGACTGCTTGATCTCGGTCCACTGGACACCGTGTTCTCGCGTCCACGCGGCAACGCGTTTGTCACGACCATAGGTCCATGCGTTGCCGGTTTCCTCGTGGGACCAGAGCGCAAACTCGCCATATTGATCGAGCAAACCACCCAGTACGCAGGTAATATCGCCGATCCTGACGATGAGTGGTTGCCCGAGTGTGGCAAGTTGCTGCTGCAAAGATGTCAGGCATTCAGCGACAAATGCCCATTGGCGCGCCGACATATCCGGTCCTTGCCAGAGGTCTGGCTCAGCAACGAATAAGGGAAGGACCGGGCCTCGGTCCGACGCCATTTTGAGCGCGCGGTGATCCTCAACCCGAAGGTCACGCTTGAACCAGACGATTTGCAAGGTGTTCTCTGCGCCCATTAAGACCGATCTAGGTCGCGTGGGATGCTAATCGAGCTCGATTGGGCTGGCGGCTTGTCGCAGCCGACGAGTGCTACAGCACGTCGTCATCTTCCCAATTACCACCGAGGGCGAGATTCAGATCGACATACTGGTCGAGCTCCAGACGATTGACAGTGAGAACAGTACTTTCCGCCGCGAACGCTGACTGCTGGAGTTGCAATACCGAGAGGAGGTCTGTCTCTCCCTCATCATACTGTACCTGAGCAAGTCGGAGCGCCTCGTCAGACTGAACCTTTGCTTCTTCAACGAAGATCTTGCGACGCCTGATTGTCAAACCGTCTGCAAGCGCTTGTTCGACCTCGGAAAACGCATTTAGCGCCGCATCTGCATAAGTCTCCACAGCGGCCTGTTGCTCGACAGTATTGATCTCCACCTGGGTACGACGCGCTCCACCATCGATCAACGGCACCAAGAGGTTCGAGGCCGCTGTCCAGGCGAGATTTGTCGGACTCAGCAGACTGGACAAATCTGCGGAAGAGCCACCTGCACTGGCTGTCAGGCTAATCTGCGGCAATCTTGCTGCCTTCGCCTGATC
>JBCCIW010000202.1:0-5856 GCA_039028055.1 Pseudomonadota bacterium | reverse complement strand
CCTGCTTCTCGGAGCAGCGCTAGGGCCGTGGACATTTATCGCTGCAATTATTGCCGTTGCCTTGGCGTGGGCCTACAGCGCTCCACCGTTTCGGTTCAAGGCGGACGGCTGGATAGGACCCGCCGTCGTCGGCATCTCCTATGAGGGCGTGGCCTGGTTCACTGGCGCGACGGTGATGCTTGGTGCTTTGCCCGGGCCTGCGATCATCGCCGCCGCATTTCTGTACTCCCTTGGGGCCCACGGCATCATGACATTGAACGATTTCAAAGCGATTGAGGGAGACCGCGCATCCGGCGTGAACTCCTTGCCAGTACGTCTCGGCCCGGACATGGCCGCACGGGTAGCTTGCATAGTGATGCTTCTTCCACAGCTCGCTGTCGTGGGCGGCCTGATTTGGATGGGCGCGCATCTCCACGCCGGAATCGTAAGCGCGCTTGTAATCGTGCAGGCGGCGCTGATGGTTAGCCTGTTGAAGGCACCGCGCGAAAAAGCGCCCTGGTTCAATGCCACCGGCACGTCGCTCTATGTGCTCGGCATGCTCGTGACAGCATTTGCCATTGGCGCGAATAATGGGGGACCACCATGGCCATAATGGACAAGTCAGAGACCCTCGGATGGGTCGGCATTTTCCGTCTCGGCCTGGTGCAGGCCGCGCTCGGCGCGATCGTCGTTTTGACCACATCGACGCTGAACCGCGTAATGGTCGTCGAGCTCGCATTACCAGCCGTCCTGCCGGGCGCGCTCGTTGGTTGGCATTATGCCGTTCAGATGTCCCGGCCAAGGTGGGGCTACGGCTCCGATATGGGTGGCTCGAGGACTCCCTGGATCCTTGGCGGAATAGTTGCGCTTGCGCTGGGGGCGATTGGTGCCGCGTGCTCTGTTGCTTTGATGGCTGATGCGAAGGCTCTCGGCATTGCAGCGGCCTTTCTATCCTTCTTCGTAATCGGAATTGGCGTCGGTGCGGCAGGAACAAACCTGCTCGCACTCCTCGCGACACAAACGGCACCAGCCAGAAAAGCAGCCGCAGCTGCGATCGCCTGGATCATGATGATCTTTGGATTCGTTGTTACCGCTGGTGTGGCGGGCGCGATGCTGGATCCCTTCACCATGGCCGCTCTGATCCGCACAACGGCCATTGTTTGCGCGGGGGCTATCCTGATTGCTGCGCTTGCGATCTGGGGTGTTGAAAAGAAAAACCTAGCAGCATCCGCAACGGCGAACAGAGACCAGCCTGCTGGCAGCTTCCGTGAGGCATTCGCCGAGATCTGGGCGGAAGGCCAGGCCCGCCGCTTCACCATATTCGTATTTGTATCGATGCTTGCCTTCAGCGCGCAGGATCTGATCCTCGAGCCTTTTGCGGGCTTGATCTATGGATACACACCCGGCGAGTCGACGGCGCTTTCGGGCGTGCAGAATGGCGGTGTTCTATTGGGGATGATCCTGACGGCTGTCGTTGGCACAACGATCGGCAAGTCACGCGCCGGGTTCATGCGCAATTGGACGATAGCTGGCTGCATTGCATCGGCGCTTGCGCTCGCAGGCATCGCGTCTGCTGCGATGGTCGGTCCGTCATGGCCGCTGCAGCCAACGGTCTTTGCTCTAGGCCTTGCGAACGGAGCATTTGCCGTCGCTGCCATCGGATCAATGATGACCCTGGCAAGCGCCGGAAGGGAAGGCCGTGAAGGCATCCGAATGGGTCTTTGGGGAGCGTCGCAGGCAGTGGCATTTGCAATCGGCGGATTTCTTGGCGCGGTTGCCCTTGACGTTGCGCGGCTGGCCTTGCCGGAGATTGGACCTGCCTTCGCCCTCGTCTTTGCTGCAGAGGGTGCGCTCTTCATCCTTGCCGCGATGTGCGCGGCCCGCGTTGGGGAGACGACAGCCGACGATATGAGACTACCAGCAATGCCGTCCGCTGAACTGGTTTCTGCCGAATAGGGGAGATTGATCATGGCTTATGATTTTGGTGCGATGGAAACGTATGACGCCGTCGTGGTGGGAGGTGGTCCCGCTGGAGCGACGGCTGCTGAAACGCTCGCCCGAAAAGGCCATCGTGTACTGCTCTTGGACAAACCGGGGCGAATAAAACCTTGCGGCGGCGCTGTGCCCCCGCGCCTGATCAGTGATTTTCAAATTCCTGAATCTCAGATTGTTGCCCGCGCCAACACGGCCAGAATGGTCTCTCCCAAGGGGCGGCGGGTCGATATGCCCATTAATGGGGGCACTGTCGGCATGGTCGATCGCGAACACTTCGACGAATGGTTACGCAATCGCGCCATGATGGCAGGAGCGGAGCGTCAGGACGCAGAGTTTCTCGCGATTGAGCGCGAAAGTGATGGGCTGGCGATTGTCGTCTATCGTCCTTCCGGCGGTGGAAAGAATGCGCCTAGCGAGCGGGTGCGTGCCCGAACAATCATCGGTGCCGATGGCGCAAGGTCCAAAGTCGCTGAGAGCGAGGTCCGCGCAGAACGCCCGCCGAGCGTTTTCGCCTACCACGAAATCGTTCGCTCGCCGAAGGGGATGAGCGCCGAGGAGTTCCTCGGCTCCCGCTGCGAAATTCACTACGATGGAAGTCTGTCACCAGACTTCTACGCCTGGATCTTCCCCCATGGTGAGTTGACAAGCATAGGGGTCGGAACGGGCCAGAAAGGCTTTTCATTCAAGGGTGCCGTCACAGAGCTTCGCGCCCGATCAAACCTTAATGGGGCCGAGACTGTCCGCACCGAAGGCGCGCCAATTCCGCTGAAGCCGCTGAAAAAGTGGGACAATGGGAAAGATGTGATGCTCGCCGGTGACGCCGCTGGCTGCGTCGCACCTTCGTCGGGGGAGGGAATTTACTACGCCATGCTGGGAGGTGAAATCGCAGCGGAGTCCGTCGACGAATTGCTCATCACGGGTGATGCGAAGGCTCTGGCCAGAGGCCGCAAGCGATATATGCGCGAGCATGGGAAAGTCTTCATGATCCTGGGGATCATGCAGCACTTCTGGTACCGCAGTGACAAACGCCGCGAGCGCTTCGTGAACATCTGCGACGACGCCGACGTACAGCGTCTGACGTGGGAAGCCTATATGAACAAGCGGCTCGTGCGCGCAAATCCGATGGCGCATCTTCGGATCATGGTGAAGGATACAGCACACCTCCTGGGTCTGGCTCCGGTCAAGGGATAATACCGTCTCAAGAGGCGGATGAACTCTGCGACCATGAACCCCGCGCTCATTGACGCTATCCTGATACTGCTGGTCATTGAATTTGCTGGCCTTCTGATATTTCTTGTTCGCCGTAATCTCTTGAGTGCTGCACCGGCTATTGCGTTTTTCCTGCTCTCCGGCGGAGCCATTATGGTCGCGCTCCGGCTGACACTGGCAGGAGATCCATCGAGCTCAGTTATATTGGGGCTTCTGGGGGCATCATTTCTTACCCACATTCTGACTCTGTATTCAGTATTGAAGCTGATCAAATGAAACTAAAATCATACATCTGCCAAATAAGGAAAGCGGCACTCCGAAAAGAGCGCCGCTTGTGAGGTTTTGCACATTTCCTTGCGGTTTCTTTTGACCGCAATCTAAGCCGGTCAGAACCGGGCGAAACCGTTTGCTTCGCCCCAGACAAACCAGTTATCGACCACTGTTCCAGTGAGAAGGATTCCGATCCCGCCCGTCAGGGTACAGAGGACTGCAAACCACCATGCCCAACGGTGAATGGACTCCATGGAGGCGTTGAAGCCCATCGTCCATCTCCAGAAGAGTGCGGCACGCTCGGAGGCGGAGCCACGGTCGACAATTTGCTCGACCTCGCGCTCGCCGCCATAACGTCCGACGGCAAGAATGGTTCCGCCATGCATCGCGAAGAGCAGCGCAGACCCATAAAGGAACACGATCGAAAGCATATGGAAGGGATTGTAGAAAAGGTTCCCGTAAACCAGCGAGAAATTATTCGTCCAGTCAAGGTGGGGAAGAATGCCAAATGGCACAGCTTCCGACCAGCTACCCATCAGGATCGGACGAATAAAGCCGAGCACAAGGTAAAGCCATATAGCCGATGCGAAGGCCCACGCCACATGGGTTCCAAGTCCGAGTTGCTGGGCGCGCCGATAAACCCGAACCCACCAGAGCATGATTGAAGCCGTCAGGAAGAAGCCTGATATCAGCCACCAGCCACCCTCGTTCAAAGGAATATTGATGCTCAGGCCGTGTTCAGCGAGTGGCGGCTCGAGAGCAAGCCAGGGCAGCTGTCCAAAGAACAGGAACGGGTTCCAGTCCACGGAGGCCGCCATGTTGAGGCCCATGATCACAATCGAGATCGTGCCACATATGAGCGCGGCGACGCCGGTAAATCCAAGATACATCGGTCCAATCTGCGCATCGCCGATCTTGCCCATTATGTAACTGAATATTTTGACCGGTTCCCGATCCCAGTCGCCTTTTGGCAAGTCGACCCCTGGATCGAAATGGCCGCGAACCTGTGTTTGAGTGAATATATATTGATAGTCAGCCATTGGTTTCTATCCCGTAATTTGATCCCAGAAGGGGAGGTTGCGCCATCCATCCCAGAACTCGACCCAGGACCCTTCATAAAGCGGTCCGCTGATCACGATGCAGACAGCGCTCCAGAAGCCTGCCGACAGGGCCAGGAACAAACCGACGCGGTGAATACCGAGTGTTCCGACAGAGTATCCGAACAGATCCCTGAAGAATGAGTTCTCGTGCTCCGGTGCCTTGACGAGTTTTCCTTTGCCGGGGTTGGCCGCCGACAAGACGGCTCCGCCGTGCATCGCCAAGGCAAGCGTGGTCGTGAAGAAGAAGGTAATCGCGACCATGTGCGCCGGATTGTAATGGAAGTTTCCGTACAGGTATCCGGTGTAAGAAACCCAATCGAGATGGCTCATAATGCCATAGGGAAAGCCATGCCCCCAGGCACCCATAAGAAACGGGCGAATAACCACCAGCGTGACATAAGCAAAGACAGCGAAACTAAACGCGAATGGCACATGCAATCCCATGCCGAGTTTCCGGCTGATCTCCACTTCTCTCAGGATCCAGGATCCGAATGCACCGACTGCGCAGAAGGTAATCAATTGCCATAATCCACCTTCGGCCAGGGGCGCAAAAGCCAATCCATAGCTGATATCTGGCGGATCAATGCTGATAAGCCACGGGTTCCAGGTGTCGCCAAGGGCAGCACCATAAAATATCAGCGCGGTGCCGAGACTGGCGAAAAATGCCGTCGTGATGCCGAAAAATCCGACATAAAAAGGGCCGACCCAATAATCGAACAAATCGCCGCCAATGAGCGTTCCGCCGCTGATCCGATATTTACGTTCAAAACTAAGTAGTGCCATAGGGCCTGTCCTTTGTTCCTCTTAGTTCAATTCCTAATCAATTATATTTTCTGTCTGAGGCGGCACCTGATGAGGGGTCACCAAAAGGCATTCACGTGGTTATCAGTGGGCGATGCGTCTCTCATGCATCGCCCACCAATAGTCGCGCTAAACGAGAGTTTTTGATGCGACGACATCGAGGGCAGCTACTGCACTCTCTCCGAGGTCGAACCAGTTGTACTCAGGTGTGCTCAGCAGAACGAAATGAATCAGAACCGCGAGAGTAAATAGGAAGATCGCCAGCGCCGTTAGCACGCGCCGAGGATCAAATATCATCCATATTCTCCACATAATGAGAGTTCCTCTTATCTATCGGTTACTGAATTACGCCGAGCCATGGTTTGTAATACCAAACCAGCATATGCGCGATGAAAGCCCAGAATGTGAAAAGCAGGAAGCCTCTCACAAACAGACCGTGAACAGCCTTCGCTTCTGTGCTTGTCAGCCCAGAAAGCGATTCAGACCGTTCCATTGAGTCACT
>JBCCIW010000201.1:0-5891 GCA_039028055.1 Pseudomonadota bacterium | reverse complement strand
TATCAATGACAATTTCGTCCATAGGCATGGACCGGCTCTCCCTTAATTCGCGATCGACGCCAGGCGGGTTGGCGTATTGATTACTGAAACATATTCGGCTGCGGCATCGGCGTCACCGGTCATCATGATCCGGAGCCATTCATCATACTGTGCTTGTGGAACAACGCGAATTTCGATCGGCATGAACGCATGATCCTTGCCGCATAGCTCCGAGCATTGCCCGTAGTAGACACCGGGCTGATCAACCTTGAACCATCCCTCGTTCAAACGACCGGGCACCGCATCAGTCTTGATACCAAAGCTCGGCATCGCAAAGGAGTGAATCACATCGGCGGCAGCCGTGTAGTACCGAATATAGCGCCCGGCTGGCACCACCATGGGCAAATCCACCGCGAGATTGACGGGTTGCTCATCGAACGGCACGGACTTGCCTAGCAATTCGTAACGCTCACGATCGAGCTCGGGCTGTCCGGTGTGAAGGGGGCTTGATGTAAACTCGAGCGGATAACCGCTATCATCCAGCGCGTCTGGGTAGGAATAGGTCCAGTTCCACTGATTGCCCTGGGCTTTCACGTTCACCCAGCCCTGTGCCGCCGCGGCCTGATCTTCTACAGAAGCTGTAACCTCGCCTGACGCAATCGCTTCCAGATCCGGCTCAGCATCAAAGTAATAGAGAAGCGGGAACGAAACGACGGCAATGGCCACGAGGATAAGGACAGGTATGACTGTCCAAACCACTTCAATGGTTGTGTTGTGTGTAGTCTTGGAAGGTACTGGGTTTGACTTCGTGTTGTATCGGATCATCACCCAAATCAGTAAAAGCAAGACAAAAAGCGTGATGATGACGCACATCCACAGCAAGAAATTGTCGTGAAAACTGAAACCGCGCCGTGCCAACTCCGTAACCGGCTCCTGAAAGCCTAGAGCGCCATCGGTGGGTTGACCCTGCGCAAACGCAACGCCGCCGACAATGAATGTCGTAATTATCGAAAGAAAAGAACGCACACGCGACTCCTGGACCTATCCCTCTACAGTCTTCCTACACCGACATGTTTCCAATACCCATAACGATTTCCGCTCAATATTGTCGCAGTCTTCAAAAAAAGTTGTGCGGGTGCCAATTCCCTATTCTTGTGCTAAATTCCACCAAAATAAAGGAGTCTATTCCATGGTAAGAAAACTACTTCTGGGCGCGGCAGCTATCTTCGCGCTAGGTGGCGTTGCCCATTCCCAGGTTGTCGTACTTGGCAGCAGCATGGGCAAGGACTGCTATTTGGCGGTTGTCAGCAACCCGATGCCAAGTCTTGCCCATGAACGCGTCTGCACAGATGCAATCGCATCGGGCACGCTACAGGGACGTGATCTGACAGCGACATTTATCAACCGCGGTATTATCCGGACGCGCATGAACAAGATTGACTCTGCGCTGAGTGATTACGAGACTGCGAAGAATCGTCGGCCCAATATGGGCGCGATCTATCTGAACGAAGGCGCGGCGCTTATCACTATGGGTGATTCAGCCGGGGCGATCGAAGTTCTGGAGAAATCACTGGATCTGGATACTCAGGATCCGCACTTTGCCCATTTCAATCTTGGCCTCGCACATGAGATGGCTGGCGATCCGACAGCAGCCTACTATAGTTTCACGAGGGCTTCGGAGCTTGAGCCCGATTGGGACCGCCCGAGGGAAGAACTTGAGCGGTTCACGGTCGTCAGAAACGACTCGTAGCCTCGACATCCAATAAGAATACAAAGCCCCTTGGCCAAAGCGACAGTTTCGCGGCTAATGGGTTTTTTGTGCGCGTACTTCGATCATAGCGAGCTTTTTCACCTCTCGAATACGGCAATTTAAACCCAGACAGAAGATGCCAACCGCGCCGATTTCTGGAGTGATCGTTGGTTTAATTCGATCCTGTTTGCGCCAGATTTCAGCGAGGATAGATTTCCCATATTTTCTAAGGGACAAAATCTATTCGGCAGGCTTCTGCGCTCCGTGGTCAGCCATGCTTAGTTCTGATGCCAGAACTTCGGTCGCCGTCTCTTCATCTTCAAGCGTATCGAGATGCATGAGTTTGCGAATGAACGGTGAAACGACGATTACCAGAACGCCAAACCCAATCGCCCACAGACCGATTGTTTGATACACACTGAGCACAAGCTCTTTTGCTGCACCCTCACCGGACGCCCTTTCAGAGCCTGTTGCCGCAGCAATCAAACCAGCGACAAAATTACCGGTAGCAGAAGCGAAGAACCACGTTCCCATGATGAGCGACGCAAGGTGGGCCGGAGCTAGTCGGTTCATGGCTGAGAGCCCAACAGGTGAAAGGCAAAGCTCGCCTGTCGTATGCAGCAGATATATCAGGAAAATGAACAAGACGGGCGTTGCGTTCTCCAGACCCACCGCTTCTGCGCCCCACTTCAGAACAAGAAAGCCCAGGCCTAATTGCAGCATGGCGAGGCCGAACTTTACTGGCGCGGAAGGCTCCATGCCGCGCTGTCCGAGAAACGTCCAGATTATCGCAAAAATCGGTGCCAAAAGAACGATGTAAATGGCGTTGATCGATTGGAAGGTGGCAGCAGGTACGCCACCTCTATCCACGTATCGATCCGTGTAGAGGTTCAATGAGGAGCCTGCCTGCTCAAAGAGAGCCCAGAACATTATTGATCCAAAGATCAGGAACATGGCGGCAAAAATACGGTCTCGCTCGTCTGGCTGAAGCTTCGTGACCGCTGTGAAAACAATATAAGAAACAAGGATGAGCCCGGCACCGCCGAGAAACACGCCTACGATGTCCTGGTTTTGGACCAGCCACCAGACAACACCGACGGCTACGAATCCCAGCAGATACAGCAACCATTCGAACGGCATACCGAGCTTTCGTTCCTTCAGCAGTTCAGGATCAGCAGGCTCGCCGCGACCCACGAGGAGCGGTTTGCCAAGCGCAAAGACAATCAGTCCCAACAGCATGCCGAAGCCAGCTGCGCCAAAACCATAGCTCCAGCCATAGGTCTGGCCCAACCACCCGCAAAGCAGTGCGCCTGCAGCGGCACCGAGATTAATGCCCATGTAAAAAATTGTGTATGCGCTGTCGCGACGGATATCTGTGCGTGGATAAAGCTGTCCGACAATCACTGAAATGTTCGCCTTCAGAAAGCCGGACCCGACAATAATGAATGCAAGCGCCGCCCAGAATGCGTTGAGGCTTGCTGCGTCCTGGCCGCCATCACCTTCGAACCCCATCAGAAAGTGGCCAAAGGTCAGCAGGATGGCTCCAAACAGAACCGCTTTTCGCTGACCGAGATATTTGTCTGCCAGATATCCCCCGAGGACAGGCGTGATGTATACCAGCGCTGTATAGGCACCATAAATGACACCAGATTGACTATCAGAGAACAGCCAGTGCTGCGTCAGATAGAAGATTAAAAGCGCCCGCATCCCATAATAAGAAAAGCGCTCCCACATCTCTGCAAAGAAGAGCACGAAAAGTCCTAGGGGGTGACCTAGGAATGTTCCCCTGGAATCACCGCTTGGAAGCGTCGTGTCTGTCATTACTGAAAACCCCGATATTTAGTGCACATTTTTGTTCGATATTCTCAGTATGGCCACGGCTAAGCTCACTGCTCAAGCATAAAGCTGCGCTTAATTTAATGTGTGGCGAAAAGGTTTGCCTCTAGATGCAGCAGTGAAGAAGCGTTTTTGCACACTAGGGCAAAGCGCTCGCGCCATTAGGTAACCGGAAAGCCTTCGGGGAATATCCTCAATAGGCCCTAGCTTTGAAGACAGGTTCTACGCTGCGGCCCCACTCCGTGTGATATCGCTCCAATAGCTGTTCGGCGGGCGTCACGCCGCTCTCAGCGATCTCGTGCAACTCATGGAGAAATCCCGTCTCGTCATCACCGGATGTGCTAAGCAGACTCCTGCGCCGCAACCCTCCCGATGCTATTCGAACAGCTTCTTTCGCAATGTCCTGCAGGTGCCGGCCGCAGGGCGCGGCGGCCTTCAACCCCAGCGCGGGAGCCACCCGCCGCATCGCCTCGCGATGACCTGTGGTCCAGTCTTTCACAAGTTCCCAAGCTTCATCGAGAGACACATCATCGTAGAGAAGGCCCACCCAAAACGCCGGCATAGCGCAGAGCGAATCCCACGGCCCGGAATCCGATCCGCGCATCTCGAGAAAGCGCTTGAGACGCACCTCCGGAAAGATGGTTGAAAGGTGATCTTCCCAATCCTCGATGGTCGGACGCTCACCAGGCAGAGTTTCCAGCCTGCCATCCATGAAATCGCGAAATGAGAGACCGGCACAATCGACATAATTGCCGCCTCGGCGAGCAAAATACATCGGCACGTCGAGGGCGTAATCCACATAAGCTTCAAAACCAGCCCCATCCTCGAACATGAAAGGTAACATTCCTGTTCGGTCGGGGTCGGTGTCAGACCAGACATGTGCCCGGTAGGACAGGAAACCGTTGGTTCGGCCCTCGGCGAATGGCGAGTTGGCAAATAGCGCTGTGCCGACGGGCTGCAGCGCTAGCGCCACCCGCATTTTCTTCACCATGTCTGCTTCGGAAGAGAAATCGAGGTTCACCTGCACTGTACAGGAACGAAACATCATCTGGTGACCAAGCCGACCTACACGCTGCATGTAGCGTTTCATGATCCCATAACGGCCCTTCGGCATAATGGGCGTTTCCTTCAGTGACCATTTCGGTGAAAAACCGAGGCCGAGAAAACCGATTTCAAGCGGGTCAGCGATGGTGCGCACTTCGTTTAAGTGACCTCTTACCTCATTGCAGGTCTGATGAATATGTTCGAGGGGTGCGCCGGAGAGTTCGAATTGACCGCCCGGCTCGAGAGAAACGCTAGCTCCATCGCGCTTCAAGCCAATAATATGTTCACCCTCGTATATACCTTGCCAACCGAATTCCGTCCGGAGCCCGTCGAGCAATGCGCGAACGGAGTGGTTGCCGTCATATGGAACCGGTACCAGATCTGATTTCAGGAAACCGAATTTTTCGTGCTCTGTTCCGATGCGCCAATCGGACTTTGGTTTACAACCGGCTTCCATCCACTCAACGAGTTCTGTCTTGCCCTCTATTCGTGGCGCGTTCAGGTCAATATCGGCTATGGGCGTCGTCAAAACGTAATTCTCTCCGAATAAGCGGGTCGTGGCCACATAAGAAGTTTAGCGCCAATCGCCAAGCTCAGTCTGCCAAATTGTGAGCGCACAGACGACGGCTGTTTCTGCGCGCAAAATGCGCGGCCCGAGCGATACGGCATATACAAAATTCAAATTTTTCAATTGGGTGCGCTCATCAAGCGTGAACCCGCCCTCCGGACCAATCAGGACACCTCCATTAGCTGAGCTAAACTGGGAGATCACCTCTGCCATCGGAAGTGCCCGACCATGCTCGCCGCCCCAAGGTGCATTCTGATCATCTCCCGCCTCATCACAGAAAACGAGCGGTTCATCCGGGTTCCAATTCTCCAGGGCCTGAAAGAGTGGAATGCCGGGTTCAATGGTAGGAAGTTCGAGGCGTTCTGTCTGTTCTGCTGCCTCGCGGACAAGCGATTCAAGACGATCGTTCCGAATCTGCTTTGTCTGCGTCCGCTTGGTAATAATCGGTTGGATCCGGCGCGCGCCCAGTTCTGTGGCTTTTTCAACGGCAAAATCGGTGCGTGTTTTCTTCAGGGGAGCGAAAAGAAGAGTCGGTGCAGCATGGTGATCAGGTTGATGTCTTGATAGCTCCCTCGGGGTCACCAAAACTCGCCCCCGATGTGCCGTCAAAATTTCCGCCAGCCACTCTCCGTCCCTGCCATTGAAAAGACGAATGGAGGCACCCACGTCCAATCGCAGCACTCGCTGCAGATAATGAGCCTGAGCAGTTTCGAG
>JBCCIW010000200.1:0-5971 GCA_039028055.1 Pseudomonadota bacterium | reverse complement strand
GAGCTCGACTGTACGCCCATGAAGGACCGGGACATCTTTGACTTTCTGGGGTTCGACTAGAATGGCATCCGCGACCTATCTCAAACGACGTGACGAGCTCGAAACCTATTTCGATCGCACAGCAGCGACGGCGTGGGCGCGCCTGACGTCCGACGCGCCAGTCAGCGGCATACGTGCAACTGTCCGAGCTGGACGGGATGAAATGCGTGATACTCTGCTGAGCTGGTTGCCACATGATCTCAGGGGAGTTCGCATCTTCGATGCAGGCTGTGGCACAGGGCAATTGGCCATCGAAGCGGCCCAACTCGGCGCAGACGTTGTAGCGGTCGATCTTTCGAAAACACTGGTAGATCTCGCCGCAGAGCGCGCCGAGCAGCTCGACCTCAAGGGGTCAATCCGGTTCCAGGTCGGCGACATGTTTGATCCGGGTGAAGCAGATTTCGACCATGTCGTCGCGATGGACTCGCTAATTCACTACCGTCTCGATGACTTCACAGACGGTGTTCGCCGGCTCGCTGCGCTTGCGAATCGTACCGTCCTTTTCACCTTCGCGCCGCGCACGCCGGCCCTCGCGATGATGCATGCAGCCGGCAAGCTGTTTCCGCGGAGCGATCGTTCGCCAGCCATCTGTCCACACACGGCGAAAGAAGTAGGCGATCAGCTCATTGACCGGCGATTGCTCCGTTCAAAGAAGGTCAAATCAGGTTTCTATATTTCCCAGGCACTGGAGTTGGCTGCATGAACGAGACGCGCCCTTCTCTCGCAGATGCATGGCAAGGCATGAGCCGCAAGCTCCTGCCTTTCGCCGATGCTGCGAGTGATGATCTGCCTCTCGGGCGTCTGCTCCGCCTGTCTCTGTTTCAGGTTTCCGCTGGCATGGCGCTGACGCTTCTTACCGGAACACTCAATCGCGTCATGATCATTGAACTGGCAGTTCCGGCAAGCCTTGTCGCACTGATGATATCCCTGCCGCTCCTGTTCGCGCCTCTTCGGGCACTGATAGGGCACAGGTCAGATACACACGTGTCGGCTCTCGGTTGGCGACGCGGGCCGTTTATCTGGTTCGGATCGATTTTCATGTTTGGCGGGCTCGCCATCATGCCGTTCGCGCTTATCCTTCTATCTGGCGATACTACCGGCCCAATGTGGATCGGACACGCTGGAGCCGCCCTCGCCTTCCTCGCTGTGGGAGCGGGTTTGCACACGACACAAACAGCTGGTCTCGCCCTCGCCACAGACATTGCTCCTGAAGACGCACGCCCGCGCGTCGTGGCGCTACTCTATCTCATGTTGCTTGTGGGCATGGCCGTCAGCGCGCTTGTCTACGGCGCGCTTCTTTCGGATTTCAGTCAGCACCGGCTGATTGAAGTGATTCAAGGATCTGCGGTGGTCGTCATCGTCCTGAACCTCGTTGCCTTGTGGAAACAAGAACCTCGAGACCCCGCTGTCGTCGACGCGTCCGCGCCTCGCATGGCCTTTGCTGAGTCCCTTCGTATGCTGATGCAGGATCCAAGGGCCAAGCGTCTTCTTCTGACGGTTGGCCTCGGCACCATGGCGTTCAGCATGCAGGATATTCTTCTTGAGCCGTTCGGTGCCGAGATCCTCGCAATGTCGGTTAGCGAAACGACACGCCTGACCGCGATATTTGCCGGCGGAACTATCATCGGATTTGGAATTGCTGCGCGCAAGTTGAGCCGAAATTCCGACCCCCACCGACTGGGGGGTTATGGACTATTGATTGGTATTTTCGCTTTTTCTGCCGTTATTTTCGCTGAGCCGCTTCGCTCCGCCGGGCTATTTCAGTTTGGCACCCTGCTGATTGGACTGGGCGGCGGGCTATTTTCAGTCTGCATGCTGACATCTGCCATGTCGCTCGCCAAGTCCACGGATAGCGGAATTGCTCTGGGAGCCTGGGGCGCTGTTCAGGCATCCGCGGCTGGTGTCGCCCTAGCACTAGGCGGGGCTATTCGAGACGCCGTGGCGTCCGCTGCATCTACTGGCTGGCTGGGCCCTGCCCTAACCGGGAACGGCATCGGATACAGCACGGTTTATCACATTGAAGTTTTCCTCCTATTCGTCGCGCTCGTAGCGCTGGGGCCAATCGCCCGACACGCACCGTGGACACAGGAGACAGAAGTTGAGGGACGGAAATTTGGTTTGGCGGCCTTCCCGGACTGAAGGCCAGACTTAAAGGAGAAGTCGATATGATTATGGGCGGCGAATTATTAGGGGGGATCGATCTGGTTGATATCAGTTTGGCCCTGTTTACGCTGTTCTTCATCGGCCTTGTGCTGCATTTGCAGCGTGAAGGCATGCGCGAAGGATATCCGACCGAAACGGATTCAGGCAAAGTAGACAATACTACTCCGCTGGTATCTCCAAAATCGAAGACGTTTAAACTACCTCACGGGCGCGGCGACGTGGACCCGGAAAAACGTCCTCGCGAGTCTCGACCCGTGGCCTTGAAGCAGACCGCGAATTGGTCCGGCGCGCCATATGAGCCCACCGGTGATCCGATGAAAGATGGCGTTGGGCCAGCGTCCTGGGCTGAACGCGCAGACTATCCGGATCTCACCATGGAAGGGGCACCTCGAATTGTACCTTTCAGAAGCCATCCGGAATATTTCGTACCTGAAGGTGATATTGATCCCCGTGGTCTGCCCGTACTTGGTGCCGACGGAAAAGTCGGCGGCAAGGTTGTCGATCTCTGGGTCGATGTGTCGGAGGCAATCATTCGGTATCACGAGGTGGAAGTATCATCAGGCGGTATGACGAAGCGTGTGCTGCTGCCAGTGCCCTTCGCGAACGTGCACGGTGGCATCAAGCCAGCCGTTACGGTGAAGGCGATCCTCGCCAAACACTTCGCAGACGTACCTGAAACCAAGTCGCCGGATTCCGTCACACGTCTCGAGGAAGACAAGATCACCGGTTACTATGGTGGCGGCACCCTTTATGCCACGCGCGACCGGAAGGGGCCGCTGCTATGAGTAGCCTCTTCCACGATGAGGAAGTCGTCGACGCGGAACCTATGCGCGGCCTGCCGGAAGTCTTGCCAGAGGACGAAACGTTGCTCTGGCAAGGCAGGCCAAGTGCGGTTGGACTGATGTTCGGTGCCTTCCGTGTTCGTTGGATTATTGCCTACTTTGTACTGACAACGTTCGGCCGTCTCTCCTATATGGCATCTGTCGACGCGGCACCGCAGGCTATGAACTCCGTTGCGCTAACGTCGGTGCTTACGTGCATTTTGGCGGTTACCATTCTCGGAGTGATCGCCTTTGCAATGAGTCGCGCTGCGATTTTCACCATCACGTCAAAGCGCGTGGTTATCCGCCATGGAGTCGCCCTACCAAAATTTGTAAATGCGCCATTTTCCCGAATGCAATCGGCGCAGCTGAGACGCCGCAGCCCACGTCTGGGCGATATTGCCTTGCAAATGGAAGAAGCCGGCCGGACTCCGTATTTACACCTATGGCCGTTCGCAAAGCCATTCAAATACACTGAACCGCAACCGATGCTGCGAAGCTTGCGAGAGCCGGAAACTATCGCGAAGCTGCTTGCTGAAGCCGTTCAAAACCACGCGCCGGGGCATGTGGTTCTTAGTCCGGCAACAACAGATGCAGACGAACCAAAAGAACAGGCAGTGCCGTCGGGCGCGGCACCTGCCCTCTAGGAGAAGTATTATGGCCGTGTCCTATCAAACTCCCGTTCGACGCCGTGCTCCTGCGCCTATCCGCTATGGTCCCTTCATCTTCCTGGCGATGGTCGTTGCGCTTGCGGCAATATCGAACTGGACGGGATTGGGCAGGGTCACGGTGGAACCGGAGCCTGCGGTAGAGAGCATGACGATTCGCTTCGCGGACGAGGCAGATGGCGGGATCGGGGCATACGATCCGGAAACCAATACGCTTATCCACGTTTACGCGCCCGAGACTGGCGGTTTCGTAAGAACGTCGTTGCGCGCACTTGCTCTGGATCGCCGCCGCCGCGGCATTGGGCCGGAACCCGCCTTCGAGCTGCGCCGTGGGGAAAGTGGTAGCCTGACACTTCTCGATCCGACGACGGGCAAGTTCGTCACGCTGGGTGCCTTTGGCGAAGGCAATGCAGAATCATTTGGTCAATTATTCGCGAAGCAATCTGGAGGGATTTCATGAGTGAATCACGCGTCAGGGATGTCCCCTGCACTGTAACCGTCATACACACCTGGGAAACGCTTGAGGCCCATGTGGAACTCGACGGCGGAGAGGATCTGGCAATTGGTGACCGGGTTCTTGTTCACGGCGACGCAGTAAAACTGCCGCCATTCGGAGAGCAGCTCGTTGTCAGGCGGCGAGCTACGGTCAGCCAGGCCGGATTTCTCGAGAAAGTCTGGATACGCATCCAGTCGTTTTTCGAGCTCACCGAACTCTTTGAGGTCAGCTTTTCAGAGGGGATTTTCGAATGACCTTTGCACCGATCACAGCCGAAGAAGCCCTTGGCACCCGCGCCCAGGAATTCAATACGAACGACCTGGCGCTCGACAATACTCTGCTGAGCCCGCACTTCTTTACCACCGACTTCGACAAGATGGACAAACTGGATGTCAGTCTCGTCAGGGGTGAATGGGACGCTCTCATTTCAGAAATGGAAAGCGATCCCAATAAAGGACATTTCAAACGCACGAGCGAATTCGACAATATGCTCCAGCAGCTCGATCCCGAGCTGCGGGCAGAGTTCGTCGATTTTCTCGTAAGTTCATTGACGGCGGAATTTTCCGGCTGCGTCCTTTACAAGGAAATTGCGCGCAAGGTGGGCAACAAGGATATCGAGACGCTGTTCCGTCTGATGAGCCGGGATGAAGCCCGCCATGCCGGCTTTATCAACCACGTGCTTCGCGACTTCGGCATCGGCGTCGATCTCGGATTTCTGACCAAGACGAAGAAATATACGTTCTTCAAACCGAAGTTCATTTTCTACAGCGTCTATCTGTCGGAAAAGATCGGTTACGCCCGTTACATCACGATTTTCCGCCAGCTGGAGAAACATCCGAGCCGCCGCTTTCACCCGATTTTCAAATGGTTCGAAGAGTGGTGCAATGACGAGTTCCGTCACGGCGAAGCATTTGCCCTTCTGATGCGGTCCGACCCGAAGCTGCTGAAAGGGCTGAACAAGCTCTGGATCCGCTTCTTCCTGCTCGCGGTCTACGCCACGATGTACGTTCGCGATCATCGGAGGCCGCACTTCCACGATGCGCTCGGCGTGGATCCCACCCAGTACGATATGGATGTGTTCCGTCTGACGACGGAAATTTCCCGTCAGGTATTCCCGGTTGAGCTGGATATCGAAAATCCGAAGTGGCTCGAACGCATTGAAAGTCTCCGTCAGACAGCTGACGGAATCGAACGGGCAAAGCAGAAAGGTGGAATCCTTGGGCGCGTTGCCGGTGTAGGGTTAAGGCTCAAAGCTGCCGCGCAGTTCGGTCGCCTATTCTTTATGGGCACAAAATCGAACAGCATCCCGGCCAAATCCAGATTGGAACCTGTTTGGTAATGTCTGACCTCGTCGCCCCCATCTGCGCCACCATTATCATATGGTGGGCCAGCACGGGCTCACTGCTCTGGCTTGTGAGACAATCCCGGGCATTGCGCTATGGGGCCGCGATGGTCTTCACCCTGGCGGCGGCCGTCGCGACGCTTGCCGTTTTACCGCTCAGGGACATGAGCACGCCCCTCGGAGCCTATGCCGGTTTTGCCTGCGGCATTGTCCTTTGGGCGTGGCATGAAAGCATGTTTCTTTTCGGATACATCTCGGGGCCGCGCAAGACGCCGTGCCCGGAGGGGCTGAAAACCTGGCCACGGTTTGTCGTTTCCACCGAAGCTGTGATCCATCACGAGATCGCCATTGCTGTGCACGGCGGGCTGATTCTGATGCTGAGCTGGGGCGCGCCAAATGCAATCGCAGCGGTCACGTTCCTACTGTTATGGGCCATGCGACT
>JBCCIW010000199.1:0-6021 GCA_039028055.1 Pseudomonadota bacterium | reverse complement strand
ATTGCGCCCTCCTTTCTTAGCGGCGTATAGAGCCATGTCGGCATACTGTGTCAGTGTACGAGCGTCGCTTGCGTCGGCGGGAAACCTGGCGCATCCCATAGACGCTGACATATGCAGTTCAAGTTCTTCAATCCGGTAGGGTTGCGAGAGGGCTTTGAGCAGGCGGTTGGCAAGCAAGTCTACAGCCCAGTTGGTGGAGTCATAGTCCACCGCCATTACGACGAACTCATCTCCACCCAGACGAGCCGCCCAGTCATCCTTTCGAATGCAGGAGTTAATTCGCGCCGCAACTTCTACGAGGAGCGCATCCCCAATATGATGACCATAAGAGTCGTTGACTGATTTGAAATCATCGAGATCAATCGCGAAAAGAACAGATCCCGAAGAAGACTTTGGATCGAGTTCTTCGTTTATTCTCGAGTTGAACGTGTGCCTGTTGGATAGGCCGGTCAGCTTGTCATTTGCAGCCAGGAAACGGACATCGTTTTCCGCTTTCACACGTGCTGTCACGTCTTTTCCGACCCCCATGTAACCGATCAGTTTGCCGGTATCACTTAGGCGCGGTGTTGCTGAAAGTTCGAAAATGAGTGTGCTGCCATCTTTATCGGTCAGTTTGGCCGGGATGTTGGAGTAGGCATCCGCCTTCGCAAGCGCTCCGCGAAGGTCTTCAAGATCATGTTTGCGAAGTTGCAGAAGCGACATGAAATGTCGCCCGACTATTTCGTGACTTTGCAGCTTCAGCTTTGAGGATTCCCGCCCCCCAAAGAAAGTAACCCGTCCACGAGCGTCTGTTTCCCAGAGCCAGTCGGATGCGATATCGGCGAACTTTCTGAAGCGCTCACTTGCTTGTGCTGCATCTCGGCGAGCGGTTTCTGTTTCTTCGACAAGTTTTGCGGATTCGGTGGACCTTGTTTCGAGTTCCCGGAACATATGGCGGGTCATTAGCGCATAGCCAGCAGTACCCGAGCTAGACACCAGCGTGGCAATGATCAGCATAACGCCGTAGTACGTGACCATGCTGAGTGAGCCATTATCAGGTGATGTAATACCCTGAGGACCGAATAGCATCATGCCTGTTACGAACAGAAGCAAAAGGACGGAGTAAGCGATGCAAGCTCGTGCGCTCACCATTAATCCCCATAAAAGTGGCGTTAATCCCAGTAGAACGTGCGTCGGAGCGAACACGCCATCAGTTAGTCCGGGCCAGAGCACAAGTGCCGACGACACAGACATGCAGAACATCATGCCGGCGCTAGACGGGTTATTGAAGAAATTGAGCATCAGCAGGCCTATCACCATGCCGATGATCGAAACCATTGTGAGTGATGCGGTGAAGGGCGTGATGGTGTTGGCGTGGCTGCTCAGAACTGGCAAGCACGTTATAAGCGGCACGAAGAGCATTCCGAGGATGAATATTGCGCGTGCGCGCACAAGATCCTCGCTTGTCGAGGTCTCGTCGATTCCGCTCCATTCGTCGGCGGCATTAAACCAGGATCTGAAAAGAGGCCTTAACCTCTCGCTTCTCGTGCGCTCCATGATGGCCCTTCATGAAATACATAAGGGCTCAGTATGGAAGGCGACGATTAAGATCCGGCGCTGCGGGCCGACCAAATTTTCGAGAAATTTGATCGGCTAGCGAACGGCATTGTTTAGGTTATGCAAGGCTTCCATCGAGCTTGATGCAATCTTCCATTAGGCCTTTTACTGCGCCCACCGAATTATCGAACATTGTCTTCTCGTCGTCGTTGAGGTTGATCTCGACGACTCTTTCAACCCCGCCGGCACCAATCATGATCGGGACGCCGACGTACATGTTTGTTAGGCCGAACTCGCCATTTAGATGTGCTGCGCAGGGAAGCAGCCGTTTTTTATCTTTCAGATACGATTTCGCCATCGCGACGGCGCTCTCGGCAGGAGCGTAGTAAGCAGAACCGGTTTTCAGCAGTCCGACAATCTCGCCGCCACCTTTTCTAGTGCGCTCAACAATCGCTTCCATTTTTTCATTTGTGGACCATCCCATGGAGATCAGATCCGGGACTGGTATGCCAGCAACGGTGGAGTAACGCAGCAGAGGCACCATGGTGTCGCCATGACCGCCCATGACGAATGCTGTCACATCTTCAGCGGACGCCCCGAATTCCTCGCACAGAAAGTGCCGGAAGCGAGCAGCATCCAGCACACCAGCCATTCCAACGACCATGTTCGTCGGTAATCCTGAAAACTTCTGTAGTGCCCAGACCATGGCGTCGAGCGGGTTGGTAATGCAGATAACGAAGGCATTAGGTGCATAAGCTGCGATGCCTTCGCCGACTGATTTCATGACTTTCAAGTTGATGCCCAGGAGATCGTCTCGGCTCATGCCCGGCTTACGAGCCACTCCGGCAGTAATGATGCAGACGTCTGCCCCAGCAATATCTGCATAGTCCTGAGTACCTTTCAGCGCGACATCACTTCCAAAAACGGGCGTCGCCTCGGCGATGTCCAGTCCTTTTCCCTGTGGTAAGCCTTCGGCAATATCGAACAGAACGACATCTCCGAGTTCTTCGCGCGCGCAGACATGGGCGAGGGTGCCGCCGATCATGCCGGCACCGATTAGAGCGATTTTCTTCCGAGCCATTGGGAAACTCCTGTTAAGTGTTCGATTTCTGCGGCGACTGGTAGCTGACACATCAAGCGAGTGCAATCGAAACCCATTACCGGTTTTGTGAGCTGCTGAAGAATCCGCTAATTGGGCTGGATTTCTAATGCGAACCCATATTATTTCAATCTATGAATCCGCCTCGTACCCGCCAGTCACCCGTTCCCCCTGAGCAGTGTAATCTTGCCCGAGCGATCGAGATCGTGGGGGATAAGTGGAATCTGATGATACTGCGCTCCGCACTTTATGGTGTTCGCCGATTTGAGGACTTTCATGCAGAGCTCGGCGTTCCCAGAACCGTCCTGAGTGGTCGCTTGAAGGCCCTCGTGGCGAGCGACCTTCTGACCGGACAAACCTATAAAGAACCGGGAAAGCGTAGCCGCACCGAGTACGTGTTGACCGATCGCGGTCATGATTTGCGGGGCATTTTGATCGCCCTGACCCAGTGGGGAGATCGTTGGTTGGCAGATGGCGACGCCCCTATCAGTTTTACAGAAAAGAGCGGCGGTGCTGTGAAAACGGGCTTTGTTAATGAGACGGGAGAAGAGGTTGCGTCTCAAGATCTCCGGGTTGTCCTCCGAAAGTAGACGCGGATAGGTTCGTCTGCTTACGTTCTTAATAGGTGGCAGAGATAAGAGGGGATCCGCATCGCATGTCCGACCACATTTTGGTAATCGATGAAGGCACAACGTCCACAAGAGCGATTGCTTTTGATCGAGAGTTTCAGCAGGTCGCTATCGCCCAGCAAGAAGTCCCACTTCAGTATCCTGCCGATGGATGGGTCGAGCAGGATGGAAATGAAATATGGGCAAAAACGCTCGAGGTCTGCCAGACGGTTATCGCGGAGATCGGTGGGGCCGACTCGGTGGCTGGAATTGGGATCACCAACCAGCGCGAAACGACTCTTGTCTGGGATCGCGGAACACTGACGCCAATCGCACCGGCAATTATCTGGCAAGATCGTCGAACGGCGTCAAAGTGTGATGAATTGAAGGCGGCCGGAAATGAGGCCGCCGTAACTGCAGCGACCGGTCTTATACTGGACCCTTATTTCTCCGGCACCAAGATCGACTGGTTGCTTGATCATGTTGAAGGTGCACGAGTTCGTGCAGCCGCAGGTGAGCTTGCGTTTGGAACTGTCGAAACGTTTTTGGTTTCTAAACTCACAGGCGGTGCGGTTCATGCGACGGACGCGACGAACGCCTCGCGCACGCTGTTGTCCCGGCTGGGTCTCGGGCCCGACGGGGGATGGGATCAGGACATGCTGAACCTATTCAATGTTCCGAGTGCGGTTCTTCCCGAGATAAGGCCAAGCCGGGGAGACTTTGGCCAAACAGATCCGGCTTTGTTCGGGAAATCATTGCCCATTCTCTCAGCAATTGGTGATCAGCAGGCCGCTCTGGTTGGTCAAGGCTGCTTATCCCCGGGCCAGGCCAAAGTTACCTATGGGACAGGTGCATTTCTCGTTGCGAACACTGGCGAGCAGAAACAGCTATCGAACAACCGATTGCTTGGAACTGTGGGGGTGGATCTTGGTGGAGCGGGCGCACTTGCGCTTGAGGGGTCGATATTCAATGCAGGTACAGTCATCAAGTGGCTTCGCGAAGAGCTCGGTCTGATTTCAAATGCTGCTGAGTCAGAAGCACGAGCGGCAGGGCTAGCCGATGCTGGCGGAGTTTACTTCGTTCCAGCCTTTACAGGCCTTGGCGCGCCCCACTGGAATGCGGACGCGCGTGGTCAGATCAGCGGACTGTCTCGTGGAACTCGCGCGGCACATATTGTGCGCGCCGGGCTTGAGGCTGCGGCGTACCAAACGCACGATTTGCTCTATGCTTTTGAAGCGGACGGTGCACCTGTATCGCTTCTCCGCGTTGACGGGGGTATGGCGGCAAATGACTGGTTGATGCAGTTCATTGCGGATATCTGCGATGTGCCTGTCGAGCGCCCAGACTATATGGAGATGACAGCGCTTGGCGCAGCTGCTCTGGCTGGCATGGAGCTAGGCTGGACAAGTCCGGCAGAATGGGCAGCGAGAGAACGTCCTTCATCGAGGTTTGATCCCCAAATGGACTCTGATGCGCGCACAGCGCTTATAAGTGGCTGGCAAAAGGCTGTTCGAGCAGCATTGGCTGACTAGTTGCTCGGGCCTAGTACGGCATATTCAAATGACATTTTCCACGGGACCTTCGCAGGTTGCTCCGAGCGCGTTCCAAGAAATGCCAAGGGCTTTCCCTGCGGCTCAAGACAGATGCCGCCGCCTCGGGCGCGCAGCGCTTCAGGTAGTCCAGCCCCATCGTAGACTACTAGCGTATCATGGTCTCCGGTCACGGCGAGCGTTAGGTCACCCTCCGGTGACTTCAATATTGCGGAGGTCGAATGGCGAGGCACGCAGTAAATCGTATCCAGGCCGTGATCTCCTATTTCTTGCATTGTTTGGAAATCATCGCGTGTCCCTGCAACGCTGTGAATTTCACCGGACGGGATAAGCATGCTGTTCAACTGGCAAATCTTATCTGAGTTGAGATGTAGGCTGTGATGCCCGATAGGGCGTGCCTTCTCGGCGCAAAGATTGAAGTATGGGTGGAGCGTCAGGTTTATAGGGCAGGGCTCGTCGCATGTCGCATATAAGTCGACCTGCAATCTGTTTTCCCCCAGAGAATATGTAATGCTGGCAGAAAAGGTACCGGGATACCCTTCGCTTCCCGCTGGTGAGATCACACCCATGCGAATGCTGTCTTCGGTCTTTTCTTCTACTTGCCAATTGAGTCGGCTGAGCGCGCCTGCTCCACCTCCGTGGAGGTGATGTTCGCCCTCGTTCAGCTCGAGTTGTATCTCTGATCCGTCGGTGCATTTGTATCTGCCATTGGCAATGCGCCCGCAAACGCGTCCACATACAGCCCCGACATATGCAAGGTCAGAGTCACGGTCGTATTCCTCTATATCCGGATCGAGTACGAGTTGCCGTTCGTTTTCTTCCGTTCTCCAGGCAAGGCCGACGAGTGCCGCACCGCGTTCCGATATAATTGCCGATAAGCGACCATCGCTCGACAGACTATGTCGCTTTGGAACATCAGCCAAAGTTCTATCAATCCTTCTCTTGTGACGGCTGATTTGGCTTTGAGGTCTGGGCCTTGCTTTTCTTGGCGGCGGCTTTTCGTCGGCGCAAATTGGCGCGAAGCGCAGCAGCCCTTCGCGCCTCGGCACGCTCCTTTTCGCTTTTATCGGTCATAGTCTGCACTCGGCTACTGATAATGCTCTTTTCATCTCTTACTGCATAAGCTAATGGCAGCCGGACGTAAGGCCAAGCCGCGGTAGCTCAGTGGTAGAGCGCATCATTGGTAATGATGAGGTCGGGAGTTCAATTCTCCCTCGCGGCACCATTT
>JBCCIW010000198.1:0-6028 GCA_039028055.1 Pseudomonadota bacterium | reverse complement strand
GGGCTGGAAATCACAAGCATGAGCCCGCGCCTGATATCTTCGCTCCCCTGCCCGCTATTCGACATTCGCCGCCTGCTCCTTGAACTGATCGATCACTGCTTTGAGGCCAAGGCCGGCATTCGTCAAATCGAGGCTCGCCGACTTCGAGCAAAGTGTATTGGCCTCTCGGTTCATTTCCTGGGCGAGGAAATCGAGCTTCCGGCCAATCGGACTGCCAGCCGCCAGATGCCCTCGGCCTGTTTCTATGTGCGCGGCAAGACGATCGAGTTCCTCGCGAATATCGGCCTTGGCTGCACTCAGCGCAGCTTCAGCAGCGAGCCTGTCAGCATCGACCGCGTCCTCAGCCCCGAGTTCTTTTAGACGTGCCATCAGCCGGTCCTTCAGCAGCTTTGGCTGTTCTCCCGCCAGGCCTGACGCTTCTTCGTGCAAAGCGGTCATTTGATCGATCAAGTCGGACATGATCCCGGCAAGTGCCTTACCCTCGGCATCCCGAGACGAAACGAGCTCATCCAGCGCGTTTGAAAGACTGTCGCTCAGCTCCGCGATGACTTTTTTATCCCCGCCCATGGTGCGGAGCGTATCATTGGCAGATCCGCCCGCTTCCTGAGCTGCACGAGAGGTCATCAGGGCTGCGAGGGCCGCACCTTCGGGAGCCGCCCCCGCTCGCTTCTCAAAGACCTCGCTCAGGGCATCTAGCGCCTCTTCGTTCAGTCCGGTCTCCGATGTGCTGGCGAGATCGAGCCTTAGGGTAACCTGCAGATTGCCGCGATTTATCCTCGCTGACGCATTCGCCTTTATAATGCGTTCGAGACTGTCGAGACCATTTGGAACGTTGACGCGCATGTCGAGCCCCCGCCCATTCACGGACTTCATCTCCCATACCCACGTCCCCCAGCCCGCCTCGCCTGCGGACCGGCCGAAGCCCGTCATGCCTGAAAGATGTTTGTTCAAATCAGTTCGCCCGTTCTGCCGCGATGCGTTCTCGCTCGATTCGGCGATAGGCAGCGACGTTTCGATTGTGCTCCGCGAGTGTTCTCGCAAACACGTGGCCGCCAGTGCCATCGGCGACAAAGAAAACAAACTCCGTGTCGGCTGGCTGAAGAACGGCAGCAATGGCATCCCGGCCGGGATTGCAGATCGGCGTCTTCGGCAAACCATCAATCTGATACGTGTTCCAATCGGTAATGCGGTCGATCTCGGAGCGGTAAAGCGTACGGCGTTGGCCGGCACGATTGTAGAGCGGTTCACCGCGGGAAACGCCGTAGATGATCGTCGGATCGCTTTCGAGGCGCATGCCGCGTTTCAACCTGCCGACAAAAACCCCGGCAACCTGATCCCGCTCGTCCGGTTGACCGGTTTCTTTTTCCACGACCGAAGCGAGAATGATTGCCTCTTCCTTTGTATTGAATGGCAGATCGGCCTGACGCCTCGGCCACAGCGCCTCCAGCACTTCGGTCTGGGCATTTGCCATGAGCTGAATCAGCTCCGCCCGGGACATTCCGCGACCGAAGAGGTAGGTATCCGGCAGAAGCGACCCCTCCGGCGGTTCGGTTTCCGGCAACGCTCCGATCAGGATCTCATTCGCTTCGATGATACGAAGCGTCTGGGCGACAGTCAGCCCCTCGGGAATCGTTATCCGGTGCAAAATCGAAGAGCCCGCCACGAGCAGCCCCTTAATATCAGACAGGCTCGCTTCGGCGGGGATCTCATATTCACCCGCCTTGGCGCTGGCGCTTTGGTTATCCATTCGAAATGCAAGTCGAAGGAGCCGGGCATCCGCTATAACACCAGCGGTTTCAAGGTTGCGGGCGATCGTTCCAAGTCCTTCACCGGGCGCGACGACAAAGGTCTGCGGCACAGTCGACGGGCCCGGTTTCGCTATTTCGCTCTGGAGCCAAAACCAGCCCGCGACAACAGCCGCCACGGCGAGCACGGCGATAAAAAACACAAAAGACAAAAGGGCTTTGACAAGCGCCATGAATATTCTCTCCACCCTGCAGTCTCTATTCTAGAGTGTTCGGTTGGAGAAAGAAGCCCTTTCTTGCCGCTGTCTATGCTCTGCCGAGCTACCGCGCGCGACTCGGCCCCAGAAGGATCCGGTTCATATTGGCCATCGGCTGGACGCTTAGGATCAGGAGATAGGTTGTGATGACTGGAATTCCTCCGAAAAGAAACAAAGGCGATATCGCCAGGGCCCAGGGCTTGAAATTGTTGCGCCACAGCATCCAGGCTGTCCCGAGGATCAGGAACCCGAAGAAATCGAGATTGAACTGGCCTTGCCAGTTCATGGCGAAGATATCGCTGAAGAAGGTCTCGATCCCGTCAAATCCACGATCGGCGAGAAGGAGGCCCGTATAGATAAGTAACGTCGTGAGCAAAGCTGCAACGAGGATACGAAACAGAATCATGAATTAGGTTCCCGATTAACATAGAAAGAGACGAGACAGGCGGCCCCTACTCCCCATAAAAGTGTACTGCCAGCCCCTGCGATCATCGTTTGCGTACCACCGTAAATGGATGTGAACCAAACTAAAGCGAGACCGTCGCAAACGGACGCGATGCCGACCACCCAGGCTGTCCCAAGCACGATCTGATTTCGGGCAATTCCGCAGAGCGGCATCAGTGCCAATAGCGTTGATGGCGTCAGAAGAGCGATTATTCCGTAGGATATCAAGCGGCCACGGCCCTGATAGGCTCCCAAGTCGCCGATATAGTGCAGCAGAAACGCGACGCCGAGCCAGGTAACGAAGCCGACAATTGTAAGACGAACTATCTGCGTCTGTTGAAGTGGTGCGTGCCGTGGTTCAACGACTGTCGAAGTGATCATTTCTGCCATTGCAAACTCCAACTTTGTAGCAGTTGCTACACATATACATATTTGTAACAGACGCTACAAGTAACGATGCCAAAAAAAGCGACCCAACGCGCAAACGCACTGTCCAAAATACAAGCCCACCTGCTGAAAACGGGGCTTGCGGCAACCGGAGTTCGTCAGCTCGCGGCCGCCGCTGGCATCAGCGATCGGATGCTGCTCTACTATTTCGATGACAAAACAGACGTGCTTGAGGCGGCCCTATCGGGGATCTCGGCAAACGTCATCATGACGCTGAGCACTGCCGTGCCACCTGACAGGAGGATGTCGGCAAGCGAACTCATCGAAATGGCTGCAAACCTGACCCGGGGCGAGGCAATGGGTGCGGAAATGCGCTTGTTTGTTGAATGTGTTGCAGCCGCAGCGCGACAGGAAAAACCCTATGAAATGATTGCGAAACAGATCATGGAAGGGTTCCTCATCTGGATAGATGCTCATCTCGATATTGACGATGTCGCCGAACGGAAGGCCACCGCCGCGATGCTTTTGGCCCTGATAGACGGCATTGCCTTACTGGAAATCTGTACGGATCAGGTGCGTGGAAACATGGCGGTCGAGGCTGCGGTGAAGCTTCTCGACTAAGTATTTTGTCAGTTTTCCGTCAGGCCGGCAGCTTTCAGCGTTTTCCAGGCGCGGATAACGCGGGCAAGCTTATCCTCGGAAGACCGGTCACCAGCGTTCGAGTCCGGGTGAAAGCGGCGAACATATTCGGCGTAGCGACCACGAATATCAGCTGTCGTCGCGTTCTCGTCGAGGTCGAGCTCGTTGAGCGCGCGAATTTCAAGGCGCGTACGACCTCTTTTCTGCTGACGCTCAGCACTACCGACGCCGTCCTCGAACATTTCCCGACCGCGCCAGTGTTTCGGATCCTGTATCTTCGCGGCCCGCTTGCCCATTGGCCCCGAACCGAACTTCCAGGTCTGTTTGTGACCATGGCGAGCGGCTTCGTTGAAATCCTTGACTTCATCTTCGGTCATACCGTCGAAGAAATTCCAGCGCTTATTGTATTCCGCCGCATGGCGCTGGCAGAAATGGTAGTTTCCGCCGCCATGTTTTGGAGACTTGTGATCGCCAGCAAGGTCGCATCCCTTGTGCTCGCAGGTGCGCGTTTCCTGCGCCCGAGCGCGGGATTTATCGTCCGCTGGCGGCTTGATCCGCATGTCCCGGAACTTGACGCGATAATCAAAGGCTTCACTCATAGCGGGGCAACATGGTCCGAAACTGTTAATGAGACAAGAATTGACACGCAGAGAAACAAGAATTCGCACGCTTCTAATTGATGCCTTTGCCCCCGAGGAACTCGATGTCGTGGACGATAGCGCCAGTCATGCTGGCCATGCTGGAGCAAGACCAGAAGGGGAAACTCATTTCAATGTGACCATCGTCGCTTCGGCTTTCGATGGGATGAACCGGGTTCAGATGCAGCGCGCGGTAAACAAAGCACTCGCACCGGAATTCGAACTCGGACTGCACGCGCTTTCGATCAAGGCGGCATCATCGTCGAACTAGTCTTTTCTCCATGTAGAAGCGAGGAAGCCAGGCGCCTGAGACCTCGACCGTTTCTGGATATAGAACCTCGAATCCGAAGTGTCCGAACGCTTTATATGCCTGGAGGCTGGCATGGGTGCTGAGCTGCTTGATTTCATTCGTTTGTGCCTGAAATTCTATCGCTTCGTAAAGCCTCCTGAAGACGCCGCGCCCTTGCCAGTCAGCGAGAATGTACGCGAAATCGACGTAGCCGCTGCCTTCCAGTGTCATAAAGCCGATGACCAAATCATCAGTTTCTGCAACCCAGACGGCAGCAGTTCCAATGCGATCAGACATCGCCTTCGCATCTCGAGGTTCTGGCGACCATGCCTTTTTTTGTGATGGCGTGTAGCGATCTGCACTTCCGTGTATGGCCAGATGAACGATTTCACCCAGTCGGGCAAAGTCATCCGAGTTGCCCCTACGGATGTTGATTTCAGTCGCCATAATGTGCACCCCTCACCGCAATAGAGAAACGCGCCTAAAAGCCAAGGAAGAGATCAAATGACAAGTCCTGCCGCCGCTCGCCCGAGACGCTCGTGTCTTTATATGCCAGCGGATAAGCCGCGCGTCCTCGAAAAGGGAAAGACGCTCCCGGCGGATGCCATCATTTTTGACCTTGAGGATGCGGTTGCACCGGAAGCGAAGGATATCGCTCGGGCCGGCGCAGCCGAAGCGGTCAAGGCTGGCGGATATGGAGCACGAGAGAAGATCATTCGTATTAATGGCCTTGATACCGATTGGGGACTCGATGATCTGAAAGCGGCCGTGGAAGCAGGGCCCGACGCAATTCTCGCTCCGAAAGTCATCGGGGGAGAAGACATAGATCGTCTGAACGATGCCATGAGCCGGTCAGGTGCGCCGGAAGAGATGGCTCTTTGGGTGATGATCGAAATGCCCAAGGCTATCCTCAACATTCAGGAGATTGCAGAGGCTGCAGGGCGAACCCGACTGGCCGCTTTTGTCATGGGAACGAATGACCTCGCCAAGGAATATCGGGCCGTCGCGACCCCCGATCGCCTAGCCTTTCAAACGCAACTGGGCATGAGCCTTACTGCTGCACGCGCGTATGATCTTCTTGCCATCGATGGTGTGTATAACGACATACAGAATACGGACGGGCTGCGTGAAGAATGCGAGCAAGGCCGGACCCTCGGCTTCGATGGAAAGACGCTTATTCACCCTGCACAGATCGACATCACAAACGCGGTCTTTTCTCCAGCTCAGGAAGATGTCTCGCAGGCTAAAGATGTGATTGCCGCCTTTGCGGAGCCTGAAAACGCCGGAAAGGGTGTAATCAAAGTCAACGGCAAGATGACGGAACTTCTGCATCTGGAGGAGGCACGTCGGATTGTTGGCGTGGCGGACGCGATTAAATCTATGACGACAGCGTGATTTTCCGATCTGTCGCGTTGTCGGCTAAGACATACGCACTATAAATTTTAATGTGCCGCTGGAGGGAACCATTGATGAGAAAAAGTCTCTTTGCCCTTGCTGGACTGCTGATTGCCACAGCCTGTGGAGACCGGTCCGCCGAGGTGCCTGCCCCGGTCGTTGATCCTGCCTCAACGCGAATAATCGACCAGGGATTGCTGGTTGGATTTACGCATCAGGAAAACCCGGCGCACG
>JBCCIW010000197.1:0-6044 GCA_039028055.1 Pseudomonadota bacterium | reverse complement strand
TGCGATGACAAATACATCGACAAGAACTATGGCGGCATACTGATTATATGGGATCGGATTTTCGGCACGTTCCAACGAGAAGAAGAGCGCCCGAATTACGGGCTGAAGCGGGACTTTGACAGCGTCAATCCGGTCACCGTCTGGTTCTCAGAACTGCCGCAGTTCTTCGCTGATATCGGCAAGGCACGTTCGTTCGGCGACCTCTGGATGTGTCTGTTTGGTCAACCCGGCTGGACCCCGAAGTCATCAGATGTGACGTCCACGCGCAATGCGACGGATGAATCTAGACATGTTGTCTGATCGGAAGCTCTCCATCGGGTCGCTGATGCGCGTCTATTGGGGCAAGATCAGCATCACATGGGGGCTTACGCTTTTCGAAACGGCCCTTCTGGCCGCACTGCCCTTGCTGATCGGGCAGTCGATTGACGGTCTTCTAAACAGTGACTGGACGGCGTTTCTTTTCCTGCTGGGGGCCATGGGTGCTTTGCTGGTTTCGGGCGTAACCCGCCGTGCTTACGATACACGTGCTTACGGCTCCATGCGCGTCGCGCTCGGAGAAGCCGTTGTCACTCAAGGCAAAGACCAACCTGTCTCGACCCTCACCGCGCGCCTCGACATGAGCCGCGAGCTGATTGATTTCCTGGAGATGGAGGCTCCGGTCGTCCTCACCGCTGCCATTCATGCCTTCGCGGCGATCCTGATCCTTTTGTCTTTTCATTCCACGCTGGCTGCCACAGCTGCCGGTGCGGCATGCCTGGCCCTTGCCATTTACGGCGTATCCAGCAGACGTTTCTTCAATCTGAATAATGGGCTGAATGAGCAAACCGAAAAACAGGTTTCTGTACTGACAGATGGTAGTGCGGATTCTCTCCGTACTCACTTGCTGTCCCTGCGCCGTTTCGAGGTTCGGCTTTCGGACACCGAAGCGATTGTCTACGGTCTTATCTTTACGGCTCTATTGGCGATGCTTGGGACCAATCTGTGGTTTGCCGCAACCCAGATAAATGCGTCGCCGGGACAGATATTCTCGATCGTGACGTATTCATACGAATTCATTGAGTCGGCCGTCACTCTGCCGGCTGCGCTTCAAAGCCTGACACGGATTTCCGAGATCACCGCGCGCATCAATCGATCCGAATGATGATGGCGTTCAATTTAGGTTCGCTCGAGGACGAAACGGCTATTTATGGCCCTCAACGCTCCTTCCCCAGAATTTGTTGAACGTCGATTTTCATACTTAAAGCGGATGTGGCGTATTTGTACAGATTGATGGTTCGATGCAAAATTTGATATTGATACATCATGAAGTTTACAGACGCGACGACCAAAGACGCTTCGGCAATTGCCGAGATAAATAGATTATCCCGAAGACATGCGATGCCTTGGCTTCCCGTGGTCCATACGCCCGAAGAAGATCTGGAGTTTTTCCGAGACAACGTGCTGACAAATCAAACTGTTTACGTCGCTCGAATTGCCGACGAAGTCGTCGGCTTTATCGCGTATCAAAGCGATTGGTTAAACCATCTCTACGTGACGCCGGAGCATCTGCGGGGCGGGGTTGGTTCGAAACTCTTATCCATGGTTCAGAACGATTCTGCTTGCCTGCAACTTTGGACATTCCAAGAAAATCATGGCGCGAGAGCCTTCTACAAGAAACATGGATTTGAAGAAGTCGAACTCACAGATGGCGTGTCAAATGAAGAGAAAACTCCAGACGTTCGCATGACATGGATCAAGACGTAAGGTCTGCTTCGGAGGGCGCTTACGACGTTCGAGACGAGAACGGTTATGTCGCCTTCTGGCGAGGCATCATCACTCATGGCTGCCTGCCCCTAGTCGAGAAGCGGAGACCAGGCCGGGTCAGACGCTTCTGTGGTGGTCGATATCGGATTGAGATTTCGACCTGTGAGATCGACTGACCAGAGCTGCGGGCCCGCGCCGGGGCGGTTTTCCCGGAAGAAGGTGATGACGCGGCCATTGGGGGCCCAACCGGGGCCCTCGTCGAGATAGGCTTCGGAAAGCAGCCGCTCATTGTCTCCATCATTGCCGATGACGCCGATATGGAAGCGTCCGCGGCTCTGCTTTGTGAAGGCGATGAGGTCGCCGCGCGGCGACCAGACGGGCGTTGAATAATTGCCGCGACCGAAGCTGATGCGGCAGGCCTTGTCCCGCCCACCGGAGGGGCAGTCGACCGCCGATCCGTCCGTGTTCATTACGTAGAGTTGAGGCGAGCCGCTGCGATCCGACGTGAAGACAACCTGGCTGCCGTCGGGCGACATGGACGGGGATGTATCGGCGAGCGGGTGATCGGTCAGCCGGCGGCTCTGCCGGGTGACGAGATCCATGATGTAGATGTCTGTGTTGCCACGCTGGGCCTGGCTGAAGATGACCGAATTGCCATCGGGAGAGAAACGCGGCGCGAAGGTCATGCCGGGGAAGTTGCCGAGGGATTCCTGGCGGCCATTGCGAAGATTGAAGAGATAGACCCTGGGACGCCCCCCCTCGAAGGACATGTAGGTGATCTGTTGTTCCGTTGGGGAGAAGCGCGGGGTGATGATCTGGTGGGTGCCGGTGGTCAGGAATTGCTGGTTTGCGCCGTCCTGGTCCATGATGGCGAGACGCTTCATGCGATCCGTCTTGGGGCCTGTTTCGGCGATGTAGACGATGCGGGTATCGAGGTAACCATCCTCGCCGGTCAGGCGCTGGTAGATGACGTCGGCAATCTTGTGTCCGAGGCGGCGCCAGGAATCCGGGGAGATGCGGAAGGCCTTGCCGGATTCGAGTGTGACGCGTCCGTCTTCGTCCTCTACGGGGACGCGGTAAACCTGTTCGCCATTGACGTCCCAGATGCGGAAGGACGCCAGAAGGGAGCCGTCATTTGTGTAGGCCACTTCACCGACGACGAGACCGTCGGACTGGATGATCCGCCAGTCGGCAAAGCGGGGCTGGAGATTGATTGAGAGATCCCGCTGGATGAAGGCTTCGGGATCGGTCATCGCGAAAAGGCCGGTGGACAGGAGATCCTGGCGGACGACTTCGGAGATCTGCTGGGCAATGTCTTCCGCGCCGGGACTGGCGTTGAAGTCCGGGATCGCGATGGGGTAAGGCTTTGCGGTGCCCTCGGTGACATCAACGACGATCTGCGCTGTCGCAAGCTGCAGCCCGGCGGCAAGGACGAAGGCCAATGCGGCCATGAAGCCTCTAATCATCTTCCGCTCTCCCATGTCTGAATGTCCCTTTATTTCTCGTGATTTATCTGAAATTGATGATGACCTCTGCCCATTCGTCGTAGTCGTCGGCGGGCAGGCGATATGGTTGGCATTTGCGAGCAGCTGTCAGGGCACGATCAATGGCGACCTGCATGAATCGGTCTCCGATACGGGCGCGGCGCGAGACAAGCTCAACGTCGCCCGCAAGGCGACCGTCAGGCGCGAGATTTACGCGAACCGTGACGGTCAAGCGCTCAGGGTCCGGCAGATCATCGATATCGTCCCAGCAGATTTTCATCTGGGCGAGAATGATTGCCTCGATACGAGCGGTGTTGCCCGTCCGGTCCCCTGCCCCACGGCGAGCCTCGGCGGAGGAATCCTCCTCGCGGATGACGGGCGTGTTCGGCGCTGGCGCGCGGACGGGCTCCCGTTCCTCAACGCTGAAGAGATTGGAATCGCTCAGGAGATCGTCGAGCGCGTCGGTCTCCGGCTCGGGGGGAACGATTTTCTGAGGCTCAGGTTCCGGCTCTTCGGGCTCCGGCTCGGGTTCAGGTTCTTCGTCCTCGGGCTCGGGGGTGTCCTCGGGCTCCGGTGGAAGTGTTTCTTCCTCTACCGGAGGCGGCGGCGGAGCTTCTTCGGGCGGTGGGGGAGTATCTTCTACTTCCGGGGCGACTTCTTCGGGAAGTGTATCCACGTCTTCCAGATACTCTTCGAGGGACGGTTCCGGCTCTGACTCTGCTTCTGGTTCTTCACGTTCGACGATCTGGCGGAGATTATTCACCTCACCGATGTTCACGAGATCTACCGGCACGACAATCTGTTCTTCATAAGGACGGTTGGCATACGGAAAAGCGATATAGCCAAATCCGATCACCCCTACATGGAGCAAGACCGACGCGGGAAGACCACGGATCATCGGCTTACTGCCCTCTCTCCACTTTCGGATCGGTGACAAGGGCGAGATTGCGGAAGCCAGCGCCCTGGACCTCCGTCATCACACTCATCACGTCGCCGAATTCGGCCCCCTGATCGCCGCGGAAGAAAATCCTGTCTTCAAAGCCTTCGCCTGTAATGGCGCGCAGCTTGGCCACGAGCTCGCCGCGCTCGACTTCAGTTTCCTGAATATAGAGGGTGCCATCGGCCTGGAGCGTGATCTCCAGCGGATCATCATTCTGGTTCGGAAGAGCATCGGCTCGGGCCTTCGGCAGGGAGACATCAACGCCGGTAGTGAGCAGCGGTGCCGTGATCATGAAGACGATCAGCAGGACGAGCATCACGTCGACAAAGGGTGTGACGTTGATCTCCGCATTAAGAGCGCGGCGACCGCGCCTGCCTCCGCCCCCACCGCCAGATCCGAGCGATGCACCCATGCTTATGCCTCCGAACTTTCGGATGCACGGCGCGACATGCGGACAAGTATATCCTGAGCGAAAGTGTCGAGTTGGTCAGCGAAGCGATCAATATCGCCGGTGAACTTGTTGTAGAAAATAACGGCCGGGATCGCCGCGATCAGACCTAGTCCGGTCGCGAACAGCGCTTCGGCGATTGGGCCTGCGACATTGGCCAGGCTGGTATCATTGTTCGCAGAAATATTGATGAAGGCATACATGATGCCCCAGACCGTTCCGAACAGGCCGATAAAGGGCGACGCGGACCCAACCGTCGCGAGGACACCATTGCCGCGGGAAGCGCGACCGACTTCGCGATCGACCGTGGCGCGCATAGCGCGCTCGGCCCGGCCAATCAGAATACCGATTTCCGCGTCGTTACGGGCGCGGCGGGCGTCGTTCCATTCCCGGGTAACGGATGCAAATACACGCGAGGCGGGATCACCTGCGCCCTGCCCGGGACCACCCATCATATCGTTGGCCTGGCCGGACCAGAACATGGCCTCAAACTTCTGGGCGGATTTCCGAAGGCTACCGAGGGTAAACCATTTTTCGATAATCACAGCCCACGACCAAAGGCTTGCGATGACAAGCATGATCAGAACCAGTTGCACGACGATATGTGCATCAAACAGGAGGTCAACAAAGGAGAAGTCTCCAGCGGCCACCTGCCCCACCGCGGGGCCGGCTGCAGTCCCAAAACCAAAGATCATAGACGGGATCCCTTCAAATTCTTCTATACTCAGGTGCAAGGCCGCACGGGGTACGCACACCACCGCCTGGACGCGCCGTCTTCAGCCTTCTTCTCACTCCGAAATTTGGCGAGAAATTGGCGTGCGCAGCGGTGTTTACACAGGTTCATGCGAGTTTCGCACTGTAATCATTGTGACTTTACTAAAGTGTGGCGATTGAGCCTCAGTTCGCCTCGTCCGAACGAGGCCGATAGAGGAAATCTTCCAGATGCTTTGCGATCTCCGGAATGGGGCGACGCGGGCGGCCGTCGGCATGGATCTGAACCGCGGTAATCTCCGCCGCGGCAACAATTTCATCGCCGCGATAGGCTATCTGCTGAAACAGAATGCGCGCGCCTTTCGTGCCCACATATCGCGTGCAGATGCGTAGCACGTCCTCGACCTGAGCGGCCTTTTTATAGTCGACTTCCACACGTGTCAGGGTGAAGGCGGCCGGGTCAGGCCTCTTCAATAGAGACTGGTGGGAGACGCCTGCATCGCGCAAGTGATTCGATCGACCCCGCTCAAAAAAGCGGAGATAATTGGCGTGATAGACCATGCCGGTGAAATCCGTATCCTCATAATAGACGCGGATCTCGGTCCAGTGCTGCATCTGGTCGTCGAAAGGGGCGAGATTGACGGGTTCGAGCATGAGGGAGGTTTAGGCCCTTTCGTCATGTGGTGGAAGGCAGGATAAAGAGGATTAAGGCTGAAGG
>JBCCIW010000196.1:0-6093 GCA_039028055.1 Pseudomonadota bacterium | reverse complement strand
CCGCGTGATGATCACGTGCTCATAAAATGCCATTAGATTTTCATCCCTTTTGGTGCGCGGCGCTTACGGAGCGGGTACCCCGTCAACGATGGCCCTCATCCGCGCGGAATTGCGCTTTGAGACCGCACACCGGTTTCAAGAAGCGGCATAAAGCTGAAAAGGGAAGGGATTGCAAGGGGGGTTGAGCGTTTGATGAACCTTGCCCCAAAGCTCATCCGAAATATCTCAAGTTTCACAAAAGAACGAGGCTAGTTCCATGATCCGCAAAGTTGCAAAGACTGCATTCCTCCTCCCGCTTGTTCCCCTCGCTGCCGCGTGCGCGACCCGTCCGCCAGTGCCTGAAGTGGCCGCCGGTCCGTTCATCATCGAAGAGGCACTGGCTGGGGAAACCATCGGCCGTGGCAAGATCACAACGATCACGGGTGTTGACCGTGGCTTCGAGGCCAAACTTAACGGTTCCTGGGACGGTGAAACGCTAACCCTCGTTGAAGATTTCGTCTTCGATGACGGCGAGATCGACCAGAAAACCTGGCGGCTTACCAAGCTCGCAAATGGTGAATATGAAGGCACGCGCGAGGATGTCGTCGGCACGGCGCGCGGCTTTCAGGTCGAGAACGGGTTCCGGCTTGAGTATACGATGGCGCTGCCAAACGGGAATGGCGGCACACGTAACGTAAAGTTTCGCGATATTCTCGTGCTCGCAGATGATGGTACTGTCATTAATAATGCCACGATCGGTTACTTCGGTTTTCGCGTTGGGCGGGTCGCCCTGACAATCGCCGAAACTTAAGCTCCGAACAGAGTTGCCACTAGGGCCGGTGCGGCCTAAACGAGCCCCCAGCAAGGAGGCTTTGCTGCCATGTCCACATGTCGCGCATTCATCTTTCCCGGACAAGGGGCCCAATCGGTTGGCATGGGCAAGGCGTTAGCCGACGCCTTTCCAGCCGCCAAAGCCGTATTTGATGAAGTAGACGATGCCCTCGGCGAGCGCCTGTCCTCAATCATATGGGACGGTCCGGAAGAGGATCTGACACTCACGGCGAATACCCAGCCCGCTCTGATGGCGGTGAGTGTTGCGGCGATGCGAGCGCTGGAGGCTGAATTCGATATTAGTGTCGACGCGGCGGACTATGTGGCGGGGCATTCCCTCGGCGAATATTCGGCGCTTTGTGCAGCTGGCGCGATTGGTGTTTCGGAAACAGCGAAGCTTCTGCGAGTCCGCGGCAATGCCATGCAGGCGGCGGTGGCTCCTGGCGAGGGAGCCATGGCGGCGCTTTTAGGTGCCGATACCCAGCAGGCGGAGGCGGCGTGTGCTGCGGGAATGTCAGAGGCCGGTGGCACCTGTGAAATCGCCAATGACAATGCGCCGGGACAGCTGGTTCTTTCGGGGAGTGCCGCGGCGATTGAGGTGGCCTGTGTCCATGCGCGGGAAAACGGTGTGAAGAAAGCGGTGCCTCTGGCAGTGAGTGCGCCGTTCCACTGCTCCCTAATGGAACCTGCTGCCGAGGCAATGCGTGAGGCGCTTTCGGACGCTGCGATCAGCGCGCCGAAGATACCTCTGATTGCTAACGTAACGGCAGCTACGACCACCGATCCCGAAGCCATTCGTGATCAGCTGGTGACGCAGGTCACTGGTCGGGTTCGCTGGCGGGAGAGTGTCGAGTTCATGGCGGCGAATGGTATCGCTGGAACTGCGGAAGCTGGTGCCGGCAAGGTGCTCACCGTTATGAACCGCCGTACGGCAAGAGATATAAAAGGCGTGACCCTTGGAACGCCGGAAGACCTGCAGGCTTTTGCTGAAGCGTTACAGGGCGAATAGAGAAGGGATCAGCACATGTTCGACTTGAGTGGAAAAACGGCATTGGTGACAGGTGCTTCCGGCGGGATTGGCCGCGACATTGCCACCGCTCTGTCAGCTGCGGGGGTTAAGGTTGCCCTGTCCGGAACCCGAGAATCTGTCCTTGAAGAGGTAAAGGCTGATTGTGCCAGCGAAGCTCCGATCGTCACCTGCAATCTGTCTGATGCAGAGGCGGTTGGCGGCTTGGTTGCCAAAGCCGAAGAAGCCGTCGGCCCGCTCGATATACTTGTCTCGAATGCCGGGCTCACCCGCGATCAACTACTGCTGCGGATGAAAGAAGAGGACTGGGAAACGGTTCTGAACGTCAATCTTGGAGCCTACTTTCGCCTCGCGAAGACGGCTCTGAAAGGCATGATGAAGCGCCGGCACGGACGAATCATTGGCATAACATCGGTGGTTGGTGTGACCGGAAATCCGGGCCAAGCGAACTATGCGGCCTCAAAAGCTGGTATGATCGGGTTCACGAAATCCTTAGCCGCAGAGGTGGCAAGCCGGAATGTAACCGCGAATTGTGTCGCCCCCGGTTTTATCGAATCACCGATGACGGATGTGCTGCCCGATGCCCAGAAAGAGGCGCTTCTGGGCGCGATTCCAGCCGGAAGGCTCGGTCAGGGCGGCGATATCGCAGCTGCTGTGGCTTATCTTGCGTCCAACGAAGCCGCTTATGTGACGGGGCAAACCCTGCATGTGAATGGCGGAATGGCCATGATCTGATACAACTATTGGGGGAGTCCGCAGTTATCGGGCTTGGCGCATCGCAAAACTGTGTGCTAACGGCAACACCTCTGGTCCCTGAGGCTAGCCATTCAGACATCAACTAAAGAGAAGGTGACTCATGTCTGACGTTATTGAGCGCGTTAAAAAAATTGTTGTCGATAATCTCGACGTGGAAGGTGACAAGGTTGTTGAAAGCGCAAGCTTCATCGATGATCTTGGAGCGGACAGTCTCGACCTTGTCGAACTGGTTATGGCCTTCGAAGAAGAATTCGACATTGAGATTCCGGATGATGTTCAGGAGAACATCCGCACCGTTGGTGATGCAGTAACTCACATCAAGCAACACGTCTCGTAAAAGAGGAGCCGCCGTGCGCCGCGTCGTTATCACAGGCATAGGGCTTGTAACGCCTCTGGCCGGGAACAGGGAAGCATCCTGGAGCCGGTTGATCGAAGGAAAATCGGGCGCAGGTCCGATTGATGTCTTCGACACCGAGGACATGCCCTGCAAGATTGCCTTCCAGGTGCCTTGGGCGTCTGGTCGTGGTGGCGGAAAAGGCGATCCTGAAGCCTTCGATGCCGACGCGTTTGTCTCGAAGAAAGAACGCCGTCGCATGGACGAGTTTATCGTTTATGCCCTGGGCGCGGCTGATGAGGCACTCAAGGACGCCGGCTGGGAACCGCAGGATGACCGTTCCCGCGAACGTACAGGCGTCATGATCGGTTCTGGTATTGGCGGACTTCAGGCCATTGCCGACTCGGCGCTTGACCTTGAGCGGGGTGGTCCCAAAAAAGTCACGCCATTCTTTATCCCGTCTGCTCTGATCAACCTTGCGTCCGGGCAAGTGTCTATCCGGCATGGGCTCAAGGGCCCCAACCATTCGGTGGTCACGGCTTGCGCCACAGGTGCTCATGCCATCGGCGATTCAGCTCGTATTATCCGTGAGGGAGACGCGGACGTCATGCTCGCCGGCGGTGCCGAAGCATCGATCTGCAGGCTTGGCATTGCTGGTTTCTGTTCGCTGAAGGCCATGTCGACGAAGTACAATGACGAGCCAACAAAGGCATCTCGTCCCTATGACGAAGGCAGAGACGGGTTTGTTATGGGCGACGGTGCCGGTATCCTCATTCTCGAGGAATATGAGCACGCGAAGGCGCGCGGTGCCAAGGTTTATGCTGAAGTTGTCGGTTACGGACTGTCAGGTGATGCATTCCATATTACTGCGCCCGCTGAAGGTGCCGAAGGTGGCTACCGGGCCATGAAGATGGCCCTTGAAAACGCTGGAATGGAGCCATCAGACATCGACTATCTCAACACGCACGGAACTTCGACACCTCTTGGTGACGAAGGCGAGGTCCGTGCGATTGAGAAGCTCTTCGGTTCGGCGGCCGCCAGCCTCTCATTGTCCGCCACGAAATCTGCCATCGGCCACTTGCTGGGTGCCGCCGGAGCGGTTGAAGCTGCCTTTTGTGCGCTTGCTATTCGGGACGGTGTGATGCCGCCAACGCTAAATCTCGACAATCCGAGTTTCGAAACGGATATCGATCTTATTCCGCACCAAGCCAAGCGAGCGCCAGTTAAGGCCGCGCTTTCGAATTCCTTTGGATTTGGTGGGACCAATGCAGCTCTGATCCTGAAGGCTGTCGAATAGATATATCAGCGATTGCTTGTTCGCGCGTTGAAAGCGGCCATTTGCTCGTCCGTTGCAGGTTTCTGGTGTTCCGATTTCCAGTCGGAATACGACATGCCATAGACGCGTTCGCGGGCCTCCTCCTTCGTCATTTTGATGCCATCGGCTTCCGCCGCTTCGCGATACCAGTCGCCGAGACAGTTTCTGCAGAAATCGGCGAGGATCATCAGATCAATGTTTTGAACGTCTTTGCGATTGTCGAGATGCGAGAGCAGGCGACGGAAGGCGGCGGCATCGAGATGGTCTCTCTGCTCCTGGTTCAGTTCGGGCATGGCGGGTCTCTTATCGGCAACTTTCGCTCAGGGCTAGGTAAGGGCAGACAGGAGACGTGTCCATGCGATCATATCTGCATGGCAAAATAGCCACAGTCGCTCTTGCAAATGCAATCCGTCGGAAAAGCGACTTGATCCGCATCTCCCCGATACGTTACACAATTACATTGTCTGCGTTGGTCGGACGGAGAATCCAATCGTGTCATTGCGTACCGCATTGCTATTGCTCGCTTTTCTATTGGCGTGCGGCCCACTGGCATCGCTTGCTATTGCAGGGGGGGATCATACAGATCCTGCCCATGAAGAGCACGATTGCATTGTTTGTGTTGCAGCGGCTTTAGACGACGATGATCCCAACGATCTTTTTCCTTCGGAGTTTGCATGTTCGTCGGGCCGTTCAAATGGAGTGTTCCAGTCATCAGCCCCGCTTCTCCATGGCGACTTTGAGTTCGATAAGTACCAACCGCGCGGGCCTCCAGCAGCACCGTAAAGTTCAACACGAGTATTAAAGCGTGCCGGTCATCGGACAGTGGCTTCACGCGTATTTCATCCCCAGAGGTATATTTATGTCTATTAAACTCAAATATGTAGCCGGAATATCTGCGGCAGCTTTTGCTTTATCTGCTAATTTGGCTGTCGCTCAGACTGCGACTGAAGCAACGGGCGACGATATCGAGCGCCTCGATCTGGACGAAGTGGTGACGACGTCCACGCCTCTAGCGCGTACTCTCGGAAAGACCATTACGAATGTCACTGTTCTCGACGGTGAAGAACTCGAAGAGCGACTTGCGTCTTCGATCGGTGAAACCTTGCGCCTTGAGCCAGGCATTTCGTCTACATCTTTTGGCGCAGGTGCATCGCGGCCGATCATTCGCGGTCTAGGTAGCGACCGAATTCGCGTGTTGTCTGATGGAATCGGAACGTTCGCTGTGGACCAAACTAGCCCTGACCACGCGGTTCCAGTTGAGCCAGCACTCGCTGAACGGATCGAGGTCTTCCGCGGTGCGGCCTCGCTTCTTTATGGTTCCTCTGCAGCGGGCGGTATTGTGAATACAATTACAGGGATCATCCCGGAAGAGGCCCCGGAGAACGGCCTCGAAGGAGCGGCGCGATATTCCTACTCGACTGTAGACAATGGCAATGAAGTGGCAGGCGGTGCCAATGTTCAGCTCGGTCAGGTTGTCTTCCACGCCGAAGGATCTTTCCGTGATGCGAGCGATTACGATATTCCGGGTCTTGTCGCTTCTAATGAGCTTGTCGGTGCCCTGGCAGCTGAAGCCATCGCAAATGGTGAGCCCTTCGTTCCGACAGAAGAATTCGAAACTGGTTTCCTCCCCAACAGTGATCTTGAGACAACCACCGGTGCATTCGGCGCGTCGTGGCTATTTGATAGCGGAGACTATGAAGGCTTCTTTGGGGCCTCCGTCAGCTATCTTGAGACAAACTACGGCGTACCCGCGGGCATTCTGACCGAGGAAGACCTCGAAGGTGAAGAAGAGGGTGAAGAAGGCGAAGAGGGTGAGGAAGAAGGCGAAGAGGAAGGTATCCGCATCGACCT
>JBCCIW010000195.1:0-6096 GCA_039028055.1 Pseudomonadota bacterium | reverse complement strand
TCCTCTATGCATTGTGTTCTCTTGACTGGTGCGACCCTAGCGGCCTGAAACGCGAAGGAAAAGCGCCTTGCAAAAAGAAGAGGATCCTGACGTGACGGCAAGCTGGGCAATTGCGCTTCATGGTGGCGCGGACGCTACACCTGGCCGCGAGTATGGGCACGTAGAGGCCCATATGGCCGCATTGCTGGATGAGACGGCGGAATGGCTCGCGGCAAGCGAAAGCGCAGTGGATGTCGCTCAAAAAGCTGTTCAGGCACTCGAAGCCTGCGGTCACCATATCGCCGGTAAGGGATCCTCGCCCAACCAGGACGGCGTTTGGGAACTCGACGCTGCCATAATGGACGGGTCGACCCGAAGCGCCGGGGCCGTGTCCGCACTGGAGGGATTCATCAGCCCGATCGCGGTTGCCCGGGACGTAATGGACGTTACGCCTCATGTCCTGCTTGCAGGCAATGGGGCGGCGAAACTCGCGCGCGAGCGCGGGCACGACAAGGTCAGTAATCCTTCCGCCTACTATGATCCCGCGGTGAAAGATCCGCTTCCGGCCAATGCTGCCGGGCATGGTACGGTCGGCGCTGTTGTTCTCGATACGGAAGGCCGGCTTGCGGCAGCAACGTCAACGGGAGGCCTTCTCAACAAGACCCCGGGACGCGTTGGCGACAGTCCGATCATTGGTGCCGGAACGTGGGCCGATCGTTCCGTGGCCGTCTCATGTACAGGGCATGGTGAGTATTTCATGCGCACAGCAGCTGCTGCCAGCGTAGCCGCCCGGGTGAAGTATGGGCATGAGGACGTTGCGTCTGCGGCGGCGGCTGTCATCGATGAGGTCGGCGATCTCGGCGGTCGCGGCGGACTGATTGCGCTTGGCGCTGACGGAACACTGTCCCTTCCCTTCAATTCGCGCGGAATGAAACGAGCCTCGGCCAACTCTAGCGGCCTCCGCGAAGTAAAGATTTTTGCCTAATGGCAGATTGGGTTTGGATATTGACCTTCTGGGTACTCTTCGGGGTTCTGGCTTTTGCGCTCGCACTCGCGGTTCAGATGCGCGTCGTAATTGGCGTCATCCTGGCCAGGGCTTTGCGCGCCCGAGACCCAGATCTTTCTATACACGATTCCAGAGCAGCCGCGGTTTTTGCAGGGCATGGTCATGCAGGTGTACCGGGAGAAAATGGCCTTTCGGGGGGTATCGCTCATTTGCAGGACACTTACCTAGCGCAGATTGATCAGCTGCGGCTGGCCCGAAAGGTCTGCCTTGTCGCTCCTATCGGGATCGTTCTATTGATCGCGACTGCCAGAATCTGGAGCTAGGATTTGCGTGGCTACTTTGCGATCGGTGCTGAAGGCATTTCCAAACCGATGAACCTTGGGGCGCTCATGCGAACGGCTAACGCTTTCGGTGCCGCATTCGTGTTTTCGGTAAAAGCGGAGGATCGCACCAAAATCGCCTACAAGTCAGACACGTCGCGCACCTTCGAAAACCTCCCTTACTATAACTGGGATAGCCTGGATGAGATGCACTTCCCCAAAGGGGTGCAGCTCGTTGGAATTGAACTCAGCGAGGACGCCGTCGAGCTTCCGGAATTCAGACATCCGCGAATGGCCGCTTATGTGTTGGGACCTGAGCGGGGAGACCTCTCCAAAGCAATGGTGGAACGTTGCGACCACGTCGTGAAAATACCGACCAAGTTCTGTATAAACGTTGCCCTTGCCGGGGCTCTTGTCATGTATGATCGGATAAGAAGTTCGGGTGCATGGCGAGATCGGCCGGTCATGCCAGGCGGGCCTGGGCCGAAGTGACATTAAATCGTTATCTACCGATCAGGCGCTGAACAACGCCTAGCAATCCAGTAAGCCTCAACCCACCGTCACGAACGGCGAGGGTATAACAAACGCCATCATCATCGGCTGTTGGCTGATGAACATCATTTGGTCCCTGAATGGATAGATTACCTGGCCCATATGAACCTGTTTCGTCTGTAAATCCGCCAGCCATGACCAGCGTAAGCTCGCTGCCCTCGTGGGTATGCCGCGGCACGGTCTGATTCGGCTCAATTCGATAGATCTCAACCTCAGATTCCGTTCCGAGATCCAGCTTCAACCGGCGCACCCCAGAAGTAAGCTGCGTCCAGCCGCTATCAACTACAGCATCTACTGCATGATCCAACACGGGGTGAGGGAACATAGCGATATCACCAAGTTGTTCGGCGCATGCTGCTGCTGCCGCTTGATGAAATGTGCGCTCGTCAGCCGCGTCTATTGTTTGAAAAACCTTTTCCAAGGCACCTTCCTCCAACGGAGATGCCTCGTCCATTTCCAACATGTCGCCCGCGATAAGTTCGCCCACTGCCACTTCTCGAGCAACATCCTCTTTCAATGCGGCTTGCGTCTCCACCAGAAGGGAAAACGCAGCATCAAGCGAACCGGATGCATAGGCGCTGTAGAGCTCTCCATACACTGTGTCCGTTGGTGTCATCATATTCGTCCGTGTCGTCTCTAAAACATTAGCTGAGACAGGATATTGATCAGTTTTCCCTAAGATCAAGCCAAGATTCTCTTTAGATGACATGGAGTTCACACCTCTTGCAGACGGTCGCGCAGCTTGCTGAAAGCTAGTCGAATTCGTGATTTAACCGTCCCGAGCGGAATATCAAATCGCTCGGCGATCTCCGCGTGGGGTAATCCGTCGTAAAATGACGCTTTTAACAGCCTCAGCTGCTCGTCAGGAAGCCGACGCAACTCGGCCCGCAACTTCGCCTGGTCCTCGGACTTAAAAATCGCGGACTCCGGACAGGATTGCGCCACCGGCTGCAGCAGAGGCTCTTTCGGGTCAAGTTCCGGACGACGGTCGCGGCGCAATTGATCAATCTGCCGGTTTCTTGCGATCCGAAAAATCCATGTGGAAACAGCTGCTTGATCCCGGTCATACTGACCGGCCTTCACCCAGACCGTCGCCATGATTTCCTGAGTCAGCTCTTCGACCTGAATGTCTTCAGCGCCGCGCTTGAGCAGAAATGACTTCACCCGCGGCGCGAAGTGTTCGAAAATAATCTTGAAATCCGGTCGGCTTCGTTGCTTCGCCACGCGATCAAGGCAGTCAGCAAACCCGTACTGTGGACTTGGGCCGCCGCCTCTATGATCGCGCCTGACGCTAGGATCTCTCGACGGCTTGCTCACGCTGTCTCCTTGGATGCCCGCCGTTACCTACAAAACACGCTGCCAAAAAAGCGTGGCAATCGCGATTTGGTCGTATTCTATTCATATCTGTTGTGGTGAAATTCTGATATCAGAATCGTGCATATTCCGGCTGAACACTATGAAACACTTATCTACCAAAATGCGCCTCTCAGTTGTTTCCGCGCTGACTTATTTAGCATTTTCTGCGTCTGCCTCCGCCGACCCTACAGCGGTTGCAAAGTTCAAGGATTGGACTGTTTTTACAGCAAGTGTCGACGGTCAACGCGTCTGTTATGCCGCGACGGAGGCAACCGACCGGGCTCCAACGACGGCCGATCACGGAGACGTTTGGTTCTATGTGACCAACTGGGCATCAGGTCGTGTCAGGTCTCAGCCGAGCCTTAAAGTCGGCTATGAGCTGCGCGCTGATCTCGCTCCATCAGCGCGCATTGGCCGCGCGGACTGGACACTCTTTTCTTCCGGGAATGAGGCGTTTGCTGCCGACGAAGATGATCCACAGCTCGTGCGCGCCCTCAAGCGGGGCTCCGAGCTGCGCGTTGAGGCCGTATCAGCGCGGGACACTCAGGTGGCCTATCACTTTTCTCTTGCCGGGTCTTCCGCAGCGATTGATAGAGCCGCGTCCAGCTGTCGTTGACGGCATAATTCCGGTCGAAACACTGTCTTTCGTATGATACAGGCCCGATATGAAGAGCCAGCTTGATCTGTCGAGAACGCCCGTACGGACTGACACGCAATCCGTTTCGTTGGCCGGTCTTTCTATAGCGAAATTACGCGATGCACTCACAGACTTAGGTTTGCCCGAAAAGCAGGTGAAAATGCGGGCCAATCAAATCCGTCGATGGGCTCATCATGCAGGACTTACGGATTTCTCCGGAATGACCAACATCGCAAAGAGCTTGAGGAGCGAGCTATCAAAAACCTTCACTCTGGACAGACCGGAGATATCGGACCACCGCGTATCCGTTGATAGCACTCAGAAATGGCTCATTCGATTTGGTCCGAATGCTGAAGGCGAAAGTGTTTTCATACCAGATGTCGCGCGTTCAGGGGCGCTCTGCGTGTCCAGTCAGGTCGGATGCACCCTTAACTGTTCATTCTGCCATACGGGCACTCAGCGCCTCGTTCGAAATTTAACCGCGCAGGAAATCGTTGCCCAAATCTTGATCGCAAGGGACGCTCTGGGGGAGTGGCCGTCCGACGTCGAGAGTCGGACTCTCTCCAACATCGTTTTCATGGGAATGGGTGAGCCACTTTACAATTTGGACAACGTAGCTGAAGCGATCGATACGCTGTCAGACGGAGAGGGCATAGCCATTGGTCGGCGACGCATAACTGTTTCGACGTCCGGCATTGCTCCGAAAATACCCGAGCTCGGCGAGCGCACTGGCGCGATGCTGGCCATATCTCTTCACGCTGTTCGCGACGACCTTCGCAATGTCCTCGTTCCCATCAACAAGAAGTACGATCTCAAATGCCTGTTCGAGGCTATTCGCGCTTATCCCGGGCTCGGCAATTCTCGTCGCGTGACATTTGAATACGTGATGCTGAAGGGCATCAATGACAGCGTTGCAGAGGCGAGGGATCTTGTTCGCCTGCTGTCCGGCGTCCCGGCAAAGATCAATCTGATCCCGTTCAATCCATGGCCAGGGTCTGAATATGAGTGCTCAGACTGGAACACGATTCAAGCCTTTGCAGACGTCGTGAACAGGGCTGGTTATGCCTCTCCAATCCGCAAGCCACGCGGGCGAGACATATTTGCCGCCTGTGGGCAGTTGCGCTCGGAGAGTAAAAAGCCATCGGCGGCACAACGACGCCGGGAGGCAAATTTCTCCGTCGAGCCGGCCATTTGATCAGAAAACAGGCAGAAGATGCCCAAAATGTGGCTTGTGCGCCACAATTGTCCCGCCACTGCAGCTCCCACGGTGATCACATTCTTGACGCTGCAAGGCGGCTTCGCTCTCTTTGAACTGTAGTGTGTGCTGCAATCAACAACAGTTGGGAAAATCTAGTAATGAAAAAACGCGATTCAATTCGCGCGCTGGCCTTATCGAGCAGCGCACTTTTTGCCTTTGTCGGGCTCTCCGCACCAGCCTGGGCACAGGACGACCCAGTTACTGTTGATACGTCGGCCGATGAGGACGACACCGCGGTTCAGGAACGGATCATAATTACAGGCTCGCGGATTGCGACAGATTCGGCCCTTACGGCTCCAAGCCCGGTTCAAACGGTTGATGCCGAGCAAATTGTCACATCCGGCCGCATTGATGTTGCTACCATCCTTCGCGACATTCCGTCTTTGCAGGCTTCGGTTCCTGGCAGTTTTTCGGCTCAAACCGTAAGTGATACCGAGGACTCAGATCTTGGGCTCAGCTTATTGAACCTACGCGGCCTGGGTATTGAGCGCACGCTGGTTCTTCAAGATGGTCGCCGCCACGTACCAGGTACGGGTGGTCAAGCTGCTGTAGATGTTAACGCTATTCCGAGTTCGCTGATCAAGCGCGTTGACGTTCTCACTGGCGGCGCATCGTCCATTTATGGTGCGGACGCTGTGTCAGGCGTTGTAAACTTCATTCTTAGGGACGGTCGCGATTTTGATGGACTCGAGTATCGTCTTCAAACGGGCATTTCAGAAGAAGGCGATGGCGAGGAAGTTTTTGCTTCGATTGCGAATGGTTTCGAGTATGACGACGGCAAAGGTAGCGCGGTATTTGCTCTAGAGTTTCAGCATCAGGCATCAGTTGTCTCAGGTGATCGTGACTTCGCCGGTCTTAGCCTGTCTACTTTCACGGATAGTAGCGAGTTTATAAACGGCCAACTCGGCTTGGATCCAGCAACAGAAAACGCGTTTTTCCCGAATTTCACTCTACCAGTTTCCAGTGCGTTTGGTCTTATAAATCTTGT
>JBCCIW010000194.1:0-6140 GCA_039028055.1 Pseudomonadota bacterium | reverse complement strand
TGGTGGTCAGAAGTCCCATTGGTACGCCTCCATGTGTCTTTGATATTGCCTATGGCACAGGCGGGGCTGCGTCCGTCAACACATCTCCTAACGTCACCGTTGATGCTGCCGGTTGGCCATGCCACGTTTGCGCAGAGATATTAGTGGGAGAGATGTGATGGATTTGGCTTTAAGTCCTGAGTATGAAGCCTTCCGTGCCGAAGTCGCGGGCTTTCTGGCAGCCAACGTAGATAAAGCACCGGGTCATGGTGATCGAGGCCTTAAGCATCCTAAGCGACTGAGTTGGCAGAACCTCCTTATCGAAAACGGTTTCGCGGCACGAACAATCCCCACGGACTATGGCGGCTATGGCGCGGAGCCCGACATACTGAAGTCGCGCATTATCGCCGAAGAGTTTGCGCGATCTGGCTTGCCGCGTGGCCTTGCCGGGCAAGGCATCTCGATGCTGGTTCCGACATTGCTGGAGCTTGGAACCGAGGAACAAAAGCAGGCGTATATCGCGCCGACACTTCGCGGTGAGATCGTTTGGTGCCAGGGCTATTCTGAACCTGGATCGGGCTCGGATCTTGCCAGCCTCTCAACGCGTGCAGAAATCGACGGCGATGACTATGTCATCAATGGACAAAAGATCTGGACATCAACGGCGCGACAGGCAGACATGATTTTCTGTCTTGTCCGGACCCACCCGGATGAGAAGAAACATCACGGCATTTCCTATCTTGTCTTCTCCATGGAGACGCCGGGCATCGACGTCCGGCCGCTTGTCGATATGACGGAGGCTGCAAACTTCAATGAGGTCTTTTTCACTGATGTTCGTGTGCCCAGATCTTCCATCGTCGGAGAGCCTGGAAAGGGTTGGCAAGTCGCCAATGCAACGCTCACCCATGAGCGCGGCATGCTCGGCGATCCGAACGCCGCCGAGACCCGGCTTCTCGAAATAGCAGACTTGATGAAGCAAGAAACGTTAAATGGCGAGCGCCTGATTGATAATCCGATGCTGCGCGATCGATTGATGACACTACAGGGCGAAGTGCTGGCCATGCAGGCCAATGGTTTGCGTGTCATGACCAGTCGGCTGAAGAATGAAAGCGCCGGGCTTGCGGGGCTTCTCATCAAGTTACAGGGCTGCGAGCTCAATCACGAGATCGCCCGCCTTGCGATCGATTGTCTAGGTGAAATTGGTATTCTGTATGGGGAAAGTCCGTACCTGAAGAGTAATGCGGTCTGGCAGTACCGCTATATGTACGATCTGGGCCTCATCATTGGTGGTGGGACCGCGCAAATTCAGAAGAACATCATCGGAGAGCGCGGCCTTGGATTGCCGCGCGAACCGAAGCCGGCAGTGGCGTAGGGATCGGGGACTTAGTCATGGAATTTGCTCTTTCTGCCGATCAGAAAATGCTTCAGGAATCGATCGCCGGGACGCTTTCAAGTGTCTCCGATCTCGATCGTGTTCGCAAAGTTGCCTCGGGAGAGGTCGATGCCAGTGCCATATCAACGGCGCTCGCCGAGCTTGGGACGCCGCAACTGCTCGTTCCGGAGGACCAGGGCGGGCTCGGTCTGTCCGCACTCGATGCCGTCCTGGTGCAGGAATCTCTGGGGGCCCATGTCAGCCCCGCTGCGTTCATGGCGAATTCGGTATTGGGCGTTACAGCGATCGCTGCCGCTGCCAGCGCTTCGCAGCGGGATGAGTGGCTCGCCCGGATTGCGAGCGGAGACGTGCGTCTTGCCGCTGCTGTGAACGAGCACGTCAGCATGCGCGAAGGGGCAGGCGTCGTGGCCGATGATAACAAGCTCTCTGGAAAGGCGCTGTTTGCTCTGGAGGTCGGCGGCGCAACGCACGTCCTTGTCTCGGATACTGCGGGTGCATTGCACATCGCGCCTCTTGGGGCGGGGATAAGCTCCACTGCGCTCACGACGATTGATCGTACACGGCGATTTATCGAACTGACCTTTGATGGCGTTGAGTCGGAGTTACTGACAGGTGAGAATGAACCGGGCGCAGCTGCTCAAGGGACTGTTGCCATGGCCCGTATTCTCCTTGCCGCCGATACGCTCGGCGCGTCTCAAGCAATGCTCGACAAGGCCGTCGAGTATGCAAAGGAGCGCAAGCAATTCGGACGTGTCATCGGGTCGTTTCAGGCGGTGAAACACATGTGCGCCGAGATGGCTGCAAAGCTAGAGCCCTGCCGCTCGCTCGTCTGGCATGCGGCATACCTCTTCGATGAAGAGCCCGAGCGTGCAGCTTTGATGGCATGTCACGCGAAGGCGCATGTGTCCGAAGTCGGAACGTTCGTGTCCCGTACTGCGACCGAGGTTTTTGGTGGCATGGGGTTCACTGATCTTGTCGGACTACACTACTGGTTCAAGAGGATTGGGGTGAACCGTCAGCTCTTTGGTGGACCGGAATTGCTTCGTGTTGAAGCCGCCAGATTACAAGGATTTTAGAATCCCGACCTCTTTTGCCACATTCTTGTCACAAGCCTCTAACGGTTCCTAAGGGCTAACGCATCATCATAATCGCCGGAGGGGTATTGGAGGGAGTCCAATGACACATCGGCTGATTGCCTTACTAATTCTTGCGTGCGCGCCGCTGACCGCCCGTATCCTGACCGCGCAAGCGCATACAGATGCGCCATTAGCAGACCAGTCCGTTCAGCGCGCCGCTCCTGTGGAAAGCGAATTTGTTGCTTGTGACGAGATAATTGTGACCGATGCGGCCTTCGAAATGGCACGCTCTACCGTTGCTGAGAAGCTGTGGTCGCCAACGAGCGCCAGATTTCCCGATGACGAACGCCTCATGTCCGAGATCGAAGCCTGCCGTGTCATTGTCCGTTCGTGGGTCGATGCGAAGAACGGTTTCGGAAGAATGGTTCGCACGCCTTACACTGTAGAGCTCGAACATACGACGGGTGACTGGTCCGTGCGCGGCGCGCGTCTCGGATCGCCGATCTATACGGACCGGCTTCAGCTTGCTGTGCTCGACTAATCGGCGACGCTTATCTAGACTTAAACCCTACCGACTTCGCAAAACACCAACCGCGCCAAAACCTGGCGTAATCATTGGCGTCGTTCCTGAGCATTTCAGCTAAATTATCCATCAGACCGCAGTCGCATTCTAAAGGTCTCAACCATAGCTAAAAACGATCGATCTGTCTTATTCTTTCTATTTGAACTATGGATATAAACACCTATTGTAGAGTGGAAGGGTCGTCATAGCGATCAGAAAGGAAGTGGTTCCATGTCGCTTACAGGTCCAAACTCGATCAGTATTGCTCGATTTAATCAGAATACGAATTGTACCGCAGTTGCAGCTGTCCTGTTACTCGGCTGTGTTGCTTTGAACCCCAGCTCTGCAGCTGCTGAATCGACAGTACAGGCGCTATCTACCCGTATACAGGCCGCTGGCTGGTATGATTCTCACTACAATGACGAGAACGTCCCTTATGACATTTTGAGCGCGGAGCATGCTTATCATCGGGCAAGCGAATTCGTATCGGTACTAAATGAGCAGAAAGCGCGAGGGCGCGTTGAAGATCGTCAATCAGATGTGAATTCGGAACAGATTTCAGTGGCCGATCGTTCAGACTACTTCCATGGATATGTTAGTACACTCCAGGGCCAGCAGGATTTGAGGATTGGTACCGCGCAGCACTTCTTTGACATTGGTGAAGTCAATGCCGTCGGTCCCATTTATGACCCACGCTTCGACCGCATTGTCGAAGGATCGACAGTGGAAGGGGCAAATCTGTTCCTTCAAGCTGATATTCACTGGAGAAACATTTTTCCGCCGAATAGCCAGTGAAGCGTGAAGCACCTCTTGATTATCCTACCGTCAACACGTCATTCTGAGATCAATCATAAGATCGCTAGGAGGACGAACCCATGGCTGAAGCGTACATTATCGATGCGTGTCGAACACCCCGTGGAATTGGAAAAGTCGGAAAGGGCAGCCTCGCTCATCTTCACCCGCAGCATCTTGGAGCGACAGTGCTCGGGGCCATTCGCGACAGGAATAACCTGAACACTTCGGAAGTTGATGACATCATCTGGGGAACGTCATCCCAACGGGGTGCGCAAGGTGCTGATCTCGGGCGTATGGCAGCGCTGGATGCCGGGTACGATGTGAAGGCGTCCGGGGTAACGCTCGACCGTTTCTGCGGATCGGGAATAACGACCGTCAACATGGCCGCAGCACAGGTCATGGCTGGGATGGAAGATATCGTTATCGCTGGTGGCACCGAGATGATGAGCTACACATCTGCGACAGCAGACCCAAAAGAACCTCCGATGCTTGATGCCGGGAACCTCAGTCTGAGGGAAAAGCATCCGCAAAGTCAGCAAGGTGTCTGCGCGGATGCAATCGCAACGCTGGAAGGCATTGATCGCGAGGCGGTCGATCAGTTGGCCTGCACGTCGCAGGAACGGGCCGCGCGCGCCATCGAAGAAGGCCGGTTCGATAAATCTCTTGTGGCTGTGAACAATCCCGATGGCTCACTTGCACTCGACAAGGAAGAGTTCCCGCGTCCCAGCACAACGATGGAAAGTCTCGCGGGGTTGAAGACCGTTTTTGACATGTTTGCCGGCGTGCCGGTGGATGACCAGGGTAACACCTATGGCAGTCTGGTTACGCGCAAGTATCCTGAGCTGGAAGGTAACATCAATCACGTCCACCATGCAGGTAATTCGTCCGGCGTGGTCGATGGGGCTGCCGCGCTGCTTCTCGCTTCGCAAGATGCCGTTGACAAAAACGGCTGGGCACCCCGCGCTCGAATTGTGGCCACCGCGAATATGGGCGATTGCCCAACACTGATGTTGAACGCTCCTGTGCCCGCCGCCAGAAAAGTTCTCGAAAAAGCCGGACTCACAACTGATGACATTGATGTCTACGAGATCAATGAGGCGTTTTCTGTCGTTGCGGAGAAATTTATTCGCGATCTCGATCTTGATCGGGAAAAGGTGAATATCAATGGCGGTGCCATGGCGCTTGGGCATCCGATCGGTGCGACCGGGTCGATTCTGATCGGCACAGCCCTTGACGAACTTGAACGCTCTGGCGGACGTTTCGGCCTCGTCACCATGTGCGCCGCTGGTGGCATGGCTCCGGCAGTTATCATCGAGCGCGTTTCATAATCCGGTTACTGGCTTTCTAGACCGCGCCGATTGGTGCTAAGCGTGCGCCATGGAATGGTTGACCGATCTTGTTGCGGCCTACCCGTGGGGTCTTTATCTGATTGTCGCCCTGACGCCATTCGTTCAGGAAGATGCCGCAGTGATCAGTGCGGCTGCTGCATCTGCAGCGGGCGCTGGTGAAACACCTATTCTATTCGCGTCCCTGCTTGCAGGTCTGAGTGTCAGTGATCTCTGGAAGTACTGGCTCGGCCGCGCAGCGCATTACAATGAGTGGGGCCGGAAAGCAGCGTCAAAGCCGGCGGTTCTCGCTGCCAAGGACAAAGTGGTTCGGCACCTCGGCTTGTCTCTTGTCACTGCTCGTTTCGTCCCCGGTACTCGCATACCGCTTTATATTGCGTGCGGATTTTTCCGAGCTCCTTTTCCCAGAGTCGCGTTCTTCGTTATTGGCTCTGCCATCATTTACGCTTTGATAGCGTTCGGCTTGTTTCATGCTCTTGGTGAAATGGCCGGGGAGCGGATCGAAAAGTACGCGCCTATGGCAGCAATCGTAATTGTGATCGCGGTTATTGGTTTTCTTGTGATTCAAGCGAAGCTAAGAACCCGCGGTCCCAAAGAGGACTATCGCAGTGACGAGAAGACCGTGACCATTCCCGTTGGCGCGACGGACGAGCAAAGTTAGGCTGGCGAGCTGTTTAGCGATGGTGAATTTGAGGCAAAGCCGTTTGACATGACAGACTTTCCGAATCTGAAGAGAGAGCCGTCAATCCCTTCCAGCTCGACGGTCGCGGCTCACAGAAACGAAAGCAATTCGCGGTTCTTGAGGAATTTGGGGTCTGCGAAATGAAGAGGTCTCCTGAATTCGCAAAGCGCGGCCGGAACGCCAAAATTATTGCAACGCTAGGACCCGGAACGCGGTCGCCTGAGACGGTAAAATTGCTGGCGATTGCTGGCGTAGATATTTTTCGCTTGAACTTTTCGCATGGTAGCCACGAAGATCACAAACGCGC
>JBCCIW010000193.1:0-6146 GCA_039028055.1 Pseudomonadota bacterium | reverse complement strand
TCCGGGCTTTACCTCGACGGGGTCCTGCGAAAGCCAAATCACTTTCATCAATGGCGAAGAAGGTGTTCTTCTTCATCGCGGTTACCCGATTGATGAACTCGCCAATAAATCCGGGTTTCTGGAGGTCGCCTATCTCCTGCTTTATGGCGAGCTGCCAAATCAAAGCCAGTTCAATGATTTCCGTTCCTCCATAACCATGCATACGATGTTGCACACGCAGATGGACCGGTTCTTTGACGGGTTTCGCCGTGACAGCCACCCAATGGCGATGATGACAGCAGCTGTCGGCGGGCTGGCTGCATTCTATCCGGACGCCATGGACATCATGGACCCGGAACAGCGTGATCTGTCCTCACATCGCCTGATTGCGAAGATGTCGACGCTCGCGGCTCGGGCCTACAAATACTCTATCGGCCAGCCCTTCGTGCACCCACAGAACAACCTGTCCTACGCCGAAAACTTCCTTCAGATGTGTTTCTCGGTTCCGGCAGAGAAATATGTCGTGAACCCGGTCGTTGCACGGGCCATGGATCGGCTGATGATCCTCCAGGCCGATCACGAGCAGAATGCATCGACCTCTACGGTTCGACTTGCAGGCTCGTCCGGTGCGCACCCGTTTGCAGCGGTCGCCTCGGGCGTCGCAAGCCTCTGGGGACCGAGCCATGGCGGAGCCAATGAGGCCTGCCTGAACATGCTGAACGAGATCGGTACGGTGGATCGGATTCCCGAATTCATCAAGCGCGCCAAAGACAAGGATGATCCGTTCCGCCTGATGGGCTTCGGACACCGTGTCTACAAGAACTATGACCCGCGGGCGCGCGTCATGCAGTCTACGGTTCATGAACTGATGGAAGAGCTCGATATTGCGGACTCCAATCTTCTGAAAGTCGCTGTCGAGCTTGAGCGGATCGCGCTTGAAGACGAATACTTCGTTGAGAAGAAGCTCTATCCGAACGTCGATTTCTATTCCGGCATCGCAATGGATATTCTCGGCTTCCCGACAGAAATGTTCACCGTCTTGTTCGCTCTCGGTCGTACTGTAGGCTGGCTTTCTCAACTCAATGAGATGATCGAAGATCCAACGCAGCGCATTGGACGTCCGCGCCAGATCTACACGGGTGCCGCCCATCGCGCCTTCGTTCCGATTGGAGAGCGGTAGACTTCTCAAGTTCGACGACCAAAATCGATCTTCCCTCGCGCGAGCATTTATCTCATATTGCTCAACTCAAACGAGGGAGGACGACCTTTGAGATACATTGCTTTATCGCTCGCGCTTTGTGGAGCTGCGGCAGGATGTGAAACCGTCCCCAGCAGCGATGTCACCGAACGTAATAAAGAGACCGCGCGTCAATTCTACGAAGATCTTTGGTTCTCGGAGAATACTGACAACTATGCCAACTATGTCGCCGAAACATATGTCGTTCACGATATCGGTCCGGCTAAAGGCGTGACCGAGCCTGCGGTCAATCAGAAGGAGATCGCCGATGTGTTTCACAGCTTTGGCGACCTCAGCGGCGAGATCGACTACCAGATTGCCGAAGGCGACAAGGTTGCGACGCGCTGGTTCGTTTCACTGGATCCGACAGACGAAGCCGAACAGGTCGGGATGACGGCGGTGGATAGCGTGGCCATTATCAACGTGTTCCGGTTCAACGAAGACGGAAAAATCGTCGAAATATGGAACCACAGACACGATGTGGAACTGCCGCGACCGCCGGAGAGCTATCGCGGCATTCCTCAATAGAATTTGCGCCTACTCGGCGGCGGGTGCGGCGTGGTGCTTTGCCATCCACTCGGCCTCTTCGCCAGGCTCGGGCATGATCGCGCCGCCTTCCAGCACCCAGCTGGCAGGGACATCGGTCGTTGCCATGGCGATATCATCCAATGCGACGCCGGTATGATGTTCCACGGACCGACACATTTCGGAAATGATGCGAGCTTTCTGTTCGTCGGTCCTGCCGGCGCGGATGCTGCCGAAGAGCATTGCTGACTTGCCGCTGAGGGGCGGGTTCGCCGCGTCTTCCAGGAAAAATGCGTGGACGAATTCAGCGGGCGCTCCGGTCACCTCGCAATGAATGCGGGTGATGTCGGCAGCGATCTTCGGCTTGACGTCATCACTGATCGTGCCTTTTGCGGCATTGCACATATACATTGGCATGGTCAGATCTCCTATTCAGCGAGTGGATCGGAGATCACGCCGACCACTTCGTTCAATGTGCATTTCGTTTCGCTGGTCCAGATATCGCAAAGTTCTCGCAGCAAAGGTTCACGATCTGACTGGGCAACGGGTTGCAGGGCACGCAGGGATATCACGGACGAAGTGCTGGGGTTTCCGGCGGTGAAGCCGCTTCGCTCAGGCACTGCAATCCAGTTTATCTCGGCGGGTGCGCCCAGTCGGCGCTCAGCAAAATCATTCAGGTTCTTGCGCAGGACCGCCTCGGATGCAGCCGATATCTGTCCTGCCTGAACCACGCAGTTACACGCGATCATGTGTCTGTCTCCTCTTCAGATGACCAGTTCTTTTCGGGGGCGTCTTTTGCTCGACGCATGCCGACTTCGCTCAATTCCAGCAGATCGCCATCCTGGCGTCGCGGCCAGATTCGAGGCAGATCCTCGCCGGAGTCCTTGACCGTGATGACGGTGGAGGGACCTTTTTCGTGGGCGACCCACTTATCTCCCCACTGAGACAAAGCGATGATTACAGGCGCAAGCTCGCGGCCGCGCTCGGTCAGGACGTATTCCTCGTATTTGAGGCCATCGGAGGCGGGAACTTTTTCAAGAATTCCGCCGTCGACCAAGTCGTTCAGCCGGCTTGTCAGCGTGTTCTTTGCGATGCCAAGGGACCTCTGAAAGTGCTTGAAGCGCCGCGCGCCCATCATCGCGTCTCGGATGATCAAAAGCGACCACCATGACCCGACATGCTCGAGCGTTCTCGCAATGGAACACTGCATATCAGAGAAGGATTTTGTCCTCATTCCAATCCCAACTAGTTTCAATATTAAACCAGGTATCATTTCGGGTTGCATGTTGCAACTAAACTATTTCTCTAACCCGGAAACTGAGAACATATCCACCGGGTGCTCGAGGCCAAGCGCGTCATCGAATGGTACCGAAGCGGCATTGAAAACAGTCTCGAGCGCCGTGAGGGTGCTCGATGTCAAATCTCCTGTAGGTGCCTGAACCGTAAAGTCGATAACGGCGCGGTCGGCCGTCGTGCCAGCATACAATGAAAGAGGAATTGCTGCGTCGATACGGGTGCGTGTGAAGCGCTTTCCAGTTGTCATAAAAAGCCGCTCAAGGTCGTCTGCAAATATGGGCCTCACGGACTGCTGTTCCCAGAACAGGGTCGCGATCCGGTTCATTGGAGAAAGAGGGGCGACGGCAAAAACAGCCGTTCCATCGTTTTTCATATGACTGAACGCCGCTTCGACGAATGCTGCAGGTTCGTCTGCGTAGTAAATCACGTGGATAGCCGTGATCAGATCAAAAGTGCCCATGAGAGAAGCTGTTTCCAGCATGGATCGGATCAGCGTGACATTCTCACGGTCCGCAGCACTTTCAGCGAAGATATCGACGTGCGTCTGGTTCGGTTCAATACCTACATATCTCGATATCTCACGGTTACTACTTTGCAGTATCGGCAGATCCAGGTGCCCCGCCCCGCAGCCGATACTCAGCCACTCGATCGGGCCGCCTTTCACTTCAGCTTTTTCTGCAATCACCGCCTTCAAGTATTCTCTGATCAGATACCTCTGATTGCTGACGCCTTCAAAGCGCTGGTGGGATTCCTCGTAATAGGCATCATCCAGAGGCTGAATATTTTCCTCAGATAATTGCCTCTGGAGTTCAGCGAGTGCGGCATCTAAAGTTTTCGAGATATCCAGGCTCCATTGAGCTGAGATGTTACAAACTGGGGGCGACGCGTTTCGATATGAGTATAGAGCCACAGCAACCGGAAACGGAAGCTATGCAGGACGAGTTGACGGTCTGGACAGCGGCGAAAGACCTTGGCTTCATTTCCTGGCTTTTTGCTGCGGTGGTCGGCGCGCCGTCGGTATTGTCTCTGACACAAATCGTCTTCGTCGATTTCAGTCCAACCGAACTGCTGCAGTGGCTACTGGATGGTTACAATGACCTTCTCAGTGTTCTGACCGCTATCCTTTCTCCCATCGCAACAGTAGCCGTGGCTTTCATTGAAGGTATCATAGAGGTGCCTCTGGAACTCAGCCGACATTGGCAGCCATTGTTCGTTCTTCTGGTGATCTTCATCTCTTCCAACACCCGTGCGCTTCTGGATGACGGGTACCCGAAACCTGCAATCGTATTTGCCATTACCATGGTCATCGCCGCTTTCGGCGGGGCACTGTCTGCTGGGGTTATTCCTCCCGAGGGGCCCTGGTGGCTGCAAGGCATGGCCGTTGGTGTCCCCGTGCTCGCCATGTTTACCGGAATGTTTGTGGCCTATGGCATTGCAGCCGCGGCCTTAGACTTCAACCAGCCTTACAGGAAACCGCTACTGGCCTATCTCAAACGCGGTGTCGTGCTCGGATTGGCAGCATTTGTGGTTGCCGGGACAATCTCCTTAACCGGGCTTATTGATACCCATGCTGGCCTTCTGACTCTCTTCATTGGGATGGCCGTTTACGGCGCGTACTGGCTGCGCGCCGGTTTTGCTGATGGCGATGTGCCCGAGATCCGTTTCGGCCTGAGACTCGTCGGCGGGTTTGTTTTCGCCATTGTGATCGTGGCTCTGGACGCAGGGCTGGGTCTGATCACTTGAGCAGAGTTAAGAACCGAAAGCCGCTATCTCAGGATACGTCCGCCAGCCAAAGGCGTCGGCACGCCCGTCGTTTTCGGAAATGAGATTGGCAGGCCGCGCCGGGTTCGCACAGCAAGAAACGCAAAAGCTTCGGCCTCAATGGAGTCGCCGCGCCAGCCGGCATCTTCAGCAAGCCTAACCTCGCATGAGACATTGCGCCGGATCGCTGAAACAAGCGTTGGGTTATGCCTGCCACCACCGCAGAGGATGATATGATCCACTGGGGCTGCGATCAGTTCCAGGCCTTGTTTCACGCCGCGCGCGCAAAGTTCCGTAAGCGTCGCGGCACCATCTGCCAGAGATAAACTCTCAACGAGCCTGGCACTGAAATCATAGCGGTCGAGGGATTTTGGCGGTGCTTCCGAGAAGTAGCGACGAGACAGTATTTCTGTGAGGCGCTCTTTGTCGACTTTTCCTGCCGCGGCCAGCTCGCCGCCTGCGTCGTGGGTGCCGGCTCCGTGCGCCACGACCCACTCGTCAATCGGACCGTTAGCCGGACCGCAATCGAAGGCAACGAGTTCTCCCTGGTCGTTTTGCGCGGTGATATTTGCGACGCCTCCCAAGTTCAGGGCCGCAGCACCGCGCATCTGCGATTTCGCGATCAAAGCTTCATGATAAATCGGTGCGAGTGGCGCACCCTCGCCGCCTGCATCGACATCTGCCGTGCGGAAATCATAGGCAAGTGGCAGATCGAGCGCTGCGCGCAGCCCTTGAGCGTCAATGATCTGTAGGGTTGCCCCCTTATGATCTTTTGTCGGGCGGCGATGGAGAACCGTCTGGCCGTGTGCGCCAACTATAGCGGGACGAGGCCCACTCCAATTGGCGAGCAGTTGATCCAGTGCTTCGCGATGGCGCGTGACGGCGATAGCCCTCGCGGTGTCGAAAGCGCTTTCCGGCGGTGAGCCCTGCCAATTCCAGTCGCGCGCGGCCCGAACAGCGGTGTGAATGGCGTCTCGATCTTCGCCCGAGTATTGAACTTCGGCGACGGGCCCGAACTCGAAGATCTGTTCGCCGTCGGTCAGGATCATCGCGGCATCGACGGCATCGACAGACGTGCCGGTCATGAAGCCAACAGCCCAGATCGGCTCGAATGGTTCATCTTTGGTGTTCAAAACCGCTGGCTCCCATGTTAGCAGACGCCGCCCCGGAGACACGAGATGAGCGACTACACATCAGATTTTATGCGCACGCTAGACGCGCGCGGCTTCCTGAAGCAAGTGACCCATCCAGAAGAACTGGATGCTTACTGCAAGACAGGAAAGCAGGTTGCCTATATCGGATTCGATGCCACCGCGGACAGTCTCCATGTGGGGTCGCTGATGGGCAT
>JBCCIW010000192.1:0-6151 GCA_039028055.1 Pseudomonadota bacterium | reverse complement strand
GCGTGAATCTGCCTTCCTCATAGGGAATTGCGAATATGATCCGGCCATCTTCGTTCTGGAAGAAGTAAGCTTGCTCACCAGGAAATAGCGACTTGGTAATGATATGGCTGCCTTTTACGAGGCGAACATGTTCATTGTTGGAAATCTGTTTTGCGAGGCCAGCGATATTGTCGACCCATGGCCCTGCAGCATTCACAATCGCGCGCGCCTGCACGTTTGTCGTGGTGCAGTCGTCTGCGGTCAGAGAAGCCGTCCATATTCCATTGTGAGTAGTTAAGCCGGAGCACTCGGTCCGTGTCATGATCGTTGCGCCACGCTCAGATGCGTCAACTGCATTGAGCACAACAAGTCTAGCATCATCGACCCAGCAATCTGAATACTCGAATGCCTTGGTAAAATTGGAGGCTAATGGGTCAAGGCGATCACTATTACGCCGTTTCAGAATCTTTGTGGCTGGGAGGACCTTCCGCCCGCCGAGATGATCATAAAGAAAAAGGCCAAGCCTGACGAGGAGCGGAGAACGAACTTTCGGATTCTGCGGCAGAACGAATCGCATCGGCCAGATGATGTGCGGTGCGGAAGCGAGCAGGACCTCTCGTTCGATGAGCGCTTTTCGCACCAGAGCGAAGTCATAGTATTCCAGATATCGAAGACCACCATGGATGAGCTTTGTGCTCGCCGATGATGTGTGAGAGGCGAGGTCATCTTTCTCGCAGAGAAGCACCTTAAGGCCGCGCCCCGCGGCGTCACGAGCGATGCCCGAGCCGTTTATACCCCCTCCGATGACCAGCAAATCATACATGGTGTTCGAGTTCCGTCGTCGGTAGGAAGCTAACGCCCCAAAAATTGTTTCCGTTCAATCATCCAGAAAAATGCACTCAGCGGAGCTGAACACATCTCTGGTAGGGTCTGTTTACTACGGTTCCGTTTACAAAAATACCCGGACTCACGTTCAATTGCCCCGTTCAGCCTATCTGTTGGCGCGGGCATCCAAATGCCAAATCAGGCACGTCTCAGGATACAATAACGGCACTTGAATTCCCATCTGCATAAGTGCGTCGCCAGCAATGACGCTTCCGTTTCCATTGAGATCTAGTGCTTCGATCACCGATGGAGACGACCTTGAAACAACAGGTGAGGGCCATACAATTCGAACCCTATAAGACTCATCTGCATTAAGTCCGGAGAAGAATATCCGCCCCGGAAGAGTTTCGGTGTGGCCGACAAGATTGCACCAGGAAAATAGGGCCTCTGCTTGATCTTTCGCGACCACACCCACTGCATTAACATGCGACGGCGTCTCCAGCCGATGATAGTCCCCCGTGTGGATTAAACTCCGGTGCGCTTTGTGCAAGGCGACACCTGTCTTGAGTGTCTCAAGATCCTTTTGCGGCAAATCACGCAAATCCAGTTCCATCCCCATGTGGCCGAACATCGCAGTGGCGACACGCAACTCCATCGTCAGTCGTCTGCCGGTGATGTGGCACGTATCTGGACCAACATGGGCACCTAAGACTTCTAGCGGAAAAAAGTGCGATGCGCCTCTTTGAATCCGTTGGCGATCGAGCGCATCATTGGAATCCGATGTCCATATTCTGTCCGTATAGTGAAGGACGCCGTAATCTGCACGTCCGCCTCCAGAAGAGCAACTTTCGATTTCGACGTCAGTGTGGGCACTACGCAGGCGTTTCATAAGTTCGTACACCGCATATGTTTGCCGGTGTGCCGCTGGTTTGCCAAAGCTACCTGGATGGTGGATGTTCCGGTTCATATCCCATTTGATGTAACTGATCCGATGCTCCCGGAGTATTCTGTCCATTTTTTCAAATAGGTAATCGCTGACGTCCTTGCGTGTAAGGTCGAGGGCAAACTGACTGCGTGATGGGATCTGCTCAATATCCTCCGCATGCAGGATCCAGTCTGGATGGCTGCGAAACAGTTCCGAATCCGGATTAACCATTTCCGGCTCGAACCACAGTCCGAACTCCATACCGAGGTCGGTAACATGTTTTATCAGTGGTCCCAGGCCTTCAGGATACACATCTTCTGATGGCCACCAGTCGCCAAGTCCAGATGCATCATTTCTGCGAGTCCCAAACCAGCCATCGTCGAGCACGAACCTTTCCGCTCCCACGCCTGAGGCTTTGTCCGCAAGATCCTTTAGAGTTTCCAGGTCGTGATCGAAGTAGACGGCCTCCCAAGTATTGTAATGAATCGGTCTCGGCTTTTCATTGCTACGCGGATCCATAACTTCGCCGCGAACATGTTCGTGGAAATTGCGGGACAACGCGCTTAGTCCATCATTCGTAAACGCCGCATACAATTTTGGCGTTTGATAACGCTCGCCGGGAGACAGCACTATTTCGCCCGGATAGAAATACTCACCAAGCTGAACAAATGTACGACCGTCATTAAGGCGGTCAACTCGCAGCCGGCTGTTACCGCTCCACCCAAGATGAAAACCATAACAGGCACCAAGCTGTTCGGTAGTGCGTTCGAACGCAGCCATCAGTCCAGGAAAGTTATCATGGCTGGTGCGCCCGCTTTTGTTTTCCCGGACGTAGCTGCCGTGAAAGGGTGCTACTTCCTCTAGTTGAAATTCATTCGCCCATCGACCTGTAAAGCCGAAAAGCTTCGTGGCGCGCTGATCGAGTGGTAGAACCGCGGATGCACACCATTCAAGCGAGAGATTGTCTACGCCATCATTAAGAACATGGGTCTGGCATGTCATCAGGTCGCTACCGGGATGAACATTTATAATGTGCTCCGCCCTGACATGGTTTTTCCTGTCAACGCAGTTGATTTTGACTTGATGATCGCTTCCGCGCTCGATACTGCGAACAACAAAGAGATTTGCCCATCCTTTGCCTGATCGGTGTGCGATGAATCCAGAAGGACCAGGGAGACCGGAGCCCGTTTCGTTCATCAACGAACTGGGTATGTCGATGTCCGGACCGCCAGGTGCATGCTGGCGTGTCGCCATACGCTTGAGTATTGCACCATCGATATCGTCTAATTTGGGGCCCCAATAAAGAATGCTGGGGCGATGCCCTTGCTCACATTCAATCACCACACTGGTTCTTTTTGTTGCGAGGATAATGAATTGCTCGTTTGCACTCACATCGCTCTCCCACAAGCTCCACTAAATTTCGCACTGCGTAATTGTGCTTTACACTGATTACCTGCTGATAAGTACGCTATTCTTCAAGGCGCTGAAAACGCTCTTATTGCGAGATAATCTGATATATTTCTCAACTGTGGCGATTGTTGCTTTCGTTGTCACTTTGCGCGAATTGGAATTTCGGTCGAATAGTGCTGCATTTGATTTGATTTTTAACGGTTCGAGATCGCCGGTTTCGTTAAGCCATGCGTCGCTGATGCTTGCCTCACAACTGCGCTTTGTAGCTCCATTCCTAAGGTGCAAGCTACAAATCCAACCCGATCAACAAATCAACAGTCGTATATGCTTTGATCCTCACACCGCATTCAGAGCCTAGACTTCAGACCATTTTTCGTACCTAATATTTCTGTAAGGTTCCAGGGTAAGTAGAATGCAGAGTTTGACGCCAAATGGAGGCATGACCGAGAAGAGCTACGACGCTTTCTTATGCCACAACAGCCGCGACAAACCCTTCGTAATGAAACTCGCCGCTCGTTTGCGTCGTCGCGGATACTCTATCTGGCTTGACGATGAGCGTCTGGCAGTCGGGCCAAATCTGACTGAACAAGTTGACGCTGCAATAAGTGCCTGTCGCGTAGCGATTGTTGTATTGGGTGCTAACGGCACAGGTGGTTTTCAGCTGGAGGAGGAAATTCCTCGCATTCAGGGAAGCTCGGACATCAAAGCTGTTCCAGTGCTGGCTGCGCAAGCTTTGATGTCTGATAAGCAATACTTGGAGCAGCTGTTTCCAGGCGTGTTCTACGCCGATTTTGCTCAAAGCAAGGACGTACTTTTTCCTGAAAGCGAAATGCAGAAACTGGTGAACGGCCTCGGGGAGCCTGCCGCTAGGCAGAGCTCGAACCATGTTCAGGAAGATGTCGATGGCAAAGCGCGCACATTAGCTCAACGCGTAGCCCGTAATGGGCTGGCAGTTATGCTTGGGTCCACGTGGCGGGATGATCAAGGCGATAACGTCGAACCCGACCTCGATAAGTTAGCAAAATTCCTTATACAGTCAGCCAGTTCAAATTCCGATGTCCCTTTGGAATTCGTACCGCCTTTTGAGGAAGCTGCGCGGATTTTCGAACTGAGTTCAAGTTTCGCAGCGTTGCGGCAGACTGCCGTATCCATGTTCGTCAATGCGAGGACCTCACGCGGCTCGGATCGCTTCGACTATATCGCAGATATACTCGGCCAGATGCAGCAACTTCGAGCGAGTGGGCGGAACAGGCAGTCCCAAGATGTCCTGCCTCTAATCGTTTGTACAACAAATATCGACAATCGGTTGGAACACAGCCTGTTGTCTCAGGATGTTCAGTTTGTTCGCGTAGTCGTTCACCGTGGGGGAGAAGAGATTTCAGCGTCGGCCTATGCGGGCGGTGGGCTTATGACGGACGGTCAAAGCGTACAGGCCCGCGCTTTTGACGGCACAACTTTAAATCAAAAAAATGTCGATATTCCATTCCAAACGACTGATGAAATCGCGCAGCAGCGTATGCTATTCATCGAAGCGCTACAGATGCAGGGTGTACCCGAAGAGCATTACCCAAAGCTCGTAGAAGTCGAGGCGACTATCCGCCTCTCGGTACTTCTGAACCAAAGAACATTTGATTTTGATCTTGAAAGAACACCAGACCGTGGCTCATCTCCGGACCTGTATTTGGTGAAGCTTCTTGGGTCCAGTGGTGTTCGAAACAGCTTCGGAGCAACAAGCAATCGTATTCTGTCGCTCAACGCTCTGGAGGATCGTTTTCCAAATGAATTTGCACATACGCTGAGGGCTGTTCTGGCAAATTCTCCGCGCGTATTTCTCGGGTTCAGCCCTGCGGACTCCTTATTCCAACAAGTTCACCATGCCCTGCTGAGCAAGAGGCGTGGGGACAATCGAACTCTGGCTGTCTTCGACCGCTATGCAGAATCGAACGATCGACGGAGTTTCCTTGAAGGCATTATTGGTCAGAATCGGATCGCTACGGCCCTCGACGATTCAATGGGTGTAAATGTTGTATTGGCCAATCCCGCTGTATTTACCGATCGCTTCATTCATTTCTACAGAGACGAAATGCAGGTGAATAGCTTTGCTTTTGAGGGACTCGAATGAGCGGAGCTTGGAGTAGACAGTCCCAGCCGTACCCAGGTTTGGAGAGTTTTCAACGACATGATCGTCGGCGCTTCTTTGGGAGAACAAATGAAACTCGTCGACTGAAAAGCCTGGTTATAAGCGAAAGCCTATCTTTGTTGCATGCGCCGTCTGGCGCGGGAAAAACGTCCCTGATTAATGCTGGAATTGTTGCCCCCATAGAAACCGATCATCGATGGCTTGTAACAACGATGCGTCCTGAGGGAGATCCTCTTCAAAGTCTCGCTCATTCGATTCTACTCACTATGTTTCCGGAACCGGAAACTGATGCGCGAATTTTGTCCACAGCGCTTGATGTCGCTCTGCGTAGCGAGTCTGATCTGATCGGTGATGAGCATACAGTGACGCTTTCCGCTTTGAAAACCGTCTTTCAGGACAAGCCAATAGGCAAAGTGCCTGTTGAAGGCGAAAATTTAGAGTCTGGGTCTGATCTTATTTCACTTCTAGATGAAGTGTTTGATTTAGAGGGTGACGAAAACGATCAAATTGAAGGTGTTGCAAGTAGGTTCGTTCAGTATAATGATGGACAATGGATACTTACCCGATATCTCGCTTGGATTTTTGAAATCTCGCGACAGTATGGCGTTGAATTATCCATACCGCCTACTGTGTCGGACGCGGTCACTAGTCGCGACGCAGATGATTTCGAAGCCAAGCTAGCGCAATGCCCTGTAAAGGAGCTTGTAACCTTCTTCCGATCCCAGGAACTGTCTGAACTTAGAAGTCAATTTAGAGAAACCCAACTTGGATATTTGTCCAACGAATCGCCATTTGCTTTGGCAAACTTTCTCGAGAACCTCTCTGAAGATACTTTTTTTCTCACTGTGTTTGGACAGGAAAATGATACCGGT
>JBCCIW010000191.1:0-6279 GCA_039028055.1 Pseudomonadota bacterium | reverse complement strand
GATGGTCGACCACTTCGCGACGCCAGAGAGCTTTGCCCGTAATGTCGAGCGCGAATACGAGCGCAATGGCGAGCGCTACGAATTCCTGCGTTGGGGGTCCAATGCATTTCAGAACTTCCGGGTAGTTCCACCCGGCACGGGCATCTGCCACCAGGTGAATCTCGAATATCTCGGTCAGACGGTTTGGACGAAAGAAGAGAACGGCGAAACGATCGCGTATCCGGATACCTGCGTTGGCACCGATAGCCACACCACGATGATCAACGGTTTGTCCGTTCTCGGGTGGGGCGTCGGCGGGATCGAGGCAGAGGCGGCGATGCTTGGACAACCTGTCTCAATGCTTCTGCCCGAGGTCATCGGTTTTGAGTTGACCGGCAAGATGCCGGAAGGTGCGACGGCGACAGACCTTGTCCTGACAGTCGTGCAGATGCTCCGCGAAAAAGGCGTTGTCGGTAAATTCGTGGAGTTCTACGGCCCCGGCCTTGCGAACCTCACCCTCGAAGACCAGGCTACAATCTCGAATATGGGCCCGGAGTACGGGGCGACTTGCGGTTTCTTCCCAGTCGACAATGAAACGCTAGTTTACCTTCGCGATACTGGCCGTGATCCCGATCGCGTAGCACTCGCCGAAGCTTACGCGAAAGCGCAGGGTTATTGGGCACCTGATATGCCGACCCCGCAATTCACGGACACCTTGTCGTTGGATATCAGTACGGTCGTTCCATCCATTTCCGGACCAAAGCGCCCGCAGGACCGCGTGCTCCTAAGCGAAGCGGACACGGAGTTCCTGAAGGCCATGGAGCAGGAATTCTCCACAGCGCCCGATGATGCGACAACTGTAAAAGTTGAAGGCGAGGATTTCACCGTGACCCATGGCGACGTCTTCATCGCGGCCATTACTTCGTGTACAAATACATCCAATCCATCCGTACTCATCGCTGCAGGACTTGTTGCTCGCAAAGCGAATGAGCTGGGCCTCACTCGCAAACCCTGGGTCAAGACCTCCCTCGCGCCTGGGTCTCAAGTTGTAACCGACTATTTGGAAAAAGCTCAGCTCCAGGACGATCTTGATGCCCTTGGCTTCAATCTTGTCGGCTATGGTTGCACCACCTGCATTGGCAATTCGGGCCCTTTGCAGGAGAAGTTTTCGAAAGCGATCGCTGAGGGAGATCTTGTGTCCTGTTCGGTGCTCTCCGGTAATCGAAACTTCGAGGGCCGTATTGGGCCCGATATCAAGGCTAACTATCTCGCATCCCCGCCGCTTGTCGTCGCCTACGCCATTGCCGGCAGCTTGAAGATCAACGTCGCGAAAGACCCTCTCGCCAAGGATAAAAATGGTAACGACGTTTATCTCAGCGATCTTTGGCCTTCCAACGCGGAGATACAAGAAATCATGAGGGAGTGCGTCACACCCGAAATGTTTGCGAGCCGCTACGCCGATGTCTTCAAGGGTGACGAGGCGTGGCAAGAGATCAAGGTTTCCGGCGGGCAGACCTATGACTGGCCGATAGCGTCCACCTATGTACAGAACCCGCCATACTTTGAGGGCATGACGCTGGATATCGAGGCACCTTCCGATGTCCACGACGCCCGTGTGCTTGGTCTTCTTGGAGACTCCATCACAACCGACCACATATCTCCAGCTGGCAACATCAAGGCCGATAGTCCGGCGGGTGAATATCTCAGGGATCATCAGGTTCCGGTCACGGAGTTTAACTCCTATGGATCCCGCCGGGGCAACCATCAGGTCATGATGCGCGGCACCTTCGCGAATATCCGTATAAAAAATCAGATGGTTCCGGGGACAGAAGGCGGCATCACGAAGCACCATCCATCAGGTCAAGTCATGCCGATTTATGACGCGGCAATGAAGTATGCCGAAGAAGGCCGGCCCCTGGTTATCTTTGCAGGTCATCTTTATGGCAACGGATCGTCTCGCGATTGGGCCGCAAAAGGTACAATCCTTCTCGGTGTGAAAGCCGTTATCGCTGGGAGCTTTGAGCGCATCCACCGTTCGAACCTGATCGGCATGGGCGTTTTGCCACTGCAGTTCCAGGAAAATGAAGGCTGGCAGCATTTCGGCTTCACCGGCGAAGAAGAAGTAACAATCACGGGCATTGAAGCCATTAGCCCCCGTCAGGATCTCGCCATCAAGGTGAAGAAGGCAGACGGGGCTGAAATTGAGGTCGTCACGCGCGTGCGAATCGATACCGAGAATGAGCTTGATTACTATCGGAACGGCGGAATTCTGCATTATGTGCTGCGCAACCTGGCAACGGCGGCCTAGGCGAAACTTGCAACACAAGCCGAGCGATGGTTGAAGGGGCTAGTTTTCGCGAATAACGAGCAATTTCCATATTCTGCTCACATCCACGTGATTGGAAAGTGAGTGCTTTGCTTTGTAGGTGAAAGGCATGCTGCGGGCCCTGATATTCATTCCTTTGTTTTGCGTGGTCAGTTCAGGCTTGGCGCGTGCGGAATCCTTTAATCTCGTCGAGCTGTTCGTTTCGCAGAACTGCCCGGCATGTCCGGCAGCGCAGGAAAACCTCGTGGAACTTCAGGAGACGGATGGGCCCTTCATTCCGCTAATCTGGGTCATAGACTATTGGGACTATGTCGATGAGCCGGATCCGATGGCCATTCCGGAATCGTCAACGCGCCAACGCGTGTATGCCGACTCATTGGGGATCAGGGGCCCGTACACACCTCAGCTCATTGTCAACGGCGTCGCCCATGTTGCGGGAAATCGCAAGCGAAGAGTTCGCAGTCTTCTAGCTGAGCAGAGAGACCTTCTGGAAGGTGAGGAATCTATTGCAACGCTCGATGCGACGTCCTCCTCTGTATCGATTACAGGCACCGAAGACGCCGGGCCGCAAGAGCTGTGGGTCATGGCTCTGGGCCCGATGCAGCGCTATGGCCTCGACATGCCCAACGCAGTGATGAAAGTGACGGGACCATTCTACTGGGCAGGCGGCGAAATGGAAATCGATTACACGTGCGATCATCGCTGTGTGGCTGTCTTGCAGGGTATCGATAGGGGACCAGTCTCAGCGGTTTTGGCGTTCGAGGGCGAACCACCAACCTGAAACTAAGGTGTGGGAGGGTTCGACGTCGGCTCGCGTCGACGAATGATAGACCTTACCGACGGGGTGAACTCTCTCCAGTCGATCTCATCAAGCTCGAAGGCCCAGCCTTCTGATCTGGCGTTGATCGTCTGGGCACGTGCTGCCCCTTCCCCTGCAACAATCGCGCGAAGTGTCACGAAGTATCCGTCAGCCTCTGCATAGGCGGCGACCGCGATTTCTAGCCCATCGTGTGTCGTTGTTATGTGCTGACCTACACTGCGCGTCTCCAGATCCTCTGCCGGGCGCACATCGACTGGGGTGAGTCGGCTCAGGGCCAGCGCTGGTCCGATAATCGCGTTTCTACTGACCAATGTGTCATTCTGATAGGGCGGAGCGAGACGAAACGCCCGCTCGCTCGAACCCGGCGGACGCGTAACAAATACCCCTCGACCGCGCCGATCTGTAATTCGAACCGCCCCAATCGCATCCTCCTGCATATCTATGATGTCGAGATCGAGCCACGTTTGCGGCCGATAGAGCGGTGGCAAATCGCCGGTGACCCGGAACGACTTGTTTTCATCGGAGAAACGCGCATACAGCCGATCACCCTTCCGCCCCGTGATCAGACTCGCAAGCGGACTGTCACGCTCGGACAAGATATCGATGCGCGCGCCGGTGCCGCCTGTTTCGGGATTCCCAAGCCCAATACGATCGAGTTTGTCAGCATCGCTGGTGCGAGTCAGTCCCCATTCCATCGATGTAAGCCCGCGCGTCAGCGCGGCCATCATGTCTGCGCGTACAGGGTATCCACCAGACTCGGCCATCAACCATCGGTCATCGAACGTTTCATCGCGCACCATCGTATAGGTTTGGTCAGGTATCGTAATACGCACGGTGTCGGCAGCCGCCGCCCGCCGAGCCAGCCGCGGAAAGACCAATTGGCCCTCGCGTTCGGTGAGCAGATATCCGGAATCATTCGGACGCCCTGCAAGATTTCCGAGAGCAAGGACAGCCGCCAGCCCGCTCAGCCCATAAACCATGTGTCTACGTCGTGTTTCTCGTTCTTGTGTCATCCAGCGGCCTGCCGCTCTCTATGCCACCATACGGCCAATCCTATCAAAAGCACGAACAGGGGGCCGAACCAAATATTGAAGAAGCGCAAGACGCCTTCGAGCCGGTCGATACTCTTTCTGTAGTTACGCTCGATCTCCCGCAGCCTTTCCCTCGTTTCGACCACAGTCTGCCGTAGATCGGCAAGCTCAGCGCGCTCAGCCGTTGACAGGTCAGCTTCGAGGTCGCCTGAGAAAAATCCTCCGCCGGAGCCGAGCGCTCGGAGTTCCTCAAGGCGTTGTTGCGATCTTGCCAGTCTCGCCTGGAGACGAGCCTCCTCATCGAAAAACTCAGCCTCCGCGGCCTCCCGTAAACGTTCGATACGCGCCATTGGGCGTAAATCTGGTGCCCGCGATCGAAGATCTAGGAGGTCCGCACCGCCTGCAAGATTGTCTATTGCATTCAGGATGAGATTGGCATTGCCGCCGACCGGTGCGCCTGAACGAGGATCAATGTAGAATCCGTCGTCGAGTAGGTCCACGTCCGCGATGATGATCAGTTCCGCCGGCTCTCGGCTCGAAATGAGGTGAGGTCCGTCTGCTTCTATCTCTGGCGATCTGTTGTCTTCCGGGTCTGCCTCATCCACGTCATCGGCGATTTGCTCCGTCGGCGGACCATCCGGAAAAGCCGACACGAGCGAGCCCGACAAGCGGCCTGCGAGCACAAGCTGCCCGTCCTCCGCATCATAAGCCCGCAGGACATCTCTAGGCAGCATTTCACCGCTCGCCTCAACGGCATCAATAAATGACGGCGCTTCGTCCGTTCGGATCAGCGCTCGAAAGCTCAATCCGTCAGGTGGAAAGGCCTCAAGCGCCCCGGGAGCGCCAATGTTGATGCGGCGGGATATCGGTGCTGTCACCAGATCATCGCGCGCCATCAAGGCCGTTGGAACGCCGATAAAGAGGGGTTGGCTCTGCTCAACGATACGCCCGTTTTCTTCAACAGTTACAGGCAGAGCGTGCGGCGCGTCGGCGACGGCATTCTCAGATAGCCTCACTCCCCAGGTTTCTCCAAGGATCCCTAGATCCGATCTGGCTCTTCCGTCCTCGGCCAGAATACTTGCGGCCGCGGCAGCCTTCGATGCCGGGTCAACCAGGATCAGCGCGCGACCTCGATCGAGCAGGAACTGATCGATAAGGTATGCCTGGCCCAGGCTGAGATCAGTCACATGGGCCAAGATCAGGATGTCTACATGTTCCGGGATGGACGTGAAGGTCGATCCTATGGGTTCGATTTCGTAGGATCGCGAGATTTCCTGCAAAATAAAGTATCCATCTTCTGTACGTGTGCCCTCGAAATTTGGAAGATCAGTAAGTATCCCGATGGTCGCGGGCTCCGGATTATCGAGGCGGGCAATCAGACGCGTCAGATCATATTCGAGCGTGCCTTCCCGCTCTGGTGCCAGATACGGAATGATCAGCTCATCGTCGACGGCGTTCCGACCCACCAAACCAAAGTAAAGCGGATCGGTGTTGTCGGTCTGCACAGCGGTAATGCCATAGGCGAGCGCGTCGTCCTCGGCCTCCGAGAAAGGTGTTGGATCGATCTCTACCAATCTCAGATTTTGCCCAGCCTCTGCCTCGAAGGACTGAAGCAACTCGCGCACGCGCTCCGCATAGGCCCGGATCGCTGGAAAGTCCTGACCGACGCGCCGTGAGTAGACAAAGGTCATCTCGACGGGCTCGGCGAGCTCAGCCAGCGTTTTCCTTGTACCGTCACTGAGCGTGAATTGCTTACCTTCGGTGAAATCAGCGCGCCAGCCTGAGAGCGCGGGCTGCAGAAGTGTGTTTGCCAGTACAAAGATCAAGATCGCAAGGACGCTCGTCATCCAGATGAAAGGTTTCTGCCCCATTCGTACTAGTCCCTCGACCGTCCGGACCAGAGCACGCAAAGCGCTGTCCAAAGGCCGATGACACTCAGAAAATAAAGAACGGACCGCCCTTCCAGGACGCCTCGTTGCGCAGCCTCGAAGTGAGACAGGAAGGACAGTCTCGCCACGCTGTCAGCGCCGCGAGCTCCAATCAGGTCCGCAATTCCTGATAACACCACAGGCCATCCCGCCGCCGTGAAAAGGAATGCCACGAATACCGCCAGAACAAACGCT
>JBCCIW010000190.1:0-6362 GCA_039028055.1 Pseudomonadota bacterium | reverse complement strand
CACCCTTGTTCTGCCTGGTAGGCAAGGGCGTGCTTGCGAACAAAATTCCTGTCTTCCGGTTCGTCCGCCGCTGCAGCAAGAAACGCTGCTTCGGCCAGTAACCGTGATTGCAGGGGCAGTAGGTCCCGGAAGATGCCGGAGAGTGTAACGATTACATCAATGCGCGGGCGGCCAAGCTCAGCGAGTGGCATGAGCTCTGCGCCACACAGGCGGCCGTAACTGTCGAACCGAGGCCTTGCGCCCAGCAAGGCAAGCGCTTGCGCGAGCTGTGCGCCTTCGCTTTTCAGATTGTCTGTTCCCCAGAGCACGATGGCCACGGACTCCGGCACACGGCCGGACTCGGATTCATGCCGCTCGATCAAGCGAAGCGCCTGTGCCTCGCCGTCGCGCAGCGCGAATGCCGTGGGTACGCGGCAAGGATCAAGGCCGTGAATGTTTCGGCCCGTAGGCAATATGCCTGGATTGCGAATGAGGTCGCCGCCCGTAACGGGACGGATAAACTGGCCGTCCAGGGCGCGAACAAGACCTTCCATCTCGCGATTTCGGATCAGTAAGTCGTTAACGTCGGCGAGGTGATGAACCGCCTCGCTGCGATCCGTCGCCAGCATGTTGGCAGTTTGTGGCCCTTCATTGACAATCGCTTCGATGACGGTGTCAGGCAGGGCTGGCCCATCATCTCCAGGAGGCATAGCGGCGAGGAGTTCCTGACGCTCATCCGCATCCGGACCCTCACCGGCAACATGCAGGCCGTGGGGAATCATCGATTCCTCCAGCTCGATGAGAGCGGCCATCAAACCGGAAATCATCGTATCGACATCCCGTTCATGAGCCACATCTAGATCGAGCGCCTCAGCCTGTGCACGGATCGTTTCTAGCAAGGTAAGCCGCGACTGACCGTCAGACTGATCTGTTGTGCGCCACCGGTTTATCGAATCCCGTAGGTCTTCAAAGCCCTTGTATAGCCCGGCTCTGACAACGGGGGGCGTCAGATAGCTGATCGTCGTCGCTGCGCTGCGGCGCTTTGCAATTGAAGCTTCGGAAGGGTTGTTGGCCGCGTAGAAATAGATATTGGGGAGATCATCAATAAGGTAGTCCGGCCAGCAATCGCTGCCCATGCCAACCTGTTTGCCCGGCATGAATTCCAGAGCGCCGTGGGTTCCGAAATGTAGCACCGCATCGGCCTGAAAGGACTCCCGAAGCCAGCGATAATAAGCGGCAAAAGCGTGAGTCGGTGCGAAGCCCGATTCGAACAGCAGTCGCATGGGATCGCCTTCATATCCGAAGGCAGGTTGCAGACCGACAAATATGTTACCGAGCCGCGCCCCCAGGATTTCGATTGAGCGCCCGCGGGCCTGTTGCCGCCCAGGGGCAGGGCCCCATTGGGCTTCGATGTCCGAAAGACGAACTTCCGAGCGCACATGATCGTCGACATCAACGAGATCGTGCACGCGGGCATCAGATGTCATCTGATCACCGAGCACAACCGTCCTCAGCGCCTCCGCCGTCGGTGGACAGTCAACCGTGTACCCTTCGGCTTTCAAAGACCGTAAGGTGTTATGGAGGGACGCAAAGACATCGAGATACGCAGCCGTTCCGGCCGCTCCTCCGTTCGGCGGAAAGTTGAAAAGGGTGATCGCAATGCGGCGGTCAGCGACGGGCGTATGTCGCAGGTCAATCAGCCGTTTGACCCTGCGGGCAAGCATCTCGGCGCGCTCCGGACAGCTCTGCATGCTGATGAAGCCCTTTGAATCGTCTGTGTGACCGTCACGCACCTTACCGCGTTCTGTGTCGATGCTCCGGGCCCCGAAAACGATTGGGCCAGTGGATCCGTCAATCTCAGGGATTGCAACCATCATCGTTGCTTCAATCGGGCTGAGACCCTGCGGATTGCTCTCCCACTCCTCGAGAGTCTGGAATTCCAACGCCTGTGCAGAGATATACGGGACATTGAGGCGCTCGAGCATGTCCGAAGCTGCGCTGGCATCATTATAAGCTGGGCCGCCCACGAGAGAGAACCCCGTCAGCGAGACGACGGCGTCTACGGTCGGCTGGCCATCTTTCATGAAGAACGCGTTGATCGCCTCTCGGGCATCAAGGCCACTCGCAAAGGCTGGTATCGTTTTCATGCCAAGCGTCTCAAGGGACTGAATTACGCCATCATAGTGACGCGTGTCCCGCGACAGGACGTATGACCGCATGATCAGGAGGCCGACAGTGGGCCGATTTGATCGGGCAAGCGGCAGCCGCGATATCTTGTCCGACACTCTTTCGGCCATGCGCGGATGGTAGACGCCTACATCGGGATAAAGCACCGGATCGGCGACGGTGAGCGATCCACGAAACGACTCCCGTGGTCCGCTGGCATAGCGGTCGATCAGAAAACGAACGAAGTTTTCGAGGTTTTCGTCGGATCCGGACAGCCAGTATTGAAGCGATAGAAAATAGGCCCGCACATCCTGCGCAGTCCCCGGCACATATTTCAGAAGCTTGGGCAGCCGTCGTAGCATTCGCGCCTGACTGGCTCCGGCCTTCGCCTTGTTATCAGAGCCTCGCAAGCGCTTGAGAAGGGCTATCGGCCCGCTGGCGGGCTTGTCCATATTGAACCGGCCAAGGCGTGTCAGCTTTACGATATCGGTGGCTGAAAGTGCGCCAACCATTGCATCGCAATGATCCCGGCGCGCTTTCAGATCGGGAAGAACTGCATTGATATGTTCTTCGAGAAAAAGCATCGATGCAACGACGATATCGCCTTTCGAGATCGCATCGCGGCAGTCTTCTAGCTGTGTCTCAGAACGCCCCCAGTCAACGGCCGCATGGAAAGACAGTTCCAGGCCGGGTAGGTCGCGCTTCAGTCGATCGCGGGCACGGCTAACAGCTGCTTCGAGCTGCCGATCGAGAGATATCAGCACCACTCTGATTGGAGTATGATTATTTGCCTTACCGCCCATAATGCGCCTTCGCTTCATATAGCGTATCGACGCTGATGGATGAGAGTTGCTGTTCGAGTGCAAAACGCTCCGTATTTCTCTTCGCTTTCCCGCGCACAAAGAACGGTATCTTTCGGAGCTCGACTTCGGCGTCGGGCTCCCACCCGATCTCGGACTCGGCGATAAGTTCTGGTGCGCCCGGTTCGGCATGAGCGCTCAAATGGGATGGGCCAGCTTCGTCGTTGAATTCAAAGTCTTCTCGGAACATGCCGAGAAGATGTTCTTCCAGCCCCATGACGAGTGGATGGATCCATGTGTCGAACAGGACGTTCGCCCCTTCAAATCCCATTTGCGGGGAGTACCGCGCGGGGTAGTCGTGCACGTGGGCGGGGGCAGAAATCACAGCGCAGGGAAGCTGCAGGCGCTTGGCAATGTGGCGTTCCATTTGGGTGCCCAGGACCAGTTCCGGCTGTGCTTCGGTGATAGCGGCCTCAACCGCGAGATAGTCGTCTGTGATGAGTGGTTCGACACCGTAGTCTCGGGCAGCAGCGCGCAGGTCCCGGGCGAATTCGCGATTGTAGCAGCCGAGTCCGGCGATCTCGAAACCGATCTCCTCCTTGGCAACGCGGGCAGCGGCAATCGCATGTGTGGCGTCCCCAAAGATAAAGACGCGCTTGCCGGTGAAATAGGTGGAGTCGACAGAGTTCGACCACCAGGGAAGATTGGTATTCTCCAGACCTCGGCTCGGGCGTACACCCGCCATCTCTACGACTTCGTTCAAAAAATCGCGTGTTGCGCCAACACCGATCGGGATCGTTTTCGTGTAGGGCTGCCCGAAGGTTTTCTCGAGCCAACGGGCCGTCGTTTCAGCAATTTCCGGATAGAGAACGACGTTGAAATCTGCACGGCCAATTTCGGCGATATCACTCGGCGTCGCATCAAGCGGCGCAATGACATTGATATCAATGCCAAGGCCGACGAGCAGTCCGGCAATTTCCCGATAATCATCCCTATGCCGGAAGCCGAGTGCGGCGGGCCCGAGAATATTGCAGCTTGGCCTGTAACTCGATCCTCGTTGCCGATCCGGCTGCGGCTTAGCGAGCGCGCGGACGATTTGATAGAATGTCTCGGACGCGCCCCAGTGCTCCTTCTTCGAGTAGGATGGAAGCTCGAGCGGGATAACCGGCACGGGAAGACCAATGCGTTTTGCGAGCCCGCCAGGGTCGTCCTGTATCAATTCAGCCGTGCATGATGCGCCGACAATCATTGCCTTTGGCTTGAAGCGTTCATAGGCCTCAACCAGTGACTTCTTGAATACCTCTGCCGTGTCGCTTCCAAGGTCCCGTGCTTCGAACGTCGTGTATGACACCGGGGGGCGCTCGCCGCGCCGCTCAATCATCGTGAACAATAGATCCGCATACGTATCACCTTGCGGCGCGTGCAATACGTAATGTAAATCCTCCATCGCCGTCGCGATACGCATCGCGCCGATGTGTGGAGGGCCTTCATATGTCCAGACAGTCAGCTGCATCAGACGGCGAGCCTCGTTTTGCGATTGAGCGGACGAGCAAAGAGTTCTGCGAGATCTGCGGCCTGGTCGTAACCCTGTATCGGTGTGAACATCAGCTCGATCGACCATTTGGTCACCAGACCCTGGGCCTCCAGCGGGTTCGCGAGACCAAGACCACAAACGGTTATGTCAGGTCTGGCTTCAAGACACCGATCAAGCTGGAGATCGACGTCTTGTCCTTCAGATAGCTGAACATCATCCGGTAATAGTGCCAGCTCTTCTGCAAGATGATCTTTCTGCAAGTAGGGCGTGCCGATCTCCGCGAGATCCATGTCGAGTTCCCGATGCAGAAAGCGCGCGATCGGCACTTCAAGTTGTGAGTCCGGGAAGAAAAAGAGCGACCGTCCGGCAAGCTGATCCCGATGTCGGGCAACTGCGCGCTCTGCGCGTGCCCGTGCCAATTTGGTTGCTGCATCAAATCGGGCTGGAGAAACATTCCAGGCGCGGGCGGCAGCTTTCAGCCACGCCGTCGTGCCCTCCACGCCGAGAGGAAACGGTGCTTCGAGGCGCTGAGCGCCGCGGCTTTCCAGCGCGCGCGCCGTATCGTTCAGGAATGGTTGCGCCAGTAGATATTTTGTCCCTGGCCCGATGGCGGGCTGATCGTTTGCATTGCGCGCTGGGAGGAAATGGGCGTTTTCAATGCCCATTGCCTTGAAGATCCGCTGCATCTGATCTTCAACAACGTCCGCAAGTGAACCGACGACCAGAAGAGAGTCTTGCTCATTGTCGGGTCGTGGGCAGCTTTCCACGAGTGTTGCGAGGCAGGAATCTTCGCCTTGAGTGAATGTCGTTTCTATCCCGCTTCCGGTATAATTCAGGATACGCACATCTGGGTTATGGCGCTGGGACAGGCGGTGCGCCGCTCTACCCAAATCGAGTTTGATCACCTCGGAAGGGCAGGAGCCAACAAGGAACAGGAGCTTGATATCCGGACGCCGGTCAAGCAGCTGGTCGACGACCTTGTCGAGCTCCTCGTTCATGTCAGCCATGCCTGCAAGATCGCGCTCTTCTATAATGGCCGTTGCAAAACGTGGCTCGGCGAAGATCATAACGCCGGCGGCGGACTGAATGAGGTGTGCGCAGGTACGCGAACCAACGACAAGAAAGAAAGCGTCCTGGATTTTTCTGTGAAGCCACACAATGCTTGTGAGACCACAGAAAACCTCTCGCTGGCCGCGTTGCCTCAGAATCGGCGGAGAGCCGGAGGGCTTATGATGGGTATCAAGCAGCGTCTGGCTCATGCGTACTCCTCGGTAAGAGAAGACGTGGGTTGGCCAAGCCGCGCCTGACGAAGCTTGAGGACGAATTGCGCTGCGTTGACGAGATAGGCTCCGTATGCTGCGAGCGCGATCCACATTTCTCCTGTCGGACTTGCAAGGTCGAACAGGAGGGCAGCAAGGTAAGCCGTATGGAGTGCCAGTACCAGCATGGAAAAAACATCTTCCCAGAAGAAAGCTGGGACGAACAAATACTGCCCGAATACCGCTTTTTCCCAGATCGCGCCGGTAATCATTATCGTATAGAGGATGAATGTTTTCAGGACGATGGAGCCTGTCGCCACGGCGTAACCGTCCCCGGTCGCGAGATAGTAGAATACGAGCGCGAGGCTGACGGCGAATACAAGGAATTGCGCAGGAGCGAGGATGGCCTGGACCGTCGTCCATGGACTTGCATCTCGCCGCGCCCGTTCTTCTGGCGTGTAGAGAGACGTTTGATTAGGTTTTTTACGGCTGCCGATCGCCATCTCCCACTCATCCGCAACTTACCAGAGTGACGAAAAGCTAGCTCCGTGAGACAAGGTCTGTCAAGTCAGCTTTACGTCTATCTGGCTTGACGATTTTTGCTTTTTACAAGATCCCGGCAAT
>JBCCIW010000189.1:0-6380 GCA_039028055.1 Pseudomonadota bacterium | reverse complement strand
GTCGAGTTTGCGCACGTATTTGCAGGGCTCGGTGCTGAGACCACACTTGTTTATCGTAAGGACCTCGTGCTGCGGGGATTTGATCAAGATGTCCGCGAAAAGGTGCAAGAAGACTTGAAGGCGGCTGGCGTTAACGTCATTACAGATACCATTTTCGAGTCAATTTCCGATAGTGAGGTCGCCGGTCAGCCCCATCGTATTTCTCTCACGAATGGTGATAGTTTAAATGCTTCTGTCGTTATGATGGCTGTAGGGCGTCGTCCGAATACGGATGGCCTTGGATGCGCTGCGGCCGGAGTTGAGCTTGGACCTGGAGGCGAAGTCAAAGTCGACGCTTACTCCCGAACCAATGTCCCAAGCGTCTGGGCCGTTGGCGATGTCACTGATCGCGTTCAGTTGACGCCCGTTGCTATTCGCGAAGGGCACGCCTTCGCGGACACCGAGTTCAATAACAATGCCTGGTCAATGGACCATGACGATATTCCGACGGCTGTGTTTACGCAGCCTGAGGTCGGCACTGTTGGCCTGTCCGAAGAAGCCGCGCGCAATGCTTATGGTAATGACATTGATATCTATCGAACATTGTTTCGGCCGATGAAGAATACGATCTCCGGAGATGAAACCCGCGTTCTTATGAAACTCGTCGTCCGGGCGTCCGATGATCGCATGCTGGGAGTTCATATTGTCAGCCCGGATGCGGCGGAGATGGTTCAGACAGCCGGTATCGCCATAAAAATGGGTGCGACCAAGGCTGACTTTGACCGTACTTGTGCTCTGCATCCATCCACGGCCGAAGAACTCGTGACAATGAGAGAAAAAGTGTCCTAGCGCTCATTGCTGTGTAAGCGATTCACATCCGGTGCCGGAAAGCGCTGCTGAGACATCGGACTTTTCAACATCGGGGAGCGCCGCGAATGCTGTCCGCAGCGCCGATAGGCATTTCACCTGGTATGGAAAAACAGGCTGTGTCCACGGTCGGCCATCGATTTCTGTTTCCATGTTTTCCTGTCCGGTGGACGCCGCTGCAGCATTTCCCAACAGGAAGGGCACATATACGCGGCCAATTTCTTCCAGGAGTGGGGTGATTGCCGCCCGCGCCTCTTCGGGCGCAAACCAGTCCTCCGACACCGGATCAAGACCTGATAGGTCATCCATTCGGTCGAGCCATGCACGCACCCGATACGAAAGCTGTGTCATGACCTTTGCGGAAGTCGGTTCGATGATGCCTAATTGGGTAAGCTGGCCATAGATCGCGAAGTCTGCGGATGAGGGTCTGGCTCCCAGTACGTATCCTTTCTTCTCCAGTAACTCGTCGAGAATGAGAAGAAATCGAGCGTAGCTGTCTTCGATGGTTTGCGCGGTGATGTCATTCGAACCCACGACATAGAGCCTGTCGAACTGCCGTTTTGTGAAAGCTTCGGCGGTCTGGGCTGCCAGATCTTTTGGCGCGGTATTCATTGACCAGTACATCAGCATCGGGCCCGCGTTTTCCCGGTCTTGCTCATGATACCAGCGATAATGGAACATCGCTTTTGTCAGCCATTCGTCAGCGTAATCTTCGATCAGCTCATTGTAGTAGGCGAGTTCAGCGTGGTTGGGGATTACCGATCTGCCTTCATACTCTGACTCCAGGCGTCGCGTAATCGGCGTAGAATCGACCGCAGCCTCCAAGGAACCGTCTGTGCCTCGAAAGTAGAATGTTGGCAGGAGTTTCACTTTGGGGGTTGGATAGTCCGTTGGCGGACTTTGATGCCCGCCCCACAGCATGCTGTGTGGGATACGGCGATAGCGTAGAAGAGCCAACATCTTCCGCGTGTATGGCGATCCCGGCGCTCCCAGCAGTTCCAGTCTTTGTTCTGCTCCCACAGTGCCTCCTGAATCAATCCGTATTGCGGTTTGGATTTTGCGGCTTAGTCACTCAAGTTCCGTAATCGAAGCAGCACGAGTCTTGGGTGGGCTAAAAACCATCGTCAACTTACCAAGCACTCTATGCGCCTCCAGTACTCCCATAGCTTCCGTCGATACCGATTTTGGATTTGTTCCAGCGAGCCGAAACCCATCTGGCTCAGTTGATACAATGCGTTTCGTGATCCTACCGTAGACGGAGTGATCACAGAGTACCGTATCTCCGGGAGTATAATATGGGCGGCGGCGGAAGATAGCATAACTGCCCGGCGAAATGTCCGGGGTCATGCTATCGCCATCGATACGGGTCAGCCGCCACCCGAGCATCCGAGCTACTCGTTCAGTACTGGATAAACAACCGGCAGTTTCGGTGCATAAGGACAGGTCCGGCGGACGCTTTCAATGCCTTTCGTTTGCCAGAATAGCTCTGCGAACTCATTTACGAGTTCGACGAGCGCGAGGGCATCTTCCTTATGCACATCCTGTTTGCAGGCACTTGCCTTCATCATTATGGAATGCACAAGGCCGTGCACGTGGGGGTGATCTTCCAAAAGCTGGCCTTTGAAATAGTCACCCCAGATAATGCGCACCTCGTGCTTCACCTTTTCAGCTTCTTCTTCCTTCCGGAACGTGCAGCGACCAAGGAAATTCGCAAGTGCTGCCGGATCATCTGTCGATCCTTTCTTTTCGTGAGCGATGTCCATCAGACGGACGACCGTCACGGCGGCGATGAGTGCTGGGCCCGGATCGTAAATTCCACAGGGAATATCACAGTGGGCGGATGCACGACCAACCATACCAAGGCGGTCGAGTACTTTGAGTGTTGAATGGATCATGATGAACTCTTTGGTGATTGCGTGCCAGTGACGCGGGCAAAAATAGAAGAACTAGCGAGAATTGCGGCGAACAATTAGCCGTGCTGCGATGAGACCAGCGAGCCCAAATGCGAGGATTGCTAGTGGTGATCCCGTGGCGAGCGAGAGCAGCCCGTTATTCGACGAATATTCATGGTGCGCATAGGCTGGCGTAGCCATGAATGCAGCCGCTGTCATCAATGCGGTAAATGTGTTTCGCTTCATGCTTGATCCTTCTGTGTTTCCTAGGGTTTTAGTCTTGAGTGCTGTTTCCAATCGACAATGGTAGTGGGCATCTTAGCCAGACGCTCCTCCTCAAACGACGAAGCGGAATTGTTCTGATTTCACCTCAGCTCCCAACTTTTGTCTTTTGCATACTTATCAGATGTTCTCTGTGCCTCAACTGGCAATTAGGCCCGACACTCTGATTCAGTTTCACTAAGAAAAATTCCTTCTGCAGCCCGCGACACATTGACCGCATATACGCAAAACCCCCTATTTCAAGGCGATAAGCTCTGAAGTTAAGACTTATTTGCACTTGAGCGGTGCGGATCTTTGTGCATGTAGTGTGAATGAGAATGAATCGCACTCGTCAAGCATTAGCATCGCAACAGTTGAGCGAACGGACGTTTCGGCGATTAACTTGAAGGGAGAAGGGCATGTGCCTGCCGATAGCAGATAGAACAATGCTTGGGTGGTTGAGGAGTCAGTTGAGGGTATTGGAAGCCTGGCGGGCGGAACTTATCGCACGAGGCGAAACAGATTTAGAGACGCTCGAGCGTCTCGATCGGCACCATACCTGGCTGAGCTCTGAAATTGCCCGCTTGGAGGCAGAAGAAGAGTTAGCTGCTTAGCAGCGCCAGGTTGCACCCCTTTGGGCGCGGCGGCGGGGTTTTTTTGGATCAGGCGTACGTTTCCTCCCTTTCTGCGTTTGATCCTCGTCGCGCCCATTCAATATTGATTGATGGCGATACAACCCCTGGGCTTCTCTAAGGCATCCTGACTTTCTTTATGGTACCTGAGAAGTTTAGAGCAGGCGTTCCGTCGGCTGTTACCAGACCCCTTACAAAAATGAGTGACCCTCCCGCGCGGAGCACCTCCCCGCGGGCTTCGATATATTGGTCTGGCTTCGGGCCACTCAAGAATTCCGAAGTAAAGGCCACAGTAAGTCCATAAGCGTCTTCGCCCATTTCTTCATGGGCTATGCCGAACAGGGCGAAATCAGCGAATGTCATCAAGCAGCCGCCATGCACGACTCCTCCGCTGTTCATATGACGTTGCTCAGCGCGGAACGCCGCAACCGGGCCCTGGTCGTCGACTCTGAAATAAAAAGGACCCGCCTGGTCGTGCTCAAACGGTTCTTCGGGCCAGTTTTTCCAACCAGCCCATTCACCCGTTGTGATCTCTGTCGCTTTCATTGCTGTGGCATTTCCCGTCGCTTGGTCATTCGGTTGCTTGGTTCTAAAGTGCAATAGAGCAAATACAAGCCGACGCTCACGCGGTTAAGGGAGAATTCGGATGGCATTCGATATCGAGATCAGAGATCAGCTGATCGATACGGTAAAGCGCTTTGTTCGGGAGAAGTGTGTCCCTCTTGAAACGAAGGTCGCCGAGGATGATGAGATACCACCCAGCATCGTGGACGAGATGAAACAGCTCGGCCTGTTCGGGATCGCGGTGCCGGAATCATATGGTGGCCTCGATCTTGACATGGAGACCGAGTGTCTTGTGGCCTTTGAACTCGGCTGGACGTCTCCTGCATTTCGATCAGTTGCGGGGACCAATATCGGTATCGGCTCCCAGGCGCTGGTACTTCACGGCACGGAGGCGCAGAAGGAAAAATGGCTGCCGGGCATCGCCTCCGGTGATTTGGTAGCTAGCTTTGCCCTTACCGAGCCAGAGGCCGGGTCGGACGCGGGTTCAGTGCGCACCAAGGCAGAGCGCGATGGAGATCATTATGTGTTGACGGGTACGAAGCGCTATATCACGAACGCTAACACTGCGGACCTCTTTACGGTTATGGCGCGAACAGATTCCGAAATACCCGGTGCGAAAGGCGTATCAGCCTTTATTGTTCCGCGAGAACTTGCAGGTGTCTCCGTAGGCGTCCCAGAAAAGAAAATGGGGCAGCAGGGCGCGCATATCTGTGACGTGAATTTCGATAGTGCCCGAGTGCCAATCGAAAACCGCGTCGCAGAGGAGGGGCAGGGCTTCAAAGTAGCGATGTCCGTCCTCGATAAAGGCCGTTTGCATATCTCCGCTGTTTGTACGGGCATGGCTGAGAGACTGATATCTGAAATGGTGAATTACGCTTTGGAGCGTAAGCAGTTCGGTAAGCCGATCATGGAGCACCAGTTAATTCAGGCCATGATCGCCGATAGTCAGGCTGAGGCCTATGCGGCGCGTTGTATGATCCTCGAGACGGCTCGTCGCCGCGACGCGGGCGAACCCGTGACGATGTATGCGAGTTCAACGAAAATGTTTGCTTCAGAGATGGTTGGACGTGTGGCCGACCGCGCTGTGCAAGTCTTCGGCGGTGCAGGATATGTTGCCGATTACGGTATTGAACGTTTCTACCGCGATGCGCGGATCTTCCGGCTGTATGAGGGCACAACGCAAATTCAGCAGATCATTATTGCAAGAGAGCTGGCGAAGGCTGCGAAGCGCGGAGAACTCTAATTGCGTGAGCATGATCCCGGCGCGGTAAGTGCTGCGACATCCTTTATTCGCTCTAAATCCGACGCGCTGTCTGACGTTGCGCTGATTCTCGGCTCGGGACTCGGGGCGCTTTCGGAGGAGGTTGAGGGTGTGACCATACCCTACGAGGACATTCAAGGCTTTCCCGTCTCAACAGCTCCCAGCCACTCCGGTCATCTTCATATTGGGTCACTTTGCGGACGCGATGTCGTTCTTATGTCCGGTCGGGTGCATATGTATGAAGGATATTCCGCGCAAGAGGTCGCCTTCCCGGTCAATGTAATGGCGTCGCTCGGAGTGCAGACCCTCATAGTCACCAATGCCAGCGGAGGGATCAGGGCTGATTACACGGCCGGTGATATTGTTCTCATTGAAGATCATCTGAGTCTGCCAGGACTCGCCGGTCATGATCCGACACGTGGACACCATGACCCATCATTGGGCGATCGTTTCACCAGTCTAAACGGAGCCTATTCGAAACGTCTTCTGACTCTTGCTGAGAAATCCGCCGCACACAGTAATCTGCGATGCCATCGCGGAGTCTATGGATTTGTCGTCGGCCCGTCTCTGGAGACGCCCGCTGAGATACAAGCGCTAAGAACGCTGGGTTGCGACCTCGTTGGGATGTCTACCGTTCCTGAAGTCGTCATGGCTCGGCAGAGAGGGATAGATGTTCTTGCGATTAGCGCCGTATGCAACATGGCCGTCTCTGAGGTTGATGATCCGCATATCACCACAGCTGACGAGGTGTTTGAGGCATTGACGAACTGCGCACCGAAGCTCCACACTTTGATCCGCGATCTACTTCCTGAGCTACCGTAAGAGGGCTGCCTGATGGCTGATACACAAACCAACTCTGCTGACACGCTTGGCCTTTCGAATGAGCGCCTTTCACGCCTGCCAGCTTTCTTCGAGCCATACATC
>JBCCIW010000188.1:0-6497 GCA_039028055.1 Pseudomonadota bacterium | reverse complement strand
GATTAACGGATCGACAAGGCCCTTTGCGTTAACCCTTACAACTCTTTCACTCTAGGGATTTTCCATGGTTCCCAAGAAACCTGCCCCAAACCAGACAGCCCTGTTTCGCGCCTTTGCCGGCGGCAAGGTGTTCGAGCGCGTTTTCACCGAGGGTATGGCCCTCGTCGAGGAGACCGCGAGCTACCTTGATGGTCCGGGCCGGGCGATGTCGAAGGAATTGCCGCGGGAAGCCCGGCTGACCTATACGAGCTGGTCTATGGAGCTGACCACGCGGCTGATGCAGGCGGCGAGCTGGCTTGTGATGCAAAAGGCGGTGCGCGACGGCGATATGCGCCACGAGGAAGCGCTTGCGCCGAAATACAGGCTGCGCCGGGATGGTCCGGCGCTGATCGCCGATGAGCAGCGGGGCCTGGGATTGCCTGATGAATTCCTGGACCTGGTGTCCAATACTGAAGCCCTGTTCGAGCGCATCGCGCGCCTCGATGACACGCTCTATGGCGGCCAGACGCCCGAAGCCCAGAACCCGGTCACCGATCAGATCGCGGTTCTGCAGGAAGCCGCAGAGACGGGCGCATTCGATCCGCTGGCGATCTGGACGAAAGCCAAGTAGGACGTGCATTTACGCTCGTGAATTTAGCCTAAATCAGCAAGAGAACTAGTCTTCACCGCGCTCATGCGAGAGGCCAGCCGCTTCAATACCCGCACGAGCACATTCGGCATCTTGCGCTCCGGTGACGCCAGAAACGCCAACACCGCCCAGATGAGTTCCATCGTCCGCAAAGATCGGCTCACCACCTTCAAAAATTGCAATGTTTGGTGCCGCGGCGATGGCGGGGAGCTCTCGTGCACGGTCCGCTGCTCCCTTGGTCGGTCGCGGGAAAGAAGAACTGGCATTGGCTTTCCATTGGGAGATCTCCAATGATCCAAGCGGCGCACCATCCATCCTCAAAAATGCCATCAGATTGCGGCCCTGATCCATGACGGCAATATTCACTTCCCAGCCCTTTTCCTTCGCATAAGCATCGCAGCCTGCGACAATCGCACTGGCGGATGCGGCACTTAAAACGGGCTGTGTTTCCTGCGCAGAAACCGGGTTGTGCAATGATGTGGCGATAACAAATACCGCCAATGATTGGAAAACGCGCATCAGTGATTACTCCTGTTAAGCCGGAAAAGAATGACCTAGCGATGCCCTGTAGGCAAGCACGAACAAGTCCGCTGACGGCGATGTCGACCCGGGGGTTAAACGATTGCGGACATATCACCAGAAGCGACATAGAAAGTGGAGATCGCGCTGGATAAGCGCACCTTCAGACCTGAAAAAGTGTTCGCTCGATTTCCGAGTGCCAATGCCAGGCGCTTTCTACCACATCGGTGAAGGTGCGGCTTGGCCGCCAACCAAGAACATCGCGCGCCTTGGAGTTGTCAGCGACGAGAGAAGGCGGGTCACCGGCCCGGCGGTCAACTTCAGCGACGTCAAACGGCTTGCCTGAAACCTCAGAGATCGTATCGACCAGTTCCCGCACAGATGAGCCGGTGCCGGTGCCGAGATTGAACACGTCTCCCTTGTTCCCGGCGAGGAGATGCTCAATTGCGCGGACATGGGCATCGGCGAGGTCGAGGACATGGATATAGTCGCGAATGGCCGTTCCGTCCGGCGTGTCGTAATCGGTGCCCATGATCTTGAAGCCGGCGCGGCGGCCCTGGGCAGCGTAAATCGCGAGCGGAATGGCATGGGTTTCCGGGTCGTGTTTCTCGCCAATACCGGACTCCCAATGAGAGCCGGAGGCATTGAAATACCGCAGGGAAATGGCCGGGAAGGCGTGATGCTCCCGCAAGTCTTCAAGAACCTGCTCCACCATCATCTTGGTGCGACCATAGGGGCTGATCGGACCGAAGGGGTGCGTTTCATCCAACGGCAGGCGCTTCGGTGGCCCGTACACGGCGCAGGTGGAGGAGAATACGAAGGCCTCGACACCTGTTTCCTGGGCGGTGCGGATGAGATTTATCGCCCCGCCGACATTGTTGTCATAATAATTCGCTGTGTCGGTGATGGAGGTCGCAACTTCAATCAGGGCTGCGCAGTGAATGACGCCAATCGGCTTGTATGTGTCAAATGCTTTGCGCAAGGCTCCGGCGTCGCGGATATCACCCTCAACATGGTCTCCGAATTTGGCGAAGATCCTGTGTCCATTGGAAAAATTATCGTAGACAACAACTTTGAATCCGGCACTCGCTACGGCCTCGCAAATGTGAGAGCCGACATAACCGGCACCGCCCGTCACGAGAATTGTTCCCTTGTCAGACAACGGGTGCCTCCTATTGCGCGAGTTCCGCATAGTCGCCTAGCTTAAACGCAAGTAGCGGGCCAGCTCAGGCGCAGCATTTGCCTTCACATCTGATGCGAAACCCTTAAGGTCCGCCGAGATGTGTAAACAGTGGGCAAGGGCCGGGCATGGAAGCGTTTTACGGATTTATTGATAATCTGAGTGGGTTTATCTGGGGAGGGTCCTGGGGAGATTCACAGATTCTGCCCTTCGCACCGCTCGCAGTATTCCTGTTGGGATCTGGCCTTTATTTCATGATCCGCCTCGGTGGCCGTCCACTGAAACGTTTTGGACCTGCACTCTCCGAGCTTTGGGGCGGGCGAAAAGGCGACGGCGATCCAAACACGATCACGGCGTGGCAGGCCCTCTCAACGGCCCTTTCTGGACAAGTCGGCACAGGGAACCTGGCCGGTGTGGCAACGGCAATAACCCTAGGTGGCCCCGGCGCGATCTTCTGGATGTGGCTTACGGCGCTATTCGGAATGGCCCTCGCGTTCGCGGAAAGCTCCCTCGCCATCAAGTATCGCGAGCGCGACGCCAATGGCCGGATCAATGGCGGCCCGATGTACTACATCAAGAACGCGCTCGGTAAGAACTGGATGTGGCTCGCCGTATTTTTCTGCATCGGCACGATGTTCTCCGCGACCGCCACCGGCGGTATGGTCCAGGCAAATTCAATCACGCAGACGGTTTTACGCACAGGCGAAACTCTTGGCGTGAGCATTCCAAGCTGGAGTGTTGGGCTTGTTCTTGCGGGCCTGACCTTCGCCGTGATCATTGGCGGTATCCAGTCAATCGGATCGGTAGCAGGGCGCGTTGTGCCATTCATGGCGCTATTCTATGTTGGCGCGGCGTTCATCGTTCTGATGATGAATGCTGCAGAGATCCCGGCAGCGCTCAGCCTTATCGTGAAGTCCGCCTTCGGACTGGAGCAGGCAGCTGGCGGCCTCGCTGGTTACGGCATGGCCGCGGCAGTTCGGGCGGGTGTTGCGAGGGGCCTGTTCTCCAATGAAGCGGGGCAGGGGTCCGCGCCGATCGCCCATGCCGCCGCGCAAACGCGCAATCCGATCAAACAGGGTGAAATCGCGATGATCGGTGTCTTCATCGACACTCTCGTGATCTGTACGATGACTGCGCTGGTCATCCTGACAACCACGGGGACATGGGTGACTGCCGATGGCGGCGAAACCCAGTATATCTGGCTCGCTGCAGATCTGGAGGCCTCGGCCATAACCAATGCCGCTTATGAAGCGGCTTTCACTGGTGGCGGCTGGATCGTTACGATTTGTCTCGCGCTATTCGCCTTCACCACGATCATTGGTTGGTCGTACTACGCGGAACAGGCCATCACCTTCCTCGTTGGCGAATGGGCGACGAAGCCGTTCAGATATGTGTGGGTTATCGTGATCTTCGTCGGAGCAATGGCCGAAGTGACCTTCGTCTGGAAGTTTGGCGATCTCGCCAATGCGTCGATGGCCTTCCCGAATCTGATCGCGATCCTGGCTCTGTCAGCGACCGTCGTTGCGATGCATAAGGCGAATGGCGATCCGGACACCGAAGATGGGAACTCGGTGATGCTCCAGGGTGAGGGTGCCGCCGCACCGGCTGAGTAGCGGCGCTGGTCTGCAAAAGGGCGATTGGTGAAAGCCAATTACAGGGTTAATCTGTTCTCTCAGTAGATGAGGGGACAGTCATGCTGCTGCGTATACCTTTAGCCGTTCTTTCTGCGATTATCATCGCATTCGCCGCCTCGCCAATGCCCGGAGCCGCTGTGCAGGGCTCTGAGCCTCGCGTTGCCCTCGTGATTGGCAATTCATCCTACGAGCAGGTTGGTTGGGCGCTCGCCAATCCGGTTCGCGATGCAGAGCTCATTGCCGGTACGCTGTCGGGGCTCGGCTTCGACGTCGATCTGCTGATCGATGCGACCGAAGAGGAAATGGGAGACGCGTTCGCGATCTATGGCGAGCGGCTCTCAGCGGCAGGCCCGGACGCGGTCGGTTTGCTCTACTATGCCGGACATGGTGTGCAGTCGCAGGGAGCAAACTATCTCATCCCGGTGGATGCGCGACCGCGCACCGAACAGGACGTCTGGCGTCAGGCCCCACGTCTGGGCGAGGCGTTACAGTACATCGAAGCTGCCGGGAACGCGGTGAACTTCATCATTCTGGATGCCTGCCGGAACAATCCCCTGCCATCGGCAACGCGGCAGGCCGGCGGCACCGGGCTCGCGGCCTTGCCGCGGTCTCAAGGACTGCTGATCGCCTACGCCACCGAGCCCGGATACACCGCCGCCGATGGGGTTGGCAGTGAAAACAGCCCTTTCACCGAAGCGCTGGCGGACGTCCTCCCGCAATCGGGACTGGTGGCGGAACTGGCCTTCAAGCGAGTCGCTGATCGGGTGAAAGCGGCGACGGGTGGCGCACAAAATCCGTTTTACAACTCTGGTCTTACGGGCGCTGATTTTTATTTTGCGGGTGGGGCGGCACCGCCACCTTTGCCGCCGCAACAGACCGTCGCCGCCGTCGTCCCACCAGAGCAGCAGATTTCTCTTGCTGGAATTGATGTGATCACAGATCCCGATGCTGCCGCGCTTCTGGCCATACGGTCTCTGACCCTCGGCGAAGCCCCGGAGGATCGCATCTTCAAGGATTGTCCCGATTGCCCGGAAATGCTGCCAATACCTGCGGGTACTGTGATCATGGGCTCCCCAGAGACAGAGAATGGGCACCGGTCCGAAGAACGACAGTCCGGCGAAATCGAAATTGGCATGTTCGCCATTGGCGTGAATGAGGTCACCTGGAATGACTGGGAACTCTGCGTGCTCGATGGGGCCTGCGAGGATGTCTCCGAGCGCCGCCGCGGGACCTCGGCCCGCTGGCCGAAAGGCCGGCGACCGGTGACGCATGTCTCCTACGATGACGCGCTCGGCTACATCGACTGGCTGAACGGATACGTGCCCGAGGGCCGCGGCAGGTACAGGTTACCCTCCGAAGCCGAGTGGGAATATGCCGCGCGCGCAGGCACCACGACCCCTTTCAGCACAGGAGAGACAATCTCCGGCGTCTACGCGAATTACAATGCTGAACGGGTCTATAGCGACGAACCGCGCGGGCGTTACGAAGCCAAGCCGATGCCCGTCGGTAGCTACGCCGCCAATGATTTCGGCCTGTTTGATGTCCATGGAAATGTCGAGGAATGGGTCGCCGACTGCTACACGTCGGATTTGATCGAACGGCCCGAAGATGGGACCGCGCAAATCTGGGACGATTGCCGCAACCAGACTGTGCGCGGCGGGGCCTGGAACAAGGTGCCGTCCTATGTGCGGTCTGCCGTTCGGGATTCTTCCGGTCGGGGCAACTGGGGGGATATCACCGGCTTTCGCATCGTGCGGGATTTGAGTGCGCCCTAGATTTGGCAGTGCCGGGGATTTCAGCTTCCACCCAGGTCGGGGTATACTCATCCCATGAGATATTTATGCGCTGCCCTGGCGATGGCTTGTTTCGCCGCCTGTGCCACCGGACCCACACCATACGAGCCTGCTCGATCGTCCCTGTCGCTCGGCTACACGGATCAGGCCATTGAGCTGCATCGTTACCGCGTCACCTTTCGGGGGCGAAATGCAACGGAAGCGCGCTCGCTGGCCCTGCTGCGGGCAGCAGAGCTGACGATCCAGGACGGCCGCGAGTGGTTTGAAGTCGTCGATTCCTATACCCAGGGCTTCGGTGGAGGAGGGGGCGGCTCCTCGATCTCTATCGGCGGGGCGACCGGCGGACGGAATTCGTCGGTCGGGATCGGTGTCGGCTTCCCCATAGGTGGTGGAAGCTCCGGGCCTTCCGAAGTGGAGGTGGGCCTCGAAATCGTCACCGGGGACGGCGATAAGCCTGAAGAGCCAAACGCCTACAGCGCATCCTCAATCATCGAGACGGCGTCCACGGCTCCGGTTCCGGTTCAGTAGCGCTTTCAGCCACCCGGCGGCGAAGTGTGTAAACGGTGAAACGCCGAGTGTCGGGTCCCTCACTCCTATGGATTTGCTTCGATAAAATCCGCCATCCTGCCGCGCGCAGGCTGAGGAGTTTCCGCGCTGTTTCGCGACGATATTTTCGGGCTTTCCACCAGCTCGAATTGCCCGTAACGAGGCGGATATCGCGTGTTTCCATGCCGCTCAGGCCG
>JBCCIW010000187.1:0-6603 GCA_039028055.1 Pseudomonadota bacterium | reverse complement strand
TGGCGGCCGGATACATTTTCGGGCCGCTCGGCGGAACCGCGCTTTACCAGATCGGCGCGATTTGGACCGCGACCCTGGTCGGTGCCTGCCTCGTCTGTATACTGCCATTTATTCTGGCGGCTCGCACACCAACCAATGAGGGTGGAGAACTAAGCGATATGGCTGCCTAGAGAATTCCCGGGATCACGCGATCCGGGGGCAGGTGGCCATCAGCAAAAGTCTTTATGTTGATGATCACCTTCTCGCCCATCTCAACTCGGCCTTCGATGGTGGCTGAGCCCATGTGTGGCAGAAGGACCGTGTTCGGCAAATCGAACAGTTTCTTGTTCACCTCCGGCTCGCGCTCGAAAACATCGAGACCAACGCCAGCCAGTTGACCCGATTCCAGAGCGCGGGCGAGGGCTGCCTCATCAATCACCTCGCCTCTGGACGTGTTAATGATGTAGCTCTCCGGTTTCATGAGGGCGAGGCGGCGGGTGTTCATCAGGTGGAATGTCGCCGGTGTGTGTGGGCAGTTGATGGATACAATATCCATACGGGCGAGCATCTGGTCGAGGCTGTCCCAATAGGTCGCCTCGAGCGCTTCCTCGATCTTCGGACTGACGCGCTTGCGGTTATTGTAGTGGATCTGGAGGCCGAATGCCTTTGCGCGACGCGCGACCGCCTGACCAATGCGGCCCATGCCAATAATGCCGAGACGCTTTCCAGCGATGCGATGGCCCATCATCCAGGTCGGTGTCCAGCCGGTGAACTCGCCAGCCTCCATGGCCTTGCGCCCTTCGACGATGCGACGGGGAACGGCGAGAATAAGCGCCATAGCGATGTCTGCAGTATCGTCTGTCAGAACACCCGGTGTATTGGTAACAGCTATGCCGCGCTGGGCAGCACTCTCGACGTCAATATTGTCAACGCCGGCACCAAATTGTGCGACTAGTTTCAGCTGCGGCCCGGCCCGGGCCATAAGTCGTGCATCAATATTATCTGTGACGGTTGGCACCAGTACGTCTGCTCTGCCCATTGCATCAGCAAGCTCTTCGGTCGAGAAGGCGTGATCATCTTCGTTCAGGTCTGCGTCGAACAGCTCTTTCATGCGCAGTTCCACCGGTGCCGGTAGCTTGCGCGTCACCACGACCTTGAGTTTGCCTGCCTGCATGCTGTCTCGCCCTTTTGTTGTCGTTTGGATAGCAGAGCCCGGCGATAACGCAAATCGCAATCCTAATGAATCCCTATCATCCGTTTACCGATTGGTTTTCCGGGGTTTACGCGTGATTCACCACGCGAGCCGACAATCGGTCTCGGTGGAAATATAAGCCGGGACGATGTGGTGATGATAAGAGTGATGGTGGGTGTTCTCTTTATGGGTGGTGTATTGATGTCAGCACCAGCCTTCTCTGAGGTAGCCGATGGTGCCAACGCACCTCGCATAAGTCATATTTCCGGAAAACCTGTCCCCAGGTTTGAGAGCCTGCGATATGATCGTGTGAATGGCCGGGCGGGACCGAGCCTCGAGCATCCTATTCGCTGGCATTATGAGCGGGCAGGACTGCCAGTGATGATCCTGAAGGAAACTGAGGGTTGGCGCTTTGTACGTGATCCGGATGGGGATGAAGTCTGGCTGCATGAACGGATGTTGTCTCCTGTCCAGACGGCTGTGATCAAGGATACGACGCTGATGCGCGCGGAACCTCAGACTGAAGGCCGGGCGCTAGCCCGTCTCCGCGAGGGCGTGCAAGTCGAGATCCTCGAATATAGTGGCGGATTTATACGTGTTGGATCCGGGCGCTTTCGGGGCTGGATTCATAGCGACGCCATATGGGGTCAGACGGCCAGCTGACGGAGAGTTCGATCTCTCTTTCTTTTGGCCGGAATTATCGTATCCGGTGTTGACTTGATGGCCGGGCTCGTGTCGATGCGGAGCTTTCGAGTCAGAGGGAGATACCGACTTGAGCCAGAAGGGCCCCCACGAATTTCACACGCCGCAGTCGACTTATTCCTACGATGATCTCATAAAATCGAGTCAGGGAGAGTTGTTCGGCCCCGGCAATGCCCAGTTACCGGCACCTCAGATGTTGATGATGGATCGGGTCACCGAGATGACACTCGATGGCGGTGAGTATGGCAAAGGCAGCATTCGCGCTGAACTCGATATCCATCCCGATCTCTGGTTTTTCCAATGTCACTTCCCCGGTGATCCGGTTATGCCCGGATGCCTTGGTCTCGATGCGATGTGGCAGGCCGTCGGATATTGGCTTGGTTGGTCGGGTTCCCCGGGAAAAGGTCGCGCGCTTGGTGTCGGCAAGGTCAAGTTCACCGGCGAAATCACACCGGACACAAAGCTCGTCCGCTATGAGATAGATATGAAACGGGTGAAGCGCGGCTCCCTGGTCCTCGGTATTGCGGATGGTAAAGTCTTTGTCGACGAGAAGCACGTCTATACGGCGGAAGACCTGCGTGTGGGAATGATTATCCGAAACTAGCTTCAAACCGGAGTAAATAAGGTTGCTTTTAACGATTAAGGCGACGTGAGTGTATGCTCACCTCACAATTGCCCCGTTCCACTCCTTGCAACGCCACATTGCTTCTTAGTAATCAAGGCGATGGCAGGGCTTTGCGCATCAGCAGAACCATGGTTCAAGAGCGTGTAGACCCGGCGTAGGAATGGCGAGGAGAATGCGATGCCCAGCCTGGCACTTGTAGACGATGACGAGAACATCGTCACATCCCTGAAGATCTTCTTTGAAGCCGAGGGCTATCATGTCCGCACTTATTATGATGGGCAAAGCGCCTTGCCGGCTCTCACTGAAACCCCGCCGGATATTGCTATTTTCGATGTGAAGATGCCGCGGATGGACGGAATGGAGCTTCTACGCCGCTTGCGCCAGACTTCCGATCTACCCGTAATCTTCCTCACCTCCAAAGATGAAGAGATCGACGAGGTTATCGGCTTCAATATCGGTGCGGACGATTTTGTTCGGAAACCCTGTTCGACCCGCCTTTTGTCCGAGCGTGTTAAAGCCGTGCTGCGGCGAGCTCGCGGCGGAACCGCCGGACCGGAGGAGGGCGATCACAAGCCAATCGTTCGTGGACGCCTGACACTGGATCCGAATCGTCATGCCTGTACCTGGGACGAGAAACCGGTCCGCCTGACCGTGACCGAGTTCTTGATCCTTCAGAGCCTCGCTCAGAGACCTGGCTACGTGAAGAATCGTGACCAGCTAATGGACGCGGCTTACGATGATCAGATCTATGTCGATGACCGGACGATCGACAGCCACATCAAGCGGCTCAGGAAGAAATTCCGTGAAGTCGACGGCGAGTTCGACGCAATCGAAACGCTCTACGGTGTTGGTTACCGCTACACAGAGAGCTGATTTCTGTTGAATTGGCTTGTGCCTGTTGCATCAAGTCTGTGCAGCGAATTTGCCGATCAATCCCCGCCCTCCTAGTTTCTGGTATAGTCATCTGTGACCACCAGCTGGACGGAAGAGGACTCGATTGATGAGTTGGATTGTTTTTGGGGTATTTCTGGCGGCCAATTTCGTTGCCGCATCCTCCGGGGGAATTTTCAAACCGGGTGCGTGGTATGAGAGCCTCAACAAGCCAAGCTGGATTCCGCCAAACTGGGCATTTCCAACGGTTTGGTCAGTCCTCTTTCTATTGAACACGGTTGCCGGAGCGCTGGCCTGGGAGGCCGCGGGTAATACCGTGGGCGGGCGGGAGATGCTGCCTTTTGTGGTCTACGGCGTAAGCCTGGGGCTCAACTTCGTCTGGTCTGCGCTGTTTTTTGGAATGAAGCGGATGGACCTTTCGCTGGTTGAAGTTGTCCTTTTGTGGATCTCACTCGTTGCCCAAATGGCTGTCTTCGCCCCGATTTCATTGCCAGCGGCGTTACTCGCTCTGCCCTATCTCGCATGGGTGACTACGGCAGGAGTTTTGAATTTCCGAATGATTCAGCTGAAGTCCACAGCGGCGAGGCCAATAGCCTGACCCTGAAAGAATTCTGTCCTTGAAAAAAGTTGACGCCTGTGTCATCTTTTTAACTGGAGGAAATGCAGGTGCTTTTTACTGTCATCAAAACCGTTTTTGCTTATGGATCGCTCATATTCGCGGTTGGTTTCCTTTGGCCGCTATTTGCGCAGGCGATCACTGCCATTGAGTGGACGCCACCATTCGACTTATCACCGCTTCAAGCTGCATCTGTGCCTGCATTGGCGCTAGGTCTGCTGGCGCAAGTCCGAGGGACGTGGCTATGGCAGCGGTAGAAGAGCGTCCGTTTATCTGGCGTCGGCCCGCGGTCGCGGAGGATGTATCCCACCTTTCGGAAGCCGAGCTTATGAAACGCGAGCGGGATATTGCCCGAAAGCATATGGGGCATGTGCCCTGGGCTTCGATTGCCTGGTGTTTCGCGAATCTGGCGGTCTGGTTGTCCCTCTGGCCGCTCGTGTTTTCAGGTATTCTGCCGCTCTGGGCCGCTTTTCCGATTGCGACGCTCAATGTGATGCTCAGTTATCTGCCGAGCCATGAGGCGCAGCATGATATTATTGCCCGGCCAGGTCAGAAGCTTCGCTGGCTCAATGAATTGGTTGGTCACGCATCGATTATTCCACTCTGGTTGCCCTTCAGCGTGGCAAAGCTAACCCATCTTCAGCACCATAAGCATACGAATGATCCGGACCTTGATCCCGATCACTCGACTCATGCGCCTGGGCCCCTTCATGCCATATGGCAAAGCCTGAAGAACCGGCAGCCTCGCGCCGATGGCGGATTCAATGCCTATGGCGAGACACTGCAGAGGATCGGAACGCCGCAGGCGAACCGTGCGCTTCTCCTCGCCGTGGTTTATCAGCTGGCTTTTTTCACCCTGATGTTCGCACTCGCCTGGACCGGGCACGCTTTTGAAGCGCTGTTTCTCTGGTGGCTGCCGCGTCATATCGGTCTCACCTACATTCAGTTTTACCTGAGTTGGGCACCGCATCACCCGGCCATGAATAAGGGGCGCTATCATGATACGCGGGCCTGGCGGAGTCGATTTGGAAACATTCTGACGATGGGCATGCAGTATCACGTGGTGCACCATCTCTATCCGCGAATTCCGCTGACGCGCACCCCTGCAGCTTATTGGGAATTGCGGCCAATTCTGGAAGCGCGGGGCGTGCGAATCGACGACCTTTAGCCATATCGCTGGTTGCCCTTTGCGCGCTTGTCTGTACGGTGCGCGCCACTTCCAATCCCCTCCGACATATAGAAAGGGCAGGGCATGGCCGACCCCGAAAACACACTCATACTCGAGACATCAAAAGGTAAAGTGACCGTCGAGCTGAAGCCGGAGCTCGCACCGAATCACGTCGCTCGTATTAAGGAACTTGCGCGGGAAGGCTTTTATGACGGGATCGTCTTTCACCGTGTCATAGATGGTTTCATGGCCCAGTGCGGTTGTCCCCAGGGAACAGGTATGGGCGGTTCGGACAAGCCTGATCTTGCACAGGAATTCAGTGCGGAACCTCATCTTCGCGGGACGTGCTCCATGGCCCGAACGAATGATCCAAACAGCGCAAACTCGCAGTTTTTCATCTGTTTCGAGCCCTCGCGCTTCCTCGACAACCAGTACACAGTCTGGGGGCAGGTGACGGAGGGCATGGAGGCCGTCGACCAATTGAAACGGGGTGAGCCGGTCCGCGATCCGGACAGCATCGTTTCCATGAAGGTGCTCTCCGATATTTGAGGTTCAGGCGTAGGGCGATAAGCTGTCCATATGGTTAGTTTAGCGCCCCTGAAGCGTGTTTCTTTCAAACCTGTGCCCGGTCAGCGGCGTTTCGGGTTTCTTGGTTCACGAATTGCCCAGCTAATTCTCGCATCTAACCTTGCGGGACTGGCGATCCTGATTATTGGTGCCATGGTTCTCAATGAGATGAGAGCCGGTCTCGTTGTCGCGAAGAAGCAGGATCTCGTCGGGCAAGCGCAGGTGTTCACGAACCTTCTGGCCGAAGGAGCGACCATAGGGCAGCCAGAACCTGTACTCGATGAAGCGCTCTCGAAGGCCGTCATCAGGTCCCTCGATCTTTCAACGACGATCCGCGCCAAGGTCTATAACAAGTCCCAGGATGTCGTTGCCGACAGCTTCTTTTTGTCTGACCGGGTCGATGTGACAGCTTTGCCACCGATCAGAGAGCCCGGTCAGTTTCAGCTCTGGTCAGCCGGTCTGTCTGAGACCTTCGAAGGTGTGTTCGGCGCATTGGTGCCGAATCGGGGTGGTGATGCTGTCCGAGCCAGGTCTTTCGAACAGGAGTTTGAGATTGCGCTCGCGGGTGATGACGCTGCGAGTCAGCGGTTTTCGGAGCGGGGACAACGGGTCATTTCGGTTTCCGTTCCCATTCAAAGGGTATCTGCAGTCGTCGGCGTCCTAACCGTCGAGGCGAGCGATGTAGAGGCAATTGTCAGTGCTGAGCGGGCAGCCCTTGTGCCCTTCATTGGTGTGGCCATGCTTGTTGCCCTTGTGACCTCGGCTTTGCTTACGATCGGGATCGCTCGTCCTCTGCGTCGGCTTGCCGTGGCGGCGGATCGTGTTCGGACCGGCCGCGCGGAGCACCTGGATTTGCCCGGTGT
>JBCCIW010000186.1:0-6659 GCA_039028055.1 Pseudomonadota bacterium | reverse complement strand
TCGGATCGACTGGGTGTTCAAACGTCGCAACCTGCCGCTTGAGATCACAGCAGAGCACGGTCATTGGCGCCGCGTGCGCGACCGTGATGGCGCAGGCGGCTGGATTCATTATTCGCTTTTGTCCGGCACTCGAACGGCGCTCGTTGAGAATGACCTAATCACAATCTACGCTCAACCGGACAAAGGCACGCTGCAGGTGGCGCAGCTTGAACTTGGAGTTGTCGCACGTCTGGACAAATGCGATCTGGACTGGTGCCGGATCAGCGCAGGCGGTTATCGCGGATGGACCAAAAAGCGTTTTCTGTGGGGCGTGAAGCCCGATGAAGTAATCGACTAAAACCTTTCGCCTTCGACTTAAAGCGTTATCCAAAGGCGCCAAGCGTGAAAGGTATGTCTATTGTATTGCGTTTCGCAGTTATCTCTTGGTCACGTTTATCACCAAACGTATTCATCAACGCAATTTTGTTCGAATACGAACACGGCGAAATTTTTTATTGCAATACCTTGAACAGCACCAACTGTCAGAGTAGGAAGCACGGCACGTTGGGATGTAGCTCAATTGGTAGAGCACCGGTTTTTGGTACCGTAGGCTGCAGGTTCGAGTCCTGCCATCCCAGCCAGCCACTTCCCTCACTTCGAATAGAGATAACTTACGGGGCAAATATGCCGCGTTTCCGGTCGTTTGGCTTGGTGGTGGTTTGGTGGAGACCTCGTCCAGAGCGCTGTCGGGGCCAAATTCGGGCCGTAGTCTCTGTTTGCCATTTCGGCGGTACGAGTTTGGTCGTTTTAGGTATTGATTTGCTTCAGAGCGCTGCGAACTGTCCGCGCTGTTCTGACCATACAGCTGAGAAGTGGTTTTTAATTAGATAGTTAGTGGTGAGGCCAGCTGGTTGTTCACCTACAGCTATGCCGTCCAGAACATCCGGAGATAGCAATGCCAGGTTCACCACATCCTGTACCCGACGCGCGGAAACGCCTTCGGATTTGGCGATCTCGGAGAACGTCTGACCGGCGATGACCTGCGCCAACCAGTGCCGCCCTTTGATGATATTCTGCACCAATGTTCTATCGATCTCTGGCGGTGCCTCACCCAGATGCAGCTTCAGCTCCACGCCGCGGCGACGCATCTGAAACGGACGTTCAAACAGCAACGCCATCTTATTGATCCGATCCTCGGAACACTCAAGATGGGCGGCAAGTGCATGGCCTTTGAGCAGAACTTGGAGCAGGCCGGGTTTAATATCGACACGCTCAATCAGCGCCAACCTTTGTTTGGATGTCTCAATATCATCGAGCTTGCTAACAATTATTGGGATTTCGATCGCCGATAAATCCAGCAGAAGATGCGTGGCAATGTCCGGTCGTTTCAAGGCGTTCTGGACTATTCGATCAACTAGCGTTTCCACCTGAGCTGCAGGCAACCGCCAGGCATCGGGATGCTTTTGACTTCGATCTTTGACCAGGCGCCGCGATATATAGTAGCGCAACCGCTTGCCATTTTTCCGGCTATGGCTCGGGGTCAGGCGATCTCCTGTTTCATCGAAGAGCTTACCAACTAATGGGGACGGCGATGACTTTCTTTTAGAGCCTCGCCGGACAGGCGCCCTGCCCTGAAGCATGTCCTGAACTCGCTTCCATACATCAGGTTCGATAATCGCTGGGTGCTGCCCTTCATGAACCTGCTGTTTATGACGGATAAGCCCCGCGTAGACGGGGTTGCTGAGGATGTGCTGCAGATGACCGCGATCAAAATGCGCCCCGCCCGATATCCGGCCACCCGCTCGTTCGCGACGTCGGGATCTTAGGTCCAAGTCTTCTGCACGTTCCTTCAAATCGCGCAAAGAGCCGTGCTCAATATAAAGTCGAAAGAGCGCCTTTATGGTTTCTGCTTCTGTTTCATTGATCTTTAACGTCCGCCCATCCGCGTCATATCCAAGCGGCACATTTCCACCCATCCACATACCCTTGCGTTTGGAGGCGGCGATCTTGTCACGGATGCGCTCAGCCGTGACCTCCCGTTCGAACTGAGCAAAACTGAGAAGCATATTGAGCGTGAGCCGGCCCATGCTGGTGGCCGTGTTGAAGCTTTGCGTAACCGAGACGAAGGAGGTCTCCGCGGCGTCCAATCGATCAACCAGTTTTGCGAAGTCCGCCAAGGACCGCGATAACCGGTCGATCTTATAGACGACAATCTGATCCACACGCCTCTCGTCGACCGCCTGCATCAGCCGTTGCAAAGCCGGTCGGTCCAGATGACCACCTGAGATTCCGCCATCATCAAAGCGCTCCGGCAAGAGCTCCCATCCTTCATGCTTTTGGCTGGCAATGTAGGCCTCGCAGGCCTCGTGCTGCGCATCGAGTGAGTTGAAGTCCTGCTCCAGGCCCTCTTCTGAGCTTTTGCGCGTATAGATGGCACAGCGGACCCGACGCATCAGCCAACACCAAAGAAGCGCGGGCCAGACCAGCGGGCACCAGTGATGTGGCGCGCAATAGCTGAGAGCGACCGCCAGGGCTTGCCATCCATCATATACCCGCCCTCCACCACTTCGACGCGGTAGGTGCGGCCGTTCCACTCCCGAACCAGCTGTGATCCTGGCTTTACTGGTGTTTGCACGGATTTACCGGACGCGATTTGCTTGAGCCGCCGCTCCGTCGCTTTTGGAGCCCCGCCTAATACTTGCGTCTGTACCCGCCAGATCAGCACCCGCTTCATGAACGGGCGAGACAGATGCTTTGGTGGGGAGCGTTCGAAGGTTCTCCGCCAAAGATCAAGGCACCCTGCCCTATCCAGTTGATCGATTTCATCAATAGTCTGCGCAAGCTTTATGGTTCGATCCAGCTTCATGCCCTCAACGCTCATCGACAATGCGATAGACCGCACCCTTCTCGGTGCCCGTTCGTTCAACCAAAGCCCCTGTTTTGCGCAGCATAGATATTGCAGCCCGCGCGCTATGCGGCTGCCAGCCAAAGGCGTCCTGGATCTGCGCGATTGAAGCGCCCGACTTGCGGCTGAGCAATTTTGATAGCTGTTGCTGCCTGCGCGTTTTTGCACGCGAACCAGATAAGCTTTGAGTTTCCGTCTTCATAGTGGTCTCCGCTCTTTGGGCAAAGGCCACTCCCTCGCCCGTACTGAGTGGAACCCGGCACTCCCGGGCATCTGCGACCAGTACCGCTCCGAAACGCTAAGAAGTCCAGTCGTTTGTCGCTGTTCTCAAGCATGACCCCAACACCGCCTGTAAACGAGCCACTTCCGCCAAACGCAGCCCCAAATCCTCATGGAGCTCCCACGCCTGATAAAACGTCAGCCCAGCTCCCTGCACCGTTACGGCAACGCCCGCAGCGCCCTCATAGGCCGCCGTCAGCTCAGCAAAAACCCGACCAGTATCATCTCGCGTCACCGTACCCAAACACACGCTTGAAAGCGCAAAGAAGTCCAGTCGTTTCTGCAAAAATGGGCGGAAAGCCGACTTTCGCTGCATCTGCGAAGCAGTAGATGGCTTGCTAGAAAGCGGCCATTAGAAAAAATGCGTTTGAGTTTAGATTATTCCCACCCGACGAAAACGCCCGATCTTCAAAAGCATTTGTTGCCGTACCTGTCTTTGTGAGCCTTGAGCGCTGTGCTAGCTGTTTTTCGCTTAAAGCGCTTACCGCAATAAGTGCACTCTACAATTCGCTTCGGGCCACCCGAGTACCTTGAAGGGATCCTACGTGCCTTTTGTTGCCTACTCGATCTCGTCTGGGCGCCACCAAAGTAGCTCTTATCCGTGACTTCTCCTGCTTTCGACAACTCTATTTCAAACCGAGGATCGAACTCTTCCTCAAGAACCTCCGGATTTTTGACCTTGGGGTTAATGAGTGACCTTATGCCAGGACGGCCAGACGAGCCGCCTGATCTGTCCCAGACGTAAAAGTACTCTCGCGGGTATCCATCTTGCGGTCGCTTGTACGATAGCGCATAGGGTTCAACCACTCGCTCAATACCATCGTATTCAATCTTCAAAAGTCGTGCCCGAGAACCAGCTTCCAAAAATACGTTGCGAAGTTCGGCAGGAAAGAAAGCATCACTAACTCGGTCAGAAAAACCTGTCGTCGCAAAGATGCTATCGATGAATTTGGCGTATATTCCCTCGACTTTGTCAAAGTCCAGCCTGCTTTGGGCCGGGCACACAATATATTTATTCCAGGCGCTTCGAAAGAATGTCATCGGCAGACCAAGCAAAATCTGCTTGGCTGAACCTGGACTCCGCTCAAAGATTGTCTTTCGGAGGAAAACTCGCGCAATTTCAGCTCTACCTAGGTCGATTTGCGAATTGAAGAAGGCCGCATAGACTAGATCGTAGAGGTCATGAGAATGCCTCCGTTGAAGCAAGCACTTCATCTTGCTCGCAATACTCTCTTCGACGGCGACGCACCCAAGCTCGACCTGACATCTCGAGGAATCAGAGTAGGGATGAATTATCGGCACCGAGCTCACAGGTAGGTAGAGTTTGTCAAACTCGGTTACATCCATTCGTACCGAGATTTCCAAGGTGCTCTTGGCTCCATAGAAATCCTCAAAGAAGACCTTTCCCTTATAGATTTTTCTATCTGTATTTTTTCCGAGGTTAGCTCTCTTAGCTTCTTGAAAGCTATTCCTATCAGTTACAAACCTGATCCCTGAAACGTCGCAAGCCAGATTGCAGCATTTTTCAATCTCAGAAGAAAAGCGTGACAAGTCCAGCGCTTCAGTGGTTGAGAAATCCAGGTCAGAAGAGAAGCGAGTGTTGGGGAAATACGCTTTGCGGAAGCAATTTCCGCCTTTTAAAACGAGGAGACGTGAAAGGTAGTCATTGTTGTAAATCGCAAAAAGCAGCCAGCCAAAAACGTAGTCACGTTGAACATTTGACGTGGTTATTTCAAATTCTTCGGCCTTGGCGTCGATTTCATCGCGTTCAATCATGGTCGCATCACTTGGTTCCAGTTAATGGCTTGACCTGAAGCTTCTAGCTCTCTGGCGAGAGCCTGCTTCCAGCCTCCTGCGTCGTCCATATTTTCCCAAACAACACCAGCAAAGTCGCTTGGGATTTCCAGTGTGCCTTTCTTCAGCGCACAGACTTTTTCTCGCCCCAGTTGGCCAATGAAATAACCCAACTCAAGAAGAACATTTTGTCGCGCACGGGGTTCCAGTTCATCGCTCGCCACAGAGCGTCCTACGTCGTCCGGTGTAAGCAGAACAATCGCAAAACCAACGTCTGAGTTCGCCTCCACCTTTTCTATCACGGTCCTCCCTTTATTTGCCTGTTCATGCAGGATAATCGCTACAAGGCCAATTTTTTCGACGAAGCGAGCAACAGTTTCTCTAGCCTCGCCGTCGTGGCCATGAACTATGAAAACCTTGTTCGATTTCACAGGCACTGCAAGAGAAACGTCCGGCTGACCATTGGTCTCTACGTACTCGCGATAGTCTCGCGCAAACGGAATAATCAATTGAGCTACAAGCTGTTGAACATCACGCATGTATTTTCTGCTGTGGCTTACATAAAATTTTCCTGCAAATGCGATCGTCCAATCCGGATCGGCGCACAATCGTTGGATCAGCAATAGTTGAGTTCCAAGTATCTCCTTGTCTTCATCTGGCCAAACCAGAGTTGCGCTTCCGACCATACTTCCGCCGGTCTCATCGCTTTTTTTCAGAAACCCATCTAAGTTCAGGTCTTTGGTCAACTCTTCGTTGATCTGCGCTAGGTCGTCGCTGGCTAGTATCTTTCCAATCCTTGAGAGCGGTCTGGCAAATGATTGGTAGTCAGCCCCCTGTAAGTCTAATACTGCATTGTTCAACTGACGAAACAGGCCTTTAGTTTCATTCATCGTCAGCCTCTAATCGTGCTTGTGAGGCTTTTGCGATGATAGCATCCCTAAACTCCTCTTTGGTCGCTTCGATCATCGGAGCGATGAGTTCATTGTTGGCGAACTGGCCAACTCGATCATCGATCATACGCTCCATGGATTGGATGGCGCCGCTTATGCTCGTGGGATCATCTGGATCGAAGCTGACTTTTCCAATTTCACCGTCGAGCTCCTGAAAGGCTTTTTCAGCTTGTTTGAGTTGCATCTGTAGTTTGTCCAGCCCATCGATCTTGAACATGGAAACCTCACAATCACTGGTTTTTTAAAGTCCTGTTGCTACCACATATAGCTAGCACAACGCGAGTCTTCCACCACAAGTTGATCGCTCCAGTGCTAAATCCTTTCAAGGTCGCCTAAAGGCCGAAACAATGAGGCTGCCTTCAAACTGTTCCGAGAGTTAGCGACGGAAACTTCGTTGGTTACGCAGCGACGAAAACTAACGTCTGCTTAGAGAAAGCTACCCCTCTTCTAAGCGAGCTAAATTGAACGGCTGGTTTGGACCGTCCTCGCGGCACGTAACCGTGCTCCAGGTTTTGATGCTGCATCAGCCCCAGCGGTTGCCACGAGCCCATTCAGGCGGATTCTGCACGCTGTACGAACGTCCTCATTCATGGTCAGTTGCTTGAAGCTACATGCTATGCATGGATTGCAGCCAGCATCGTATGCGTAACCGCAATTTTGGAAGATTTAGGTTGAGTCCCGCAGAGCAAAAAACAGTCATTTTGGCGGCAGACATCGTTGGGTATTCGCGGATGATGGATGCGGATCACAGT
>JBCCIW010000185.1:0-6675 GCA_039028055.1 Pseudomonadota bacterium | reverse complement strand
TCCAATTCGTTTCGAAGGCTTCGTCACCGAAGATGGAGCCTTGACCACCCCACCGCGATCGGAGCTGCAGATGCTCGTAATCGGGGATGATGTGGCCGCCGGTTACGGTGTTGAAGGGGAAGATCAATTTTGCGATTACACGCGCGAAACTCAAAATGCGAATTTGAGTTTTGCCAACGTTTCAGCTCAGAATCTGGGCGCAGACGTCGCCGTCATTGCGCGTTCCGGGCGCGGTCTAGCGGTTAACTGGAATAACGATCCGTCAGCTAATATGACAGCACTTTATCGAAGCGCTATGGAAAGCGATGCCTCAAATGCGCTTGGCAATATGGATATTGTCGTTGTTCAGCTTGGTGGTATCGACATTGCTCAATCGGATCCAGGGCCTGATTTCTATGAAAAGTACGCTGGCTTTCTAGACGAAATCCGCCAAGATCATCCGTATGCTGAAATTGTCGCCGCATGGGGGCCAATGGGGAGTGGTGAGCGATATCAGGAAGCGAAAACCGCCATAACAGAGTTGGTCGCCGAACGCGCGACGCAGGGCGATCAACAAGTTAGCTTCATAGAATTCACAAATACTGAGTTTGGTCAGCTTTACGGGTGCAACTGGCATCCGAGCATAGATACGCAGAGATTTATGGCGAGTGAGCTGACGCGTCATCTCGCGGCCCGCATGAGCCTAGATCTCGACGTTGAAACACTTCTGCTGGGTGGCTAAAGGCTAGCAGGGACTGGTTTGGGGTGCACGCTAAGGTCGTAACCGAGATTATTCGCAAACAAGTTTGCGACCATTGATCGGTATAGATCCATAGCTTCGCCCGAGAACTGATCTTCCAGTCTTTCTTTGCGATTCTGAAGAACATTTATCTCCGCGTTGGGGTCTGTCTTTTTTGCCATTGCGTCCTTCGATCCTGACAAAAGAGCGATCTCAATTGCTGCATCGTCCAAATGCAATTGCCAGTGTTTGGAAACGTGGCGTAGGGCGGCTTCGGGGTCTTTCCTGGTGTTCTCGTACTTCACGATCAAAAACCTGGACGGGTCTTTGCCAACAAGCTCGCCCCAGCGATTCCAGAACCGCGCCAGCCAATAAATGTCACAACGATAAAGCTGGCCTCTGGGATCTCCCTTAAGAAACGTTATCCAGTCGACATCCAACTCATGAGACCATTTCGCGTAATGACTGGCCAGAATTGCCATGGGGTGGCGAATGGCAAGCACGTATTTAGGAAGGCTATTGAGTTGTCGTGCTATCGCCCAATCCATAAAGCGATGTGGTATCGTATGACTGAACGCTAATCGAGGCAGCTCGGGAAATGTCGGTTCATCTTTCGGCCAACCGATGTAAGGCCGCACAGCCTGTTCGGAAAAGTAATCTGGTTGTGGTATCCCGTGATGGTCCGCCAAAGCGACCGCGAGCATGTACTTGATCCAGTGGGTACCAGAGTTTTTCGACGTCACGAGCATGCCATCAAAGGCGAAATGGCGGCGCACTGATAGGTTGGTCCAGAGTTCAGCTCGAACCTTTTTCGAGTGGGCGGCCTTCGCAGATTTATGTACGGTCATACCAGTCAGGCGCGCAAGCCAGCCTGATCGCGGAAAATTTGCAGCATTTTCAGAGCTTCTGAGCCCGCCGTTCCATCGGCTTCGGAAACGGCGACCAGCATAGCGTCCAGATCAACCAGTTCTTTGGGGCCGATGCCGGGCGTCGTGATCACCACACGCGCCATACGCTCACCTACCCCTGCCGGAACCTCAACGTCCCGGACCATCCATTGCGCATGTACCAGAATGGCTTCTGCCTCGTCCTGATCGAGGTCGAAATGATCTGCCGTTTCGCCCATGATGACGTCGCGTTGATGATCGGTCAGTTCCTTTCCGCCCTCGCCACCTGCCACAAGAACCATAAGGATCGTGGCCGCTTCGCGCGGATCATCGACGGCTTTTAGGCCAGTATGGCCAGCCCGCTTAATAAACGAGAATTTTCGAGGAATGTTAGCGACGCTATCCGCCATCTTGGCCACATCGCGTGCCGCCCCACCGATCATCTTTAGACGATAGTACCAGGCCGCGATGACGCCGATGGCCGTAACGATTGCGATTACAATGTGCATACCAAGACTATATCGCTCCCCAGGCGACGCAGCAATCAACTTTCAAGCAATGTTTATGCACAGAGCGCCCACCTATATCGGCATCGCCTTTCTCCAGTCAGTTGGCAAGTGCCGACAGAGTTACTTTTCGACGAGCAAGTCGAACACAACTCAATCCTTAGCCACGTCCCGTCCTGGCAAAATCGATTATTGCTCAGATAATGCGGCCTGAAGTTCCGCTTGGGCAGCATCTATTGCCATGCCAATAGCTGCCTGCCATTGAGGCAGCGTTTCTGCGGTTTGAGCGGCTTCAGGAAACGTTACAGAGCGGGACGCATTTACCAGTCCACCGGTTCCCCGCACAAAGCCAGCAACGGCATCCGAAGCCCCTCCACCCTGAGTTCCATAGCCCGGCACCAGGAAAAGCGCATCAGGCGTGATCTGTCTCAAGGCTCGCGCTTCCTCGGGGCCCGTTGCGCCAACGACCAGCATCAAACCGGACCAATCGGAATTCCCCTTGAGCCTGGCGATCATTGGCTTTAGCGCTTCGACCACCCGGACATAAAGCGGTTTTCCCTCAAGGTCTTTTGCCTGGAAATCTGACGATCCCGGATTGGATGTCCGTGCCAGCACAACCACACCTTTGTCATAGGATTCTGCACGTCTGACAAAAGGCTCAAGAGTATCTAAGCCCATATACGGATTCACCGTCAAAGCATCGGCCTCGAACGGACCACCTGGTTCCAAGTACGCCGCAGCATAACCTTCTGCTGTTGAGCCGATGTCGCCACGCTTGGCGTCAGCAATCACCAGCAGGTCTGCAGCTCTGCCAGCTGCGCAGATGTGCTGAAGCGCGGCCATACCGGCAGGCCCGTGGCGCTCAAACAATCCAATTTGGGGTTTTATAGCGGCCACACGTCCGGATAACTCGTTAATCAAAGCATCGCCCCACGCTTTGATCCCGTCTGGGGTGTCACCACCGAATAACTGAGGTATGCGGCCTGAATGGGGGTCTATGCCTACGCAAAGCGGACCGTGGGCTTGAACAGCCGCAATCAGTCTATCAGCAAACGTCAATACTGCACCCGGCAGGCAACTTTTACGACCTGACCAGATCTGCGAATGCTGTCAGCCTTTTCTCCGTAGTCACGCATACTGAAATCGACCGCGGTGTTTTCTCCATAATCAACGCCCATTTCACCAAGAAACTCTTTGATGACACTCGGTGCGGCGGTGTAAATGCGTCCGCGGCGCGGGCTCTCGGCGAGGATCACCCCGCGAACCGCGCCCCTTCGATCATAAACGGGCCCACCTGAAAGGCCGCCCAGTGATCCCTCAAGACCTCTAGTCCGTCCTAGCTCGGACCAAGCGATCACGGGTTCGCGTCCTTTCCGTTCTCCACTGCTAATCAGGCTAGAGCGGGAATGAAGCCGAGCAACAGCCTCACCTGGTTGGCCTTGAGGGAATCCCACATGAAACCCTTCAGCGCCGACACGCAAAACACTGTCGAGGCTGAGCGTTACCGGATTGGGCGCATACTCGGTCTTTAGAAGCGCAAGATCAAATCGATCGTCAATTTCTATGTCTTCGACGGGGACATAGCTACCGGGTCTGACGAACAGACCAACATGCTGACACCCCTCCACCACATGGCGAGCGGTGAGCCAGTATCCATCTGAATTGACCGAGAAAGCAGTTCCGACTCCATCTTGCGGTCGTGCCACCTGTATCAATACTTGCTCATCAAAAGGAGATGGCGGCGCTAACGCCGCGCCAACCTCTTCCAATGCATCGGGTGGAGCTTGTGGGGCATCTGCATCGCGCGTTCCTGCCGAAAACAGCAACAGCACGGTCATTCCCAAGACCGAGATGTATGCGAGCAGATCGAGTATGCGCAATTCGCGGAGCCTCTTATTCTATCGGAACTCTCTTTAGAACCTTCCTAAGTTGGGGTCCCATAGACCAGCCGCCAAGAGCATTGCTGCGGACAATTTTGCGGCGATCAGCACGATCGCGGCACCAGCCTCATCCTCCTGAATGCGTGACGGAAGGCCAGATAGCAGTAAGTCAACGAGCCTGTACGTGATAAGTTGAAGTAGAAGCGCCACCACTGACCAGATCGCGAGGTCGAATAGCCCGATGCTGGACGCTAGGCATGATGCTAGTGGAATTGCTAAGCCCACGATGGCTCCGGCTAAGGCTAATCCTGCCGCGCCATTCCCTCCCCGGACCAGCGCTAGTTCCTTCCAGGGTGTCAGCAAAATATACACTGTGCTTGCGAGAATGAGCAGGCCGCCTGCAGCGGCTGTCATCACAAGAAAATGAGGGAATCCCGAAACAAACCCTTCAATCGCTGTGTTCATTCAACGAGTCCTATCTGATAAAGCCGGTTTCAAACGCGCGGTGCATAGAAACACCAATTCATGAAGCGATTCCACCCCTTGGAGACCTCTAATGACATCAACCAGAACTGCACTCGTTACCGGATCAACCAGCGGCATCGGCAAGGCCATTGCAGAACGCTTCGCTGCTGACGGAGCGAACGTCATCTTGTCAGGGTTTGGGGATGCTGACGAAATCGAAGCGTTGCGCTCAGGCATCGAAAAAGACGCTGGGGTCAAGGTTGGGTTTTTCGGGGCGGATTTGACGAAGCAAGATGAGATCGAAGGGATGATGGCCTATGCACATGGGGAGTTTGGCGGTGTCGACGTGCTCGTTAACAATGCTGGCATCCAACATGTCTCGCCCATTGAAGAGTTTCCTCCACAACGTTGGGACCTGATCATTGGACTTAACTTAACAGCATCCTTTCATACCATCCGACTGGCGATACCCCACATGAAGGAACAAGGTTGGGGACGTATACTGAATACTGCCTCTGCTCACGCGCTGGTCGCATCGCCATTCAAATCTGCCTATGTCGCGGCAAAGCACGGGATTGCTGGCCTGACAAAAGTGGTCGCTCTTGAGGGTGCGGAGTTTGGCGTGCGCTGCAATGCGATCTGTCCGGGATATGTTTACACTCCACTCGTCGAAGGACAGATCGCGGATACGGCCAAGTCCCGGGATATGACAGAGGAAGAGGTTAAACGGGACGTTTTGCTGGCGGCTCAACCGACGAAAGAGTTTGTAACATCTGAGCAGATAGCGGCGGTTGCCGCGTTCCTTATATCGTCGGATGCAGATCAAATTAACGGCACAATGATGCAGGTGGATGGCGGCTGGGTTGCTCAGTAGAGGAAGCGCGTGATTGCTGTTTCAATCCTTAACAAAAATGGAAGTCTGATTGATGAATTTTCCCAATCGTAAAGGGCTTAATTAACCGCGATATGGCACTAAACAGCGGGGGAGAAGGTGACCCGCTATGTTTTTGAGACTAATTGCAAATCCATATGAGAACGGCATGCCCAAACGCGCAGTGCTGTATCACCCGACCCATACACAGACCTACGCAATCGACGCCGAGGCACTGCATAGGGACCCAATGCTATTACGCGTGTTTGGATGGTGGAAGCCCATCTTGATCCGCGCATTGGATGCTTTGGCGTATAGCCTCATACTGGTCGGCGTTCTCGGTGCGCTGAAATTCGCTTGGTGGCTGTTCCTACCCTGCACGGCGGCAACCGCAGCTATGCTCCTTGTGAATAGAAAAGCCGCCGGCGAAATCGCAAAGGCGGCAGCCGAGGAGTCCAGCGAAAATCTGTTCTATCTACACGAGAACAAAGCGATCTGGCTGGTTCCCGAACCATTCAAGGCAACTGCTTGGGATCAAGCCGCCTAGCCGGTTCAAATACCTAGAATAAGCAATACGGCGGCTGTTACAGCTACCAGCAAGAACACAAGCGACAGCCCGACGGCGACGATGCGTTGGCCCGACCTATTGTGCCTCGCGCCAGCTGGTCTATCGCCCTTCTTGATTGGGGCGAGCGTCCAGCGGTTGAAAAAGAAGCCTATTGCGGAGATGGTCGACACTACTCCTGACACATACGCACCACTCAGCATGCCAGCCGCCGCTCCACCAAGCAGCAGGCCAGCGATTGGTGTGGACCCGGCTAGAAGCAAACCACGGACCTGAGTGTTCGCACGACTACCGTCAAGATTGTCATAGAAATAGTTGGGAGCGGCAATTGTGCATATCCAACCGGCACCAATCGCCATGCCAATCAACAGAAGCGCTATCGCTGTTGCGAGCATCTGAAGCGCTGCAAACATCGGTCACCTCCTCGAGGATTCGAACTTTTTGATGTTTCTTATTCGGAGGTCAATGTCCGGGAGCACTCGACCCGAACATGGTATTAAAGTCACACTACCTCTTTCTCCGTCTGCTTCTTAAGCCCCAAAGATGGTTAAAAAACACCAATAGGTCAGGGTATAACGAGACAACTCGTCTGGCACGCGAGGTGCATTGACGGTGCCGTCTAACGGCTTGTATTTTTGTACCATCACAAGAACTAAAAGGCTCGATCAAACGATGCGCATTAAAACTCTTTTGGCTTTGGGTGGCCTCGCGATCGCTCTCGCCGGTTGCGAAACACGTCTCCGCGGCGGACAAACGGTGGCAGAATACTGCGCCAACTCGAAC
>JBCCIW010000184.1:0-6700 GCA_039028055.1 Pseudomonadota bacterium | reverse complement strand
CATCGCCATGGCTGCCACAAGCGGCAGCATTTGCTTCATGATACCATTGTCGACACCGCTGCGCTGGGAGGCCTGCGCCGCGACCTGCCGGCTCATATCCTTCGACCCGAGCAAATGACCGAGAATGGCATTCCCATCCTCCACTGTGGATGCATCTCCGAGGCGTTCCGGGCGTTCAATGTATTCATCGTGCTGGCCCTGATCGAGTGCGCCGAGCAGAGCCTGCAACCCCTGCGGATCAGACGCATTCCGCTTCAGCCCACCGGATATAGCAGGAAGCAGAGCTTTAACGGCTCCCTGTGTCTGGCTTTCGGTCAGCCCGAACTGCTCGCCCACCTGTTTGAGCGCGCCACCGCCTGCGGCTCCCGCTATCATGTCAAAAAGGTTCGTGCCCGCCATCTTGCTGTCCTCCCAAGACGCAAATTCATGTCTTCAATTGAGACCCTAACGATGAATAGGCAATATGGCTACGGCCCCGCCTAACTGAGCGCACCGACATACTGGCCGATGGCGATCAGGCCACTGATCAGCATGACCAGCGTTGACCCCATGGCACCGATCGCTCTCAGCGGATGGGTTATATTGTCGGCTTTCAGGCCAATGGGGTGTGCAATTCGCGCAAGGATATACGCCGCACCAAGAGCATGCAGCGTTGTTGGTGAGGCCCCGTTGATCTCAAGGACGCCAATGGCGAAGAGCGTCAGCGCTGCAGTTTCCAGCAAGTTGCCGTGATGACGGCCGCGCAGGGCAAGCTCCTGATTGCCATCATCGCCAATCGAAATGCCCGTCTTGCCTCGATAGAGCCCAACGCGCATGCCCAGAATGATCGCAAGTATGATCGTCAGTCCGACATAGAGCCCGGTAATATGCAGGGTCATAAATTGCCTCCCAAATTGCCCGACGAGACTTAGCACGCGGCAGTTTCCGCGTCATTCCGGTATCGTTTCCTGTAAACGCCCACCAATCCTTATCATTTCAACGCGCTCAGCGAGGCCAGTACGATCGTTTGTCTCGATGTAAACACCGCACAGTGTTCCGGGCCCCAGCGCCGGTTGATACCGCTCGCCCGGCAACTGGGTCAGAAAGCGATGGATCGAGATCTCCTTCTTCATGCCAATGACGCTGTCGTAATCTCCGCACATGCCCGCGTCGGATTGGAATGCAGTGCCATTCTCCAGAATTGTTGTATCGGCTGTTGGAACGTGAGTATGGCTACCCACAATTAAACTCGCGCGGCCATCGCAGTGGTGACCCATAGCCATTTTTTCCGACGTCGCCTCGCAGTGCATATCTACGATGATAGCGTCCGCCACATCACCGAGCGGCATCTCGCTCAAAGCGCGGTCGACGTCGATAAATGGATTGGCGAGGTGCTGGCGCATAAAGACATTGCCCTGCAGGAGCACGACGCCGACTCGCTGGCCGCTCGGCAGGGTGAAGAGGTTTGCCCCCTTCCCCGGGGCGTCTCCCGGGTAGTTCATTGGCCTGAGCAAACGATCCTCGCGCTCAATATAAGTCATTGCTTCGCGCTGATCCCAGGAATGGTCACCGAGGGTGATACAATCCGCGCCGGCTCCAAATATCTCTATTGCGATCGCTTCCGTAATTCCGAAACCGCCAGCGGAGTTCTCGCCGTTCACCACGACGAAATCGAGCGCCAAAGTTGCTTTGAGGCCCGGCAGATGGTCCTGCACGGCCACACGGCCTGACTTACCGACCACATCCCCGAAATAAGCGATTTTCATCCGGGCAGATAGCACGGCGCACGCTGAAAAGAAAAGCGCGCCGAGTGCAAGTCGGCGCGCCCTCAATTAGAACTGGCGTTGTTTTACTCAGCAGACGCTGAAAATCCGAGCGACGCCTTGGTAATCTGGCTCGGATCCGCAAACGTATCCGCCGTAACCGGCGATTCAGGATCCAGCTTCAGGGTCAAGGTTCCCGGATCTGCCAGAAAGCTCGATAGCGCCCCTGACAGCTCAGTCAGGATTTCTGCATCAATTCCGGCCTGCGCACCCATAAGCGGCAGGAAGCCGACGCCGAGTTGCGCCTGGCCTTTAAGCGACTCAGGATCCTCACCCATCATCGCACCCGCCAACTGGAACCCTTTCTCGAGGATCGACTGGTCTTCAAACACGATTTCCATGTCGTTGAGAGCGAGGCTGGAGACGGCGTCCAGAAATGCCGTCGGATCGGTCACCGCAGCTTCCTGAACTTCCGGGCTGTTGGCGGCCTGAATGAAGCTGCCAAATCCGTTCACGTCATAGTCAAAACCAAGTTTGAAGCCGTCGGCGAGCTCGGCATATCCATTTGTTTCAAGCCGGTCGGTATCCGGGTCGATAGTCGCATCACTGGCGGAGGTGATGACCAATTCATCAAATCCCATTTGCTGCAGCGGTCCTGCGAGCTGACTGCCAGCCGGTTTGTTGGGATCTGCGCCGATGGTCATTGTGAAAGGCCTCATTGAGGACGCTGTGGCCTTACCGTCCGAGTTTCGCGTAACGGCAATATCCATGCTCGGCATGTCGATGGTAACGCCACCGACATCCATGGAGAAATTCTCGACGGTCGCATTATCGTATCCGGGATCCAGAGGATTCTGCGCCGTTGCCTGGGCGATAGCGGCAGCGAACTCCTCTTCGGACTCCACATCCTGCAAACCGGCCAGTACTGAGGTATTCGCACCAGCGAGGCTCACCGAGCCAAGCGAGAACACGATATCCATATCTTCGCCCTCATCGCGCGCGTTCAGGCTCAAGCCCTCAAGCACAACAGCCTGGAGCTTTTCGGGGCCCATGCCACGAAGATCAATCGAGCCAATGGCGAATTCCCCACCGCCATCCTCGTCGCCGCCGCGAGCCGTAAGATTGGCCAGGCTGAAGCCGTCAAAGCTCACATTTGCCGCATCGGGGAAATCCGCCGGTTCGCCTTCGCCCATAAGCGACGAGACCCAGGCAGCAAGCTCTGGAGACGGGTTGGTCAATTGAACAGACCCGACATTCACTTCAGCATCCTCACCATCCGGCGGCGTTACTGAGATGCCATTCAAGGTCATTTGCGAGAAGCTCGGCCCGGCATCGGTCATTTCGAGGCCGACAAGTTCGAGAGACGCCGCATTGATCGGAACCTCTCCATGGTCCTCGTCAGGTACGGTAATCGTCACATCGTTGAATGTGGCATTTGCTCCGTCGGTCGTCTGGCTGCCAAAGCCGATGCGACCGGGTGAGCCGTCCACCAGGCTTAGGGCAGCGAGCGCGTCGGCGGCCTCAGCGGCGTCGCCGGAGCGGAGCGTCAAACCGGGAAGGCGAACCTCGCCGCCACCGACTTGCGTCTCCGTAACTGCGACTTCATCTCCGCCGTCAGAGCCCCCGCCACACGCGGCGAGCAACGCCGCAGCGGCCACTGAGCCGATCATCCAATGCTTCATATCCATATCTCCCCTGGGAATCAGTTAGGTTAAGCTGTGCACGCTGTACCGGGATTGCAACATCATGTTTATCGATAAAGGCAGAAAAATGACCTTTCGTACAGCTTCCGGGCAGGATGTTCCTGTCAGGCTGGAGGTCAATCCCCGGGCAAAACGTCTGATCCTGCGCCTGGATCAGAAGAATCGAGAGGCGGTGGCCGTCGCACCGTCACAGCGACAGCTGAAAGCAGCCGCAGCCTTTGCAGAGCAGAGATTGGACTGGATCGCGTCGCGACTGGAAGCCGTGCCCGAGGCGAAAGCGTTGACAGAAGGTGCGATCATCCCCCTGCGAGCGGTGCCGACCCGCATTACTGCCGAAGGCACCGGCCGATTACCGAAATTAATTAGTGGAGATCCACAGACCCTGAGCCTTCCCGGCGCGCCGGAAACCCTTGCAGCGCGGGCGCTTCGCTATCTGAAGCGGGAAGCAAAGGCAGATCTGACCGCAGCATCGAACCACTATGCAGATCTGCTGGGCGTGAAGATCAATCGGATTTCCGTGAAAGACACCCGGTCTCGCTGGGGATCATGCACGGTCGACGGAAATCTGTCCTACTCTTGGCGGCTCATCCTCGCAGAACCCTTCGTGCTGGACTATGTCGCCGCCCACGAAGTCGCCCACCGTGTGGAGATGAACCATTCCCCCGCCTTCTGGGCCGAGGTGGAGAAAATCTATCCGGACTGGAAGACCGCAAGTAGCTGGCTGAAGACCCACAGTGCCGGCCTCCACGCGATCGGGGGTTGAATATACTCGTCCGACTATTCAGCCCAATTCGCGATGGCGGGATAACTCGCCTCGACATTAGAGAGATCAGTTATCTGATGGCTCGGCGACATAATCTCTGGTTTCAAGATAGTCAGCTAGTGCCCGATACTCATATTTGCCGAAATCGAAAGACGGCATAGCGGTGCCAGAGTACAACTCCTCCGGGTTTCTCAGAAATGCTCCGAGTTTTGCTCTTGTCCACCTACCGCTCGCCGCTTCCAGCGCTGCAGAATAAGAATAATCGGCTTCTCGAGCTATTCTGGCACCAATAATTCCATCCAGTCGGGGACCCGGTGCCGGCTCGGCGCTAAGATTGTGGCACGTTGCGCAGTTCTTGGCGAACAACTCTCTCCCCCAACTGCCTTGACGGAGACTAGCAGCAAGCCGAGACTCGAGTTCGTTCACCGCAGAGTATCCGGCTATGGTCAGAGGCTCGGGCGTAGTATCTTCAATCGTGGGAGCAGGACTTCGGATCAGAATAATCTTAGAGCTACCCGTCAAAATAGCCAGCCAACCGTTCTCGAGCCATGTCAGGTCGCGCATGCGCTCACCAAACTCCATTTGCTCCATTGTCATTAAACGACCGTTTTCTATCCGTATCCGGAATAAGCTTTGCGCTCTAAGGGATCCCATCAAGAGGTCTCCCCGCCACCTAACAAGCTCCGAATCATCGGCCACCTCGACCAGCTGTGAAGGGGCGACTGATACCGGGAAAGCGTGTATCGGCTTTGTAAAACCTTCGTGGCGGCCTTGATCCGTTGAAAACGGCCAGTCTTTGGGGCCGTAGTCCAGACCATAGGTGACCAGCGGCCAACCATAGTCCACACCGCGTTCTACAAGATTAATCTCATCTCCACCCCTTGGACCATGCTCTGTTTCCCATAGGTCACCGCTCGCAGTCCTGACCAAGCCTTGCGGGTTACGAACGCCCCTGGCGTAAATACTCGCGGTGTTTGTTTCACTGTCGATTTCCAGGATTTTCCCGAAATCAGAACTGTCACTCCGGATCATTTCGACACCGCCGAGCTGTGATGACAGCAGGTAAGTCCCGGTGGAATACAGGAATGTCGAAGGACTTTCGGGCACCATGCGTCCACCGGATTGGTCACCGATAAAGTGCCAATTTAGATCCGGCATGTTCACGCATTGCCTTAACGTGTAGACGTGATGCCACCCATCTTGACCGAGCCTGATCCCATCAGGCGTTTGCTCAAGTTCAATTTTATGAATGGTTTGGCAAATGTCTTCGTCGCCGGGGGCCATCACATGGTGACTGACATATAGCCAGTCCTGACCAAGTTGATCAGACCGTATCATTATGTCCTGGACGCGAAAATACCGCAATTGGAACAGAGGCTTATCGAACAGCACGTCGTTTCGAACGCGCTCATAATCCATGGGAACCCGGTCATCCAAATAGCTGATTTTTCCGGTTCCCAGGTCGAGATATCCGATCACTCCGATGCTGGATACATAAACCAGTCCATCACCGTAAGCCTCGATGCCTCCACCCTTCACGCTTCGACTAACGTCACCAAGTTCAACCTGTGCCACTTCAAACGATAGAAGCGCTGTGTTTCGATTGGTCCACCCAAATTCCTGTTGATCTGGTCGCTCGTATTGATTTTCGGTTCCAAAAATACCTGCCAGGCGAGACGCTATGCGATCTTGGTTGGACCAGGCGAACATGGCGAGCGCGCCACCGATCGCAGCCACAACCAAAGCGCCCAGGACGAGCGTCAACAAAAATGCTGGCCGCCGCACGAAGAGATTTTGTAACCAGCCCATCGACTTCCTTGCTCTCCAGATCGGGACGGCAAACTTCATGCCAATCGCATCGACATTGATATCTCAGCTAGGAAATATTTTGGAATGGAATCGTAAGGCTGCCAAGATAGCAAATCAATTCGAAACTAACATCGCGAAGATCCCTACGGAGTTCGAAGCGGACCCCTGTCCGGTTTCGTCAGCCATTGACCTTACGAGGTTTAAAAAGATATCCCGCTACGCTATATTAGGACTTCAACAGGTTATACGACCAAACAATCAGGAGCCAGCTCATGGCAAATCAGAATTTATGTGCGTGCCGCGGTTGCGGCCCATCTTGCGCCTGCTCGGGTGCCGATCCCAGGGCCGGAAGATGCTGTTGCGGCAGCGCCTGTTCCTGTGTGGACTGCAGCTGCGCTCCTACGTGCGGTTGCCCGACAACAGCCTAGCCGATTTCAGACGGCAGACTTAGCGGCTGCGAGCTCTTGCTGGGTCGTCAGACTCGGCAGTGGGCTGCGGCTCCGACATGCTCGGCCTACCCCGCTTTCGTCAGCAGAAGCTTGAGGATCCAACCTCGACATCGCGTTGCTCTATAGAGTTGAGCAGGTGTAGTTGGCTGGATGTACATTCGCTTCGCATTACAACGCTTCAACAACGATAGCGGCGTTAGAGACGGCCTCTTTTCTGCGGCTTATGAATTGCTT
>JBCCIW010000183.1:0-6736 GCA_039028055.1 Pseudomonadota bacterium | reverse complement strand
GCCGTCCTCTTTTCCCGTGAGTTCAATACCGCCTCCGAGACTTTCTGCCCGTAAGGAGTAGTCTTCGAGGCGTGTCTCGAGCACCTGCAGATAGCGGTGATGCGGGCCGCATATATCCTGCAGTCGCGCCGGAGAAGCCACCGGGTACATTCGGGTAATAATTGAACTGGTTTTCCGCTTTGAGCGGCTAGGTGTGGTCACGCGACGGCCTCGGCCCGTATAAGCTCGCCCATAAGCGAGTTCAGGCTCGCGCCGGTAATCTCGACATCAACGATCTGACCGATGAGGTAATCCGGCCCCTGAAAATGAACGGCTTGAAGATAGGGCGACCGGCCATGGAGCTGGCCTGGCATCCGGCCCTTGCCGGTAATCAGAATTGGCAGAGTACGGCCGATCTGACTCTCATTGAAAGCGATCTGTTGATCCCGCAGCAAGGCCTGCAGCCGCATCAACCGATCATGCTTCACGTCTTCCTCCACATGGCCAAACATGTCGGCAGCCGGAGTGCCCGGTCGGGTAGAATACTTGAACGAATAGGCGATCGCGTACTTCACCGTATCCACGAGATCCATAGTGTCTTGAAAGTCTTTCTCGCGTTCGCCGGGGAAGCCAACGATGAAGTCAGACGCGAGCGCAATGTCGGCGCGTTGCTCGCGCATTTTCCGCATAATCTTGAAATACTCGTCTCGCGTATGCTTGCGATTCATGGCCTCCAAAATGCGGTCCGAGCCTGCCTGCACCGGCAGATGGAAAAACGGCATCAGTTCGGGCGTATCGCCATGGGCATAGATGAGATCGTCGTCCATGTCCCGTGGATGGCTCGTGACAAAACGTATGCGATCCAATCCTCCAATCTTCGAAAGATGCCGCACGAGGCGAGCGAGGCCCCAGTCTTCTGCGTCGTCCTCGCCGAACATTGGTGCGCGACCGTGATAGGCATTTACGTTCTGGCCAAGTAGGGTGATCTCTCGAACGCCCTGCTGAACGAGGTTCCGCGCCTCAAGCACGATATCATCGACGGGCCGTGAAAGCTCTGCACCCCGCGTATATGGCACGACACAGAACGTACAGAATTTGTCGCACCCTTCCTGAACGGAGAGAAACGCGACTGGCCCGTTCGGATCGCGAGATTTCGGAAGTGCGTCGAATTTTTCAAGCGTGTCGAAATCGGTTTCCAGCCTGTCTCCCACAGCGCGGCTCGCTTTTGCGATCATTTCCGGCAGCTTGTGATAGGCCTGCGGCCCAAGCACCAGATCCACTGCGGGCTGACGGCGCATTATCTCCTCGCCCTCGGCCTGGGCAACACATCCGGCGACCGCAATGGTCATTTTGGTGCCGGAAGCCTCTTTCATCTTCTTTATGCGGCCGAGCTCGGAATAGACCTTTTCAGTCGCCTTTTCGCGGATGTGGCAGGTGTTGAGGATCACAAGATCCGCATCCTCTGGCGCATCGGAAGAGGCATAACCAAGGGGCTTCAGAACGTCCGCCATACGCTCGGAGTCGTAGACGTTCATCTGGCAGCCATAGGTCTTGATAAAGACGCGTTTGGTGTTCTGTCGATCCATATTGCGAATTATGGCTGAAAATCCGTGTTGGGGCTAGTTCCTGCGACAGGCTTGATTTCAATGATGTTGCTGTGCCTCATTGGTCCGTCAAGTATAGAGGTATTTAGGAATCCAAAATGAAAAAGCGTACCCTTATTGCATCGTTTTGCCTCGTAGCAGCTGCGGGTGCCGCTGAAGCCGAACGGGTTCGACTGACAGGCGGAAATATCGTCGATGTCCAAACCGGCGACATTATGACCGACACGAATATTATCGTAGAGGACGATCGGATTGTTTCAATTGGCGAGCGTGGCCGCGGTATTGACCGGACGATCGATTTACGCGGAGCTTACGTCCTGCCAGGATTGTCCGATAGCCATGTCCATCTAACCAGTAGATCTGATGTTCATGGATATCGTCGCCTGACAGTCTCGTCCCAGGCTGCTGCGATCTCCGGCGTCGTACATGCTGATCGCACGTTGAAAGCCGGGTTTACGACGGTCCGCAATCTTGGCGGTCCAGCATACGCGGACGTGGCATTGAGAGATGCCATCGACAACGGAGAGATCCCCGGTCCGCGTATGCTCGTTGCCGGACCGTCAATCGGAATTACCGGCGGGCATTGCGACAACAATCTGTTGCCGTTCGAATATGACGTAGAAGCTGAGGGCGTAGCCAATGGCCCTTGGGAGGTGCGCGAAAAAGTGCGTCAGAATGTGAAGTACGGGGCGAGTGTGATCAAATTTTGTGGGACCGGCGGTGTCCTGTCCCGGGGCACTAGAATTGGAGCCCAGCAGTTCACTCAGGAAGAGATGAGCGCCATCGTCGACGAAGCCCACCTTCTGGGCGTTAAGGTCGCTGTCCATGCACACGGGACAGATGGTATTCGCACGGCTCTCAATGCCGGCGTGGACAGCGTGGAACATGCCAGCCTGATCGATGACGCAGGCATCGTGCAGGCTGTGGAGCAGGGCACCTACCTTTCCATGGATGTCTACGTTTCCGATTTTATTTTGGCCGAGGGCGAAGCCGCGGGTATTCTCGAAGAGTCCCTGGCGAAGGAGCGCCAGGTCGGTCGCGCGCAGCGCGAGCGATTTCAGGCAGCAGTCGAGGCGGGCGCGAATATCGCGTTCGGCACCGATGCCGGCGTGTATACTCACGGCCTCAATGGTCGCCAGTTTGCTTACATGGTCGAATGGGGCATGACCCCGCTGCAGGCTATTCAAGCATCCACGATCGGCAACGCCACACTGTTCGGCATGGAAGCCGATATCGGCTCCATCGAAGCCGGAAAATATGCAGACCTTATCGCCGTGCAGGGCAACCCACTCGACAATGTGCAAGAGCTCGAAACGGTCGACTTCGTCATGAAGGGTGGTGAAGTTTATCTGGACATGCTGCAGGGCCGGTAGGACTCAAAGTTTACGTCAGGCTCGCCAGGTCCACCAATTCTGCCTTCGGTGTTTCCACCTCACCCTCGGCCAGCATGAACCGCCAGAATGCCATGCCGAACGGCTGACCCTGGGTCTGGATCCAGTTTGGAACACCGGGATCCTCATGAGCGACAATGATTCGGAAGGAGCCGTCGTCCTCCAGCTTCGTCTGAGCCCGGTTGATCGAGATGTTCGCACTGGCAAAATCATAGGTCTGCAGGAACCGGTTCCAGAGGGCGAGATTGGCCATCCGGCAGTCCGGCCAGCGCCCGGTAATGAGAAGCGCTTGACCATCGCCAACATAGTAGGGGGCCATGCAGTAATGGGCGTCGATGGCTGACCAGCCATAATCGCCCGGCGGCGTTGGCGCGGGAAACTCATTCGGCGTGAACGAGACGAACGCTGGCGGTGTGCCGCCCTGGCCGAAGGCTGGACGGTCGAGCGTACGTGACCTGATAAATTTGGAGACGCGGCGCAGGCCAGCGGCGATATCATCCGGCGAATTATATGGCCGCTGCGGGGCAGGGCTTACGCGTTCAATCGACCATTCGGGGTTCTTTTCAGGGTTCGCCGCTGCCGATGTCTCATCTTCAAAATAGTGGCGTGTGGTGATCCGGGATGTACCCTCCGGCATATCAAGCCAGTTCCGGTCGCGCTTCTCACCGCCGAGCCAAAGTTCGAAACTGCCATCCTCGGCGACATCGAATTCTTTATCATTGATGATGGCTAGCGTGCCGGACGAGAACGCGCCGTCTTCCATGCCGGCATCGATCGTGATCGAGACATAAACCGCGCCCTTCATTTTGCCGCGCATTACGTAGGCATGCTCGCGGGAGATGGGAGAGTCGTAATACATCGCATCCGGATTATCCCCGAAATACTTCCGCTCCGGCGTGAACATCCGCGTCATGCGCGGATACACCGGGTCCATCGCAAAGTAGCAGACCATGCCCGCCTCCAGCATATGGACGAGATTCTTGTGCGCTTCAGCTACTTCTTGCTCGTTGCGGAGATTCCACTCCTCGCTCGCCCAGCGGTTCTTCGCTTCCGTGAGTGTGTTGATTAGGTCGTCAAACGCTTCGTGAGTAGGGGAATCCATTTCGCTTATCCCTTAGCTTTGCGCGGCGGTGTCATGAAGAAGAGATTGGACGTTTTAATATGCTCTGCATAGCCCGGGCGTTTGGCGGCGGACCGGCGGTCCATCCAAGGGCAGGACACAAACAGGAAGAGCGCGAGCATCGCGATCCATCCGATTCCCGTCCAGTAGTGCTCAAACCCTGCCGACATGGCAAAGACCCAGAGGCTGAACCACATCGCCACCTCACCGAAATAGTTCGGATGCCGTGACCATGCCCAGAGCCCATCCGTGTAAAAGGCTTGATTTGTCATGTTTTCCTGCTTCTTGAAACGGAAGTTGCGCATCTGACCATCGGAGAAGAGCTGAATGGTGACGGCTCCCATGCCAATCACAAATGCCACGATATCAATGATCAAGTTGGACGAGCCACCGCCGGTCAGCACCGGCCACATGGGCAACATGCCCAGGAAGACGAGGGCAGTCGGAAAAAGGCAGATCCCGAACAGGTTGGAGAATTGGTACATCTTGCCAGAGTTTTCCCGCATCTCCTGATAGCGCCAGTCCTCATGGTGTAAGCCAGGCCAGTCCCGCGCCCAGTTCGATGTCAGCCGGACGGCCCAATAGACAACGACAATTGCCATCATGACTTTTCCGGGGGCGAGATCATATCCGGTTCCTGCCCACCAGAAAGCCACAAAGGCTGGCGGGATGACGGACCAATAGGGATCATAAAGGCTGGCATTCCTGACATTTGCACCCACGGCCCAGATCACCACTGTCGCCGACACATCCATCGCCAACGCACTCCAGAATGGGCTTAGATGATCGACAAACGGATACGTCGCCACCGCCGCCACAAGGGCGAGCACATAGGCGAGGAATACAAGAAGTAGTGAGCGAGTCTTGCCATAGACTTCGTTTTTGGCGAGGTGCGGGTTCATCTCGGATGCCTCCAAAAGGATATGCAATGGCGGAAAGTGGAAATCAGGGTCGGTTCAAGAACCCCGTCGAAGCGGTTCTGGTGGGTACAAAAGAATTGATTCGTGTAAAGCCGAACACGAGACCGATCAATGAGAATGATCGGTTGGACGGTAAAACCTGCCTGATTACAGGTGCAAATTCGGGTGTCGGCTGGGGCGTCGCGAAGCTCTGGGCAGAGCGTGGCGCGACGCTGATCATGGCTTGCCGGACGCTTCAGCCGGATAAGGCGGCCGAATTGCGCGGGCTCACGGGCAATCCGAATATCCATCTATACGAACTGGATCTCGGCAATTTCGACAAGATCGACGCCTTTGTTGACGCGTTAAAACAGGACGGTATCCGACTCGATATTTCTTTGTTTAATGCTGGGCTCGGCGCTGCTGTGGCGAAGAAGACCGAATATGGCCTGGAGGAGCTGTTCCAGGTGAACTACCTCGCGAAATTCCATCTCGTGAATCGGTTGCTGGCAGAAGGCGTGATCCCGAATAGGGCAATTGCCGGAAACAGATCAGAAGGGGATCCGATCCACCGACTGATGTTTACGTCATCCGATAGCCATCGCGGAGCGCAGCCGATCAATACGGATACGTTAGGTGTCTTTTACGAATACGGCGCACGGGGCGGTATCGCCAACTACTCCTATTACAAACTGGTGCTGAACACCTTCGCTATCGAGCTTTCGCGGCGGCTGAATCCAGAAGGCGAGCCGGTGGATGTATCGGTTTTCCCGATTTGCCCGGGTCCTGTGAACACGAATATTATCCGCAATGCGCCGCCAATGCTGAAAGCGATTCTCGGAGCCATCTTCGCGGTCGGATTCCAACACCCGGACAAGGCTGCACCGCCGTTTCTATATCTCGCGACGGCCGATGAGGTGGAAGGCAAAACTGGCCTGTACCTTCATATGAAGACCGAAAAGCCGATGGATGAGAAATGCTATGAAGAGGAGGCTGGTGAAGCGCTCTGGGAGAGATCAGTTCACTTGTTGAAAGGAATACGCCAGGAGGTCTCGTCGCTCGAGCGCGCGTCAAAATAGGGGTTGATGGGCGGTCTCTGGCTTCGGAGTTCAGAAACCGCCCATCCGCCTGGAGACCGGATCGCCGGGAACACCCCGGAAAAATCAACCGGTACGGCAATCCTATTCAGCGGGGATAGCTGCGACTTCGGTCTCCCTGCTGGTGACCGCGTCAAAGCGCTTATCGTAGTCCGGATCCTCGGTACCCATCACCTTGTCCCAAAAAGTAAAGTAGAAAGCGTAGTTCCCTTTAGACCTCTCATGGTGGAGGTCGTGGTGCGTGACCGTCGTGAACAAGTTCAGCCCGGGAATGCGTGTCCAACCTTGTGGGAAGACCTCGTACCCGCAGTGTGCAAGTGCGTTCCGCGATGTCTGAATCAGCATGCTGATTGCGAAGGCACTGAAATGCATTGGGACAATCGCCTGGAAAACAGGAACGTAAAGATAGACGAGTACCGCCTCGGCCGGAGCAAAAGAGTAGGCCGTAAAGGGGGTAGGGCTATGCGAGCGGTGGTGTTCGAGGTGAAAAAATTTGAAGAGTTTTGGATGGTGCATCATCCGATGGGTCCAATAGAACCATGTGTCTAGCCCGATCGCGAAAAGAACGATCGAAGCTGGGATCCACCAAGCCGGATATTTGCTTGCGTCGCCATAGACTTTGAAAAAGTCGACGCCAAAAAGCTTT
>JBCCIW010000182.1:0-6784 GCA_039028055.1 Pseudomonadota bacterium | reverse complement strand
GGTTTCTCGCTTTCGCCCGGCGTCAAGCGCATAATCCCACGCCGCTCCGATATCATCTGCTGACACGACACGGGACTGTCCCTTGCCCGAAGAGGACATGACCGGCTTTACGAATACCGGATACCCGATCTCTTCGGCCGCCGCCGCGAGTTCATCTACCGAAGATGCAAATGCATAGGGGCTTGTCGGCAGTTTCAATTCTTCTGCCGCCAATCGGCGGATGCCTTCCCGGTCCATCGTCAATTGCGTCGCCTTGGCGGTGGGAATCACCGTCGCGAGATCGTCCGCCTCGATCCTTGCCAACTCGTCGGTGGCAATTGCCTCAATCTCCGGAACAATCAAATTTGGTGCCTCGTCTTCAACGAGTGCACGAAGCGCCGCCGCGTCCGTCATATCGATGACGTGCGAGCGGTGCGCCACCTGCATCGCGGGGGCATTTTCGTATCTATCGACGGCAATGACTTCAACGCCTAGCCGCTGCAACTCAATCGTCACTTCCTTGCCGAGCTCGCCCGCGCCCAGAAGCATTACCTTGGTGGCTGAGGGCGATAGCGGTGTTCCGATGGTAGTCATGGATCAGCCAAGAGCCGTTTTCGCAGCCTCAACCACGGCTTTCGCTGTGATCCCGAAATGCTCGTAGAGATCCTTTATCGGGGCGCTGGCCCCGAAGGTGGACATGCCGATGAATGTATCGTCCGGCCCGAGGAAAGCGTCCCAACCCTGGCGCACGCCCGCCTCGATGGCGATACGCGGGCCCTTGCCAAGAACCGAATTTCGGTAGGCTTGGTCCTGCTCGGCAAACAGCTCGAAGGATGGTGCGGATACCACGCGAGCTGTAATGCCGGCTTCAGCAAGCGCGGCCTGCGAGGCAACCGCGATTTCGACTTCTGATCCCGTGGCGATGAGCGTCACTGCGGGGTCCTCAGCGTCTTGCAGAACATACGCTCCTCGAGCGCAGAGGTTTTCCTCTGAATGGGTCAGCCGCTGCTGCTCGAGCCCCTGACGGGTCAGCGCAATCACGCTCGGCGTATCCGTATCCTCCAGCGCCAATTGCCAGCACTCCGCTGTTTCAATCGCGTCGCACGGCCGGAAGACATTGAGGTTCGGCATGGCCCGAAGCGCCGCGACATGCTCCACCGGCTGGTGGGTCGGGCCATCTTCGCCAAGTCCGATACTGTCGTGGGTCATCACATATATGCTCCGCACACCCATCAACGCGGCGAGGCGGATACTTGGACGGCAGTAATCCGTGAAAACGAGGAACGTTCCGCCATAGGGGATAATGCCACCATGCAACGCGAGGCCATTCATGGCAGCTGCCATGCCGTGCTCGCGGATACCATAATAGACGTAACGCCCGGCGCGATCGTCCGCGGAAAAGACACCGAGATCGCCGGTCTTGGTGTTGTTCGAGCCCGTGAGATCTGCAGATCCGCCCATCGTAAACGGCAGCGTCTCGTTGATAACGTTGAGGGCCATCTCGCTGGCTTTCCGCGTCGCCACTTTGACCGGCTCATCGGCGAGTTTCTTCTTGTAAGCATCAATCGCCGGAGCCAGCGCAGACAGATCCGTTGCGAGCGCCAGATCAAAAGCCGCCCGATTTGGCGACGCATTATAGTGCGCTTCCCAATCTGCCCGATCCATGGTGCCTTTGCTTCCCGCTTCGCGCCAGGCTTTCAGAATATCCTCCGGCACTTCAAATGGCGCATGCGGCCAACCAATGGCTTCTCGCGTACCGGCAATCTCTTCGGTCCCAAGCGCCGCCCCATGAACGCCGGAGGTCCCCTGCTTCGTCGGTGCGCCTTTGCCGATAATCGTCTTGCAGGCGATCAGGCTCGGCTGGTCGGTTTTTCGCGCCGCTGCAATCGCCGCCTCTACCGCTGCGAAATCGTGCCCGTCCACCGCCGAGGTCTCCCAGCCAGACGCCTCGAAGCGTTTCAGCTGATCTGTCGAGTCGGAAAGATCGACCGAACCGTCAATCGTGATGCCATTATCGTCCCAGAGCACGATCAGCTTGGAGAGCTTCTGATGCCCCGCCAGTGCGATCGCTTCCTGCGATATCCCTTCCATCAGGCAACCATCTCCCGCAATCACGTAAGTGTAGTGGTCGCAGATGTCAGAGCCATACCGCGCCGCAAGATGCGCCTCTGCCATGGCGAAACCGACCGCATTCGAAATCCCCTGCCCCAGCGGCCCGGTCGTTGTCTCCACGCCCGGCGCATGGCCGTATTCGGGGTGGCCTGCCGTATTGTAACCGAGCTGACGGAAATTCCTGATCTGATCGATGTCCATGCCCGGATAGCCGGTGAGATATGTCAGGGCATAGATCAGCATGGAACCGTGGCCCGCCGACAAGATAAACCGATCCCGATCGAACCAGTCCGGCGTGGTCGCATCATATTTCAGGAACTTGGTGAAGAGCACGGTCGCGACGTCCGCCATGCCCATCGGCATGCCGGGGTGCCCGCATCCTGCGGCCTCGACCGCGTCCATGGACAGTGCCCGGATCGCATTCGCCATATCGGTTTGCGTTGCAGCCATCACCCCGAATCCTCTGTTAATCTTAATGTTTAGCGGCATGGACAAGGCAGCGCGCGGCGTCAAGCTGCTTGGCAGCAACGCATGTGCGCTGATATGTGAACAATATGACGAATCTTGAGGATGCCAGAGCCAAGCTCGATGCCGCCCTGCGCCGACTGGAAGGGCAAATGGACCGCCTGTCGGAACAGGCAGGGGATCCATTGGTCGTGCGCCGTGAGATCGAGGTTCTGACGCAGGACAGGGCACGGCTGGCTGAAGAGCTTGACGCGTCCCTCGCCCGTGAAACAGAGCTCCAAGCTCTCGCCGACGAAGCCTCTGCAGCCCTCGGTGCCGCGATCGAAGAAGTCCGCGCCGCCCTGGAGCGGACAGGAGACGCCGATGTCGAAGGCTGAAATCGAGATTTACGGCAAGCGCTACTCCATCGCCTGCGCCCCCGGCCAGGAGGCCCGGCTGGTTCAATTCGGCCAGCGGCTCGACACCCGCGTCCGGCAGATCGCCGGAGCCGTGGGCGATATCGGAGAGTCACGCTTGCTGCTCATCGCCGCCCTCGCGCTGATGGATGAGCTGGAGGCCGTCAAAACCGAGCCGTCACAAAACAGGATCGAAGCCCGTGCCGCCTCGGCGCTTGTCGATGCCGCGACGCGCATTGATGCCCTTGCGAGCCGCCTCGAAGGACAAAATCAGGGAGAGTAGCGCCGATGCGCGATGATGGTGTGCCCCAGCCCGTACTGGTGGTTTTTCCAAGCGAAGACGAAGAACCGAAGGTCATGCTCGACCCTCTGTTCCTGCAGGGGCTCGATGAAGTCGGCCTGTTCCTGTCGGACATTGCGAAGCATTATGCCCGCACCTTCGTGCAGTCCGGCCGCGCCCGCGACCTCCGCGATGCCCTGGATCAGATCCAGGAGATTTTCAACGCCGACATTACGGAGCCGTTCGGGGAGGAGGAGGTGGAGGAGGCTCAAGGATCTGTGGACGAGGATTAGCTTGGCGAGTTGAGGTGATGTCTACTTTTGGCCCTTAGCTGCCCCACGTTGCTAGAGGCACTAATGTCGCAAAACGCCCTAAATCAGACGCTTGCATCATCCGGTTGCGAGACCGCCATCTCGAAAATCCTTGACAAATTTGGGTGTTTAACCAAATATTGGGTAAAAACCCAAATTGTGGAGCGATATCATGATCTCGGAATTCCTAACCCCCTTAATTGGAACATGGCCGCCAGCGCTTAAGCTGATAGCTGTGGCGGCCGTTGTCGCGCTACTCATTTTGCTGCGCTATTTCTTGTTTACCGGAGCAGCCTTTGGCGTTGGGGCGCTTATTGAACGCTTGGCACCATGGCGAAGGTTGCAAAAAGTCCCGTTTACTGTCGCGCAGATTCGGCGGGAAATCGGTTACTCAATGTTGTCGGTACTCGTCTTCATGGTGGTTGTAGGCGTAATCCTTGCGATGAGTTCCGCTGGGATGACTCAGCTATACACCGATGCCAGCCAATACGGCTGGTTATGGTTTTGGGTACAAATTCCGGTGCTTCTTCTGATCCAGGACTGGTACTTCTATTGGATGCATAGAACTGCGCACATGCCCCTATTCTATGACCGGGTTCACAAAACTCACCACCTATCAACCAATCCGAGCGCATTTTCCGCATTTGCGTTTCATCCATTCGAGGCCTTTCTGGAGATCGCCATTTTCTTGGTGCTGATTGTAATAATGCCAGTGCATGTAACAGCGCTCTTAATCGCAGGACTCGCATCGCTTGCTTACAATGTGTACGGCCATTTGGGATATGAGGTTATGCCCCGCATGATTGCCCAAAGCCCGCTGGGGTATTGGCTCAATAAGTCCGCGTATCACAACCAGCATCACCGGACCTATCGGTACAATTATGGTCTCTATACGGTCATATGGGACCGCCTGCACGGTACTTTGCATCCGAAAGCCGATCAGCTTTATGATAAGGCGACTTGCAATCCCGCGACAACCGCCGAAGAACCTATCCAGGAAAAAGATGCTGATATACGGCTCCCTTCCCTCTGACGCCACGCGCGATCTTTTTGGCGACAAGACGCGCGGTAAGATCCTTGCGGCAAGCCTCAACTGCTTCAACGAGGACGGGTTTGACCGGGTAACTACGGCCCAACTGGCCGAAACCGCAGATGTTCTTGCGGGAACACTATGGTACCATTTTAAGGCGAAGAACGATCTAGTGTTAGCGCATTTGGAGGTATTCGAAGCGCGGCTGGACACTCATCTAAGTGGTGAAATAGCAGGGTCGCCAGATGCAATCGTGGCGGACTTTCTCGATACGTTCGGCATTCTTTGGGAGTTTCGCTATCTGTTGCGTGATCCTCTATCGGCGCTCGATGCTGATGGCTCAATACGGTTGCGTTTGCGGGATACATATCAACTTATCGAACAACGGACTGAGTCACGGATTCGCCAAGCTGTCACGCTCGGCTTCATGGATATTGAGGATGCCGACACTCCGTCTCTTGCGCTGTCTTGTATTGTCATCGGCCGCTACTGGTTCGATTATGCCCGCATTCGATTTGATGGGGATCCTGACGGTAGCGATCTCAGATTGCAGTGCATGCAACAAGTGCTCTCAGTGATCTGGCCGTACTTCACCGACAAGGCGCGCGACCTGATTGCAAGCTCAAAAGTCGACGAGGCCCTGACCAAGACGCGCTGAAGGACAAGCTTCGCTCCGTGTTAGTTCAGAGTCCTAAATTCGCTCCAAAACGGTCTCTGGCTAAAACCGTTCCTATGGCGCTTTTTGGCGATTTCTAGCCGCTAGCTCCATAGCGCCTAACGTCCGCAATGCCGCCGCAAGCAGAGATTAAAAAACTATCCGACAGACTTCGCCCCAAGCCCATACTCTCCCCATGCGGACGGATGATCCTCTTCTTCCCCTGGCGATCGAGCAGATCGGCCTCGTCGTGTTCAACCTGATCGGCTGGACGGGCATTCACCTGTCCCTGAGACGGCCGGTAAAGTGGAAGCTCCGCCGGGCAGGCACGAAGCTGAAAGTGCTGGAAGGTCTCGTCCGGAAACTGATCATGGTCCTCGCGCTGGAGCTTGATCCCGCGCCGGTAAAGCCGAGGCCGAAATCGAGCGCTGCGCCCGCCGACGAGAGATGCGAAGATGCAGCCCAGACCCCTGACGGGATTGAGGAAATTACCTTTCCACGTCTCCGGCAGCCAAGCCTCTCCCTCCTGCCGCCAGTGATGGATTTCTCAGTGGGCACAGATCTTTCCCAGCTCCCCCGGCCCACAACGCCCGTCCACATCATGGCGCGGCGGTTCTCTCGACGCATTGTCGCTCTACAGAAGGTGCTCGATGCCCCGGAGGCCCACGCCAAGCGCCTGGCAAGGTCGCTCCACCGGATCCGCAAGGCAGGAGAACCGAAGCCCTTTCTCTTGGCCTCGTGCTTTCCGAATGGGTTCCGACCTGAGCTTAGCCTCCTCCATGTCGGCCTCACCGAAAGGCTGCGAGCGCAGCTCAAAGCGTGGGATAGTTCCTAGGCTATCCCCGGCCTGAGGCTCCTCACCCCTCGCCCAATAGCTTTCGTACATGGCCGTCCAGCCCATGCTGGCGGAGGCGTTTGGTGCGTTCGACCAGAAGAATCCGGCGGAGGCGCTGATAGGCCTCGTCGAGATCATCATTTATGATGCAGTAGTCATAGCGCCGCCAGTGGCGGATCTCGGCTTTCGCGTCCTGCATCCGGCGGGCAACGAGGTCCGGCGTGGAGCCTTCCCGGGCCGACAGCCGCTCTTCCAGCGCTTCGATGCTCGGCGGCAAGACAAAGACCGAGACGCAGTCATTCGGCATCTGGTCGTGGAGCGCATCGGCCCCCTGCCAATCAACATCGAAGAGGACATCCTTGCCAGCGTCCAATTTGTTCACGGTGTCGGCCCGAGGTGTGCCGTAATAATGATCGAACACTTTCGCCCATTCGAGGAATCCGCGCTCGCCGACCATGGCTTGAAAAGCACCGCGGGATCGGAAGTGATAATCAACACCGTCGGTTTCATTCGGCCGCGGCTCTCGCGTTGTCACCGAAACCGACAGGGCCACATCGGCGAACTCTTTCATCAACATGCGAGAAAGCGTCGTCTTCCCTGCCCCGGACGGGCTGGAAATCACAAGCATGAGCCCGCGCCTGATATCTTCGCTCCCCTGCCCGCTATTCGACATTCGCCGCCTGCTCCTTGAACTGATCGATCACTGCTTTGAGGCCAAGGCC
>JBCCIW010000181.1:0-6832 GCA_039028055.1 Pseudomonadota bacterium | reverse complement strand
TACGCGTCTGAACGCAGCGTATAGCTTCGACTATCTTTACGCGAACAGGATTTCGACGCGTCATATTGCACGCGCGGCGAATAAGTGGACGAGTGAACCGTCGGCTGGTTGGCCGAGCTGGGCTTTTTCCAATCACGACGCGCCGCGATGTATCTCGCGCTGGCATGACGGCTCCGATCCGGAGACATACAGCAAGTTAATGGCGCTGCTATTGCTCACTTTGCGAGGTAATGCGGTCATCTATCAGGGGGAAGAACTCGGTCTTCCCCAGGCTGACGTGCCGTTTGAACGCCTCCAAGATCCTGAGGCGATAGCAAATTGGCCGCGCACGCTTGGTCGTGACGGGGCCAGAACACCTATGCCGTGGGATTCAAGTCATTCGTTTGCGGGATTTTCATCAGTCAAGCCCTGGCTACCGGTCGATGACCGGCACTTACCGCTCGCGGCGAGCGATCAGGTAACTTCGAAAACATCAGTGTATTCATTCTACCGGGAACTGTTGCGCATTCGGGGTGAATTCGGTGTTTTGCGGTACGGTGCTATCGAGTTTCTGGACGCTCCAGACGGTATATTCGCATTTAAAAGGCGGCTCGAGGATGTTGAGCACCTTGTCGTCGGCAATCTAGAGGGCGAACCGGTAAACTGGCGACCTCATGACTTCGAAGGGGAGATCCTTCTCTCCGTTCAGGACATAGACAACCGCTCAGGACTACCCGAACACATTGCCCCCTACTCCGGCTATCTCGCGGGCGTCACGTCGTGATATCTGTCCGTGATCGGCTCAACTCAACACCGACCGTATCAAACACATGCGCCAGCGGAGCGGATGGTTTTCGCACCAACACACGCACCCAATCTGCCTCGGGATGGGCATCGAATATCGCGTGGATAACTCGATCGGCGTATGTCTCGATGAGATTGAATCGGCCATTTTGCGAGATGGCATGGCCGATATCGCAGAGCGAGCTGTAGTTGACTGTCGAACTCAATTTATCGCTTGAGCAATCAGGCGCATCGATCCGACATTCGATGTCCACTTCGAATTTTTGACCCAGTGTTTTCTCTTCCGGGTTCACGCCATGGAAGCCGTGGACAATGAGATTCGATACAAATATTGTCAGGCTCAACCTAGCCTCCCGCTCATCGGCAAACTCGTGCCTACTCAGAGATGATTGTGCCCTTTAGCTCAGCTTGTCCAAACTGAATAGTGGCCGTGTTCGTCCGTTGCAGTTCCGCTAATTCATCGGGAGTAAGAGGCTCACCAGCGGGTTGGATGCCCTCGGCAACATACCGCGCCGATCTTTCTTTCACAGTCTGTCCAGCGAAAGTCCGATTGGGGACTATCTCGGAAAGAGGAACGAGCACGAAACCGCGCTTGAGCATTTGGGGGTGAGGAATAGTCAAACGTTCAGTTTCCAAGACCAGGCCATCGTACCAAAGAATATCGATATCGATCGTACGAGGGCCCCATTTTACATCGCGCTTGCGGCCAAGTCGTTGTTCAATCTGTTGGCATAAATTCAAAAGACTAGGTGCTTCCAAATTCGTGTCGATGGTGAGGCACGCATTCAAAAAATCGGGTTGATCCGTTAAGCCCCAGGCCGGTGTTCGGTAAATCCGTGAGACGCTCTTCAGATCTACTGCTTTGTGTTTCGCCAGTAGTTGGATTGCGTTCAAGATCAGGGCTCGGCTGTCACCTAAATTTGATCCTAGTGCGATACCTACATCAGCCACGGTTGATACCATCCAAAATCGCGTACATCGTCAATGCATCAGCATGTTCCTGTACGTCGTGAACCCGGATTATATTAGCCCCCGCTTTCACAGCCGAGAGGTGCGCGCCGATCGTTCCAGCCAGGCGATCGTCGACAGATCGATCAAGTGTCAGACCAATCAAACTTTTTCGAGACACCCCCACCAATACGGGGCGTCCGAAATCTAAAAAGACATCAAGTCTACGCAGCGCATCAATATTCTGTTCAAGGGTTTTGGAAAAACCAACCCCCGGATCAAGCCAGATATGGTCCCGGGGAATCCCAGCGCTCTCGGTTTCACGGAAACGTTCCTCAATGAAGTCGACAATATCGTCTACAAGATTGATGTTCTCATCCGCATGACCACGATTGTAAGTAATTACTACTGCGCTTCCAGTTGAAGCAACGGCAGCGGCCATATTCGGATCGCGCGTCATGCCCCAAACATCGTTTATTAGAACAGCTCCGACCTCAGCAGCCTCCTTGGCGATCGCTGACTTGTATGTGTCAATCGAAACTGGACCCATTCGCATCTCGACCAACTCCGACACAAGTGAAATTGTTCGTGTACGCTCATCTTCCTCGGTAACGGGTTCCGCACCTGGACGAGTTGACTCACCACCAACATCAATGATCGCAGCACCCTCTGATATCATTCTACTGGCATGCGCAACAGCTGCCGCCGTATCCAGGAACTGACCGCCATCTGAAAAACTGTCGGGAGTCGCGTTCAAGATTCCCATGAGCAAAGTTTCGGTCTCCGCTCGATGAAGCAATTCATCTCTCGCGATCTCTCTTTCGCGGACATTCATCGGACTAACCCGACCGCGGCGCGCCATAAATCGAACAATTCGGAGGCGCGCTTTGTTCCAAAATGGCGTTCAGCAACAGTAGCGACAGGAACAACACCACGTAAGCTATTTGTGAGGAGCACTTCGTTCGCTGACTGAAGGTCAGAGAGCGTCATGGATTTGAAATGTCCAGTTAGCCCGACTTCGCTAGCGACTGTCATTAAGAAGTCTGTCGTGACACCCGGCAAAACTCCGTCGTCGATAGGCGGTGCACAGATCTCATCGCCAAAAATCGCCAATACATTCGCCGCCGAGCTACAGGTAATGTATCCGTGCGTATTCAAGAACAGGCAATCATCAAAACCCGAGATGCGCGCATGCTTAAGGGCGAGCACATTATCAGTATAAGAGAGTGTTTTGTGACGACTTGTCGGAGAGCTTTCGTTGCGCCGAATATCAGAAACCATGATCCGTTTTGGCGATGCCATGACGAATGACTCCATACGGTTGAAGCTCTGAATAATCGTCGGCGGAGCGTTGGATACCGGCAACAAACCTCGCTCACCGGCACCTCTCGTCACGGTTACTCGAAGTGCGGCAAGGTCAACATCGATCCTCTGTTCATCAAAAACTGCTTCGAGTCGCTCTCGTTGAACAGCTAATCCAAGTGCGCCTGCATCCCTTATCAAACGGGTAATGTGCTGATCGCGAAATGCCACCTCCCCTTTCACGACAAGTGCTGTCGTAAAAACGCCGTCAGCCAGGAGAAGACCCCGATCGGACAAATCGAATTCTCCACCAGGGCCTGTAGCCGAGGGTTGATCGAACCATATCATGCGGGCTGCTTTTGACTTAATTGCAAAAAGTTCTGGAATATCTCGTGACCATGATCGCTCAGAACGGATTCCGGATGAAATTGAACGCCAAACAAAGGTAATGATGAATGCCGTAACGCCATAATCTCTCCCTCGTCAGACCAGGCTTGGGCGATGAGCGGCGTGTTCTTCAAAGATCCCACAGCCAAAGAATGATACAGACCGACACCGAAAGGATTTTGTAGACCCGCGAATAAGTCCTCTTCGCAATGACGAATATCGATCGAACGCCCATGGCGCGGCGTTATCGCGCGTTCAATATTAACCCCATAGACCTCGGCGATGGCTTGATGACCAAGACACACTCCCAGGATAGGAATGTCATTTGAAAATGCGGAGATTGCCTCAAGCGAAATACCGGCCTGTTTTGGTGTGCAGGGTCCGGGGGAAATAACAAGCGCTTTCGGCTGGATAGGTCGGATATCTTCGACAGTCATCGCATGACTATCAACGACCCTTACTGTTTCGCCTAACTCTTCAAAATACCTTGCGATGTTAAAAACAAAGCTATCCCTGTTGTCGATGATTAATATCACGCTGCAGCCTCTTCGCAGCTCCCACCAGAGAGAATTCGCTCGCTCTTCAGCAAGGTTTCCGCGTACTCTTCATCCGCATCAGATAAAATTGTAATACCGCCTCCAGCCATTAAAACAGCTTTATCTTCAATAATCTCGATTGTTCGTATAAGGATGTTAAAGTCCATCGCACCATCGAACCCGATGTAGCCTAACGAGCCGCAAAATACGCCGCGCGACCGGGCTTCCAGTTCGTCTATTACCTCGATTGAGCGATGCTTCGGCGCGCCTGTAATGGAGCCACCCGGAAAAACAGCCGTCAGCAGATCTGTTGGCCTAAATTCCTGACGAAGTGTCCCGGTCACGGTGGAAACGAGATGATGTAAACCCGCAAATGTCTCGAGTACGCAGAGCTCTGGAACCTTTATGCTTCCGGGCGCGCATACTCGCGACAGGTCATTCCGAAGCAAATCCACAATCATTATATTCTCAGCGCGATCCTTCTCCGAGGCTGAGAGTGCATTCCGCAGCTGCCGGTCTTCGGCTGGGTCGCCCGATCTAGGGCACGTGCCCTTTATCGGCCGCGCCTGAGCTTTTCCATCGGCCGAGCAAGTGACCAGGCGCTCTGGAGAAGTACTGGCGATTTTCCGGTTTCCAAAGTCCAGCCATGCTCCATGGGGCGCTGGGTTTAATTCGCGCATTTGCAAGTAAAGATCGAAAGCATCCCGGTCAGAGCTAATCGGTGCCACGAAGGTCTGTGCCAGATTTGCTTGATATACATCGCCATCGAGAATGTAGTTTTGCGCATCCATTATACGCCGGATATGATCGTCTTTGCCGGTAAGATGAGTCCAATCGGCTATGGAGCGCCCTGGAGGATTGACTTGCGGTTCGCATAACAACTCCAGCAGCCGGTAGATCTTTTGGTGCGCTACTGTGGAGCTTGGTTCGGCTGAGGGGCTGTTCAGCCCTCTGGATCGAATATGAGCTGACCCCAAGGAGTGATCTATCGCCAATACCGTGTCGTATAGACCAAATTCTGTAGTAGGCCCGGAATCAGCATGCCGCGACTTCAGATCTGGCATCAGATCAAAAGCAGCGGTGTAGGACAGATAGCCCAAAACGCCGCCCCAAAAGCCGGATTCCTGACTTTGCTTGATCTTCATACTGGCTGAATTCAGCCACGTATCAATTTTGGCGAGAGCTTCAGTTGTATCGCCCGGTTGTGTTGACACCGTATCTATCGGATCGCAGCATAAATACGACCACAAACCGGATTCAGATGTGGAGCTGTCGAGCCAGACAAGGCCTTTTTGCCGTCTCAAAGCTGTTGCTGCTCTTACTGGGTCAAGCCCACTTATCTCACAGGTCCACCCTGACGCACCAATAGCGACGATACTGTTTTCGATTTTGACCGTGTCCACGCCGATATGCGTCCTTGCAGCTTCCCGAATGCTCTGTACCCCTCTCGATCAATTGGACCAACAGCGCCCTCAGATCAAATTTCGCAGACAGATCGGCTGTATTTATTGCGCAGCGGCGGCGTGACCTTCAGACCAAAAGAGAGGTCGTTCTAACCGGTTGGATCCACAATTATTGGATCGTCGAACTTTTCGGATGCTGGAGAGACAACAATTGCTCCGTCTTCTGTGCTGATTTCCAGCACAGCAAGATTTCGCTCAGCGATTCCGTCATCGCGAAAACGAAACAGGCCGTTCACACCAAAGAATCCATCGGTCTGGGTGACGCCCTCCACTGATAAGGCATCTACTGACGCGAGTGCCGAAGCCAGGGCCCCTGCATCATAGCCAATCGATGCCAGATTTGTCGGTCTCCGGCTGTAGATGCGTTCAAACTCATCTTCAAAGCGGGACACAGTCTCAGGGTCAGGCGCAGGAAACAGACCACCGATCAATGTCGGCTCTCGCCAAACGCTGTCATCATTCCACAGGCTCGTACCCAGCATTAAAATCTGCCTTGTATCGACTTCGTAATAAGGCAATAGAGGCGCAACACCCCGAAGTTTTACCCCGCCTTCGGGGATAAGAACGGCTACTTTGCCAGGATTGAGCTCTGCCTCGAATTTTACCGCAGTTGCTACCTGACGCGCCTCGTCTACCGGCGCATCATTTGCCGGATCATAGAACGCCGAACTGATCATTCGGGCACCGGCGGTAAAGGCCTCAAGGCGCAACGCTTCTTCTATCCGGCGGCCATAGGCGCTGTCCGGTCCGAGGAACGCATAGGATTCAATGCCTCTTTCCGACGCAACTTCTACAATTCGAGAGACCTCCTCCTCAGGAGCCACTGATATGAGGTAGGCTCCGTCGCCTGCCGCCGCCCTAACATTAGAAAATGCCACGACGGGCACACCAGCGGCGGCGGCGGAATTTCGCACCGTTTGAACATTCGCCGAAAACAAAGGGCCGATAATGATGTCGACGCCCTCCTCAAGGGCTTCAAGCGCGCGTGCTTCAGCTGTTGACCGCTTCCCGGCTGTATCTTTTGGCAGGATCAAAAATGTTTCTTCACCTCTGTTGAACATGGCCAGTTCAATGCCAGCCAACATGCTCTCCGCCTCTGCGCGAACATTTGCTCTTGGGTGAGAAAACGGCAGCAATACAGCCGCTCGCTTAATATCCCTGCCCGTCATGTGCGGCGGCGTATAACCACGATCAATCTCATCAAGCGCCGATTCGGCACCTTCAATTCCTTCTTCGGCAAACAGATCCTCAGCTTGTTCGATTGGGACGGTGCCCGGTGCCGGACGCGCCGTACCCGTCGAGATTGGTGCGGGCGGGCGCGGCGACGTGGTCTCACAAGCCGCAAAAAGTAGAGTTGCTGCCAGAAGAATACTTGGCGAAGTCCAGTTTCGGCGCGATTGTCGGCGGTATGTC
>JBCCIW010000180.1:0-6859 GCA_039028055.1 Pseudomonadota bacterium | reverse complement strand
GCAAACGGCCAGGGGCCGCTAAGCAGTAGGAGCAAATTCTTTCTCATAACGGCACTCATTCTACCGAGATTTGTTGCTGTCAAGCTAACAGAGCCGCTATTTCGGGAAATTTTGCCTGTCCGTGTCGAAAAAGCGACGGGAGAGCCACCCCAAACCAAACCATATCAGAATGACCGTTCCAGCGATCAGAGCCCCCGAGAGGAGGGAGCCGGAAGCAGCCGAGGCCACCCCTTGGCCGGCAAATGCAATGAGGGCCGTCTTCGGAATGATTCCCAAAGCCAGTCCGGTAAAATAAGGGGGCCAGCGCGCACCGCTGAAGCCAAACGCCATATTTACGAAGAGGAATGGTCCTGCTGGAATATTTCTCACTACGGCAGAGGCAATGAACGCGTTTCTGCCAATGAAATCCGAGAGCCTTTGCAATCGCTCGCCAGCATACTTCTGGAAAGCGTCTTCACCGGTCCATCGGCCCGCAAAGAAGGTAAGGGTGCCGGAACAGAGAATCGACAACCAGGACCAGGCAAACCCCATGACGGGCCCAAACGCCAGCACCGCAGCCGCTATAAGTGCGAATTGGGGCACTGCGAGGAAAGCTCCGGCGCAAAAAACAAGGATCGCGATAGGCAACGCCCACGGCGTGTCCGCGAACTGTCCGGGCATGGCCATGAGACCTTGGATATCGCCGAGCCAGCCGAGGGACGCGGCTACAAAAACAGCGAACAGCACGACTGCGCTGGCCGTGAGCGTCCAAATGCGAACAGGAGACGTTGATAGCTTGGTTTCGGGCTCACTCATCACTGGCTCACAGGCAACGGCTCGGAGGTGTTATCATACAATGAACCCTCTACCTGTTGGATAGGCTGCCACCTATCCCCGGAAAACACCAACCGCGCCGATTTCTGGTGTATTTGTTGGTGTCACCGCTTCCCGAATTTGAACAAAAAACGATCAGTCTTTCGCCGGACCGACGGATCGATTGCGGATATCGAATAATCGTCATCGGGATTTGCGTGGAGGTCGCTTGATTCAATGAGCTGCAGCCCAGCGGCTTCGGCTCTACGCAGAATAATGTCCGGGTCAATTCGGTGGATGGTGTTTCCCGTCGTCTCAGGAGAGCCTTCCGGGGCCACATGGTCGAGCGCAACAAATACGCCGTCGGGTTTCAGAACACGAGCGATCTCGAAAAATGCCCTCTCCGGGTCGCCGAGTACGCCCTCTTCTTCGCCTTCAGGTGTGTACCAAAGCTCGTGCGGCCCTAACATCCAGGCGACAATATCAACTGACCCATCAGGTACCGGGTATTCGTGGAACGGGCTGATCATGACTTCGACACCCGGCAAACGGTTATCGGCCAGCCGGTCTTCAATCGCCTCGTCCACGAAGCCGTAGAAATTCTCCGGATTTTGCAGGTAGACGCGACCGGTTTCTCCCACCGCTCGGGCGAAGAGTTCCGTATAATACCCCCACCCTGCCTCTACATCGATAACGGTCATACCATAGCCAACGCCAGTAAATTCGAGGACTTGCGCGGGCTTCCGCGCGGCATCGTCGGCGAAATCGTCGGCTGGCCGATCAGGATGGCCAACGAGGGCCACATAGTCAGTCGGCGGAGGCGTAATACGTTGGCCCCCTAGCGCATTATAGGTCCCGCCGCCTGTATCAAAAGCGCAGGCTGATAGCACCGACGCACCGCAAAAGCCGAAGAGCAGCGCCCTCATCTCAGGAGATCTCCCTTACACCTCTTCCAGCATTTTTTCGCTCATCTCCCAGAGCTGGTCGGCTTTCTCATCATCACAAATCCATTCGCGGGCATGCTCCCAGCGCTGACTTTCCTCTGTGGCCAGTTTAGCAATGTCACAGTCCTCGCAATAGGCCCCGCCCTTGCCCTCAAGCTTCGGTGATGTGGCGGCCCACGTCGCGGTAGACGCTCCCTGCTCAGGTGTCTTGAACATCTGCTGCACGAGTTCGGGTACTGTTCCGTCGGCGTTCTTCCAGCCGAGGGCAACCATCTCCTCGTCCGGAAGGTGGCGTTGCAGCGGAGTAAATATGCCACCCGGGTGAACGGAGAAGCTGCGCACCCCATATTGCTGGGCCTTACGGTCAATGCCCAGTGCAAATAGGGCATTGGCGGATTTCGCCGAACCATAGGCTTCCCATTTGTCATACTCTCTCGTCTTGTAATGAGGATCGTCCCAGATCACGTCAGACCTAATATGAGCCGTCGAAGAGAGGCAGATAACGCGCGCGCCTTCAGCTTTCTGCAGAGCCTGAGCAAGACCAAGCGTAAGCGCCATGTGGCCCAGATGGTTAGTTCCGAACTGAGACTCCCAACCCGGGCCAATACGTGTCTCCGGGCAGGCCATTATCCCGGCATTGTTGGTCAAGATGTGAAGCGGTCTGTCTGTTGCTGAATAGTCATCTACAAACTTGCGAACGCTCGGTATGTCGGCGAGATCCATTGAGGCGATTTCGATATCGCCGCCAATATCTCCTAGCGCCTCCTCAGCGGCTTCAACCCGCCTCGCCGGGACAGTCACCTTGGCCCCTGCTCCCGCGAGGGCTCGCACGGTTTCAATTCCGATACCCGAATAACCACCTGTCACCACGGCATTTTTACCGGACAGGTCGATACCTTCCAGAACTTCCGCGGCCGTTGACTTGGCATGAAACCCGGAACCGATGGGCGTCTGATTGCTTGCAGCCATGCTGATCTCCCTCATATTTTATCTCACTCACCGTAGACGGTGAACCGCGGGCGACCAAGCCCTAATAAGATCCCCAGTCACCTTGACTTGTCAGAGGGCGTGGCAGACATGCGGCAGGCCATGCGCATATCGCCCTCACCTGTTCTCATTGCAGTGCTCTGCATCTTTCTCGGTTCGATCATCGATGCCGTTGTGAAAGGTGTGCTCGCGGAGGCGACGTTGGTCAGCCTCCTTGCATGGAGGTTTGCGACGGGGGGCGTCATCGCGTTTGGTCTGTTCGTAGCGACCAGGCAACCGCGACCCACGATCAGGGCCGTCAGATTCCACGCACTTAGAAGCGCTGTTCAACTCAGTTCGGCATTTCTGTTTTTCTGGTCGCTTACTCAGCTCGCTCTCGCAGAAGCGACCGTCATCGGCTTTACCTCTGCGCTGATGGTCGCTCCACTCGCGGCAGTTATCCTGCGAGAACGCATCACAGCGACAAGTATGATTGCGGCGGGTCTCGGCTTCGCGGGCGCTTTTCTGGCCGTTTCAATTGAAACGCAAGGTGCTCCCGTTGACGGGCGAAGGGTGCTCGGTGCCTGCGCTGCCTTCGCTGCGGCGTTTCTCTATGCGCTCACGCTTGTATTTATTCGTCTGCGTGCCCGCGAAGAGCCTCCGCTCGTCATCGCTGCGTTTACGAATATTATTCCGGGCCTGATGCTCTTCCCCTTTCTCCTGCGGGGACTGCCCACACAAAACTGGAGTGTTGTTCCCGTCTTCATAGGTCTCGGCATTATTGGGTTCACCGTGTGGTGGCTATTTTCTGTCGCTTATTCCCGAGCCCCCGCACAGAGACTGGCTCCGATTGAGTACACAGCTCTTATCTGGAGTGCGATTCTGGGGGCTATCTTCTTTGATGAGGTGCCGGGGTGGCCGCTCTATCTTGGTGCTGTGATTATCATTGCCGCATGTCTGATCGTGGCCTTTGAAGACAAGTTTATCACGCGGAAAGAAGCTCGCGCGCCTGCCAGCGGGCTTCCCGATTAGACGTAGTCGCACCGACGTGTCTTGTAATCGATGTAAAATGCGGCCTCTGCGTGAAAGGGAAGCAAGCTGGCATCTGGCAGGGCCTCAGCAAGGTGTCTGCCAACTTTTTCCCGGAAAGGTCCGTTTTGTGCTTTCCATAATGCCACCGAGCGTTCGACAAGACGATGCATGATAAGATCCTTTGTGTTCTGAAGACCTTATTAAGCTGCGCTGGCCATGGGTCGCTTTCAACTCAACGTTCATCACGAGACCGGGACAGACCCGTGTTGTTGCAGTGCACTAGAAGCAATCAAGCTCTCAGGGCTTAAGACCAAGCTCGGTTGCAAGCGTTCGGAGGCCCGCCTCCAGAGGAACCTGAGGTTCCAGCCCGGCAGGTAAATCAGCGGGGTCAACCGCCGCCTTGTTCATATTAACCCGGGCCAGCTGAGCAGGCGACAAAGGCAGTCTTATGCCGAGTTCGGAGGCCATCGTAACGGCAGATTTCACCGGCCCCACTGGGAGCGGCAGCAGCATTCCTCGCCCCCCTGCCACGCGCTTGATCAACTGGATCATCGCGCGGTGCGTGAGCGCGTCGGGCCCACCTACCGGCAAGATGCCCGCAGCATCCCATTCACGGGTCGCCAATGCGGCTGCGATCTGCGCCAGATCGTCAACGTGAATGGGCTGTTGCACGGCGCGACCGCTGCCGGGGACTGGAAAGAGCGGTGCCCAAGACAGTGCCTTCAATAGTCCGGAGAGATTGCCATCACCTGGATAACCGTAGATCATCGTTGGCCGAAGGATCGCCCAATTCGGGCAAGCTTCTTCAAGCTTCACTTCCTGACGCCTCAAGGCACCATAGACAGGCTCTTCCGGCGTAATAGCGACATTGTTCGATGAGAATACTATTCCGCGCTCAACACCGCCCTGATGAAGGATACGCGCAGCCTCTCCCGAGATGCTGAGGATTGGCGTAAGAATGGCAATATCCACGTCTGGGGCGAGACGGGCTACGGAAGCGCGGTCCTTCAGGTCGAGCTTTGCAGGCGTGGCCCCGGCGCTTTCTATGGGATCAACGACATTCGGACTATCATAGCGACTTGTGGCCGTGACCCTGTGGCCCGACTGGACGAGGTGCGACGCGATCTTGAGCCCTAATGGCTGGCTCGCGCCGACGACTAATATACGCTTGGATTGATGCATCCTATCTCGGCACTTAGCAGTCTTTTTCGACCGGAGCGAGTGTAAACCCCGTTACACCGATGGAGTTTTCGAGCGATAAGGAAGGTATTCTCGACCGGGCTTTCTCGACATCAGCGAGATCGACTTCCGCGGAAATGATTCCAGGTTCGTCACCTATCGCTTCGGCGAGAATTTCTCCCCAGGGCGATATAATCAGCGAATGTCCAAATGTTTCACGCCCATCTTCATGTGTGCCGCCCTGGGCGGGAGCGATAACGAACGCGCCGGTTTCTATAGCACGGGCGCGTAAGAGCGCGTGCCAATGCGCTTCACCTGTCACCCTCGTGAACGCCGAGGGGCACGTCAGGATTTCTGCGCCAGCTTGAGCCAACGCCCGGTAAAGGTGTGGAAACCTCAAATCGTAGCAGATGGTCATACCAACCGTGGCGAGTGGCGTCTGAGCGATTACGGCACGGGTTCCGGGACAGTAGGCCTTTGATTCTCTGTAGTTCTGGCCATCGCCGACTTCAACATCGAACATGTGCATCTTATCGTAGCGAGCGAAAATTTCTCCCCTCGGATCGATTAGAATGGATCGGTTTGCCAGACGGCTGTCATGATCGAGCGTCACTGCTATTGATCCAATCAGTAGCCAGATCTCGCATTTCTTAGCGATGTTTTTCAGCGCTTGCAGGGCAGGATCAGCCTTCTCGGATGTGGCCTTACCACGTGTCTCTCCCGGCCGAATGTCTAGCAAGGTCGTCATTTCCGGCGTCGCAACAAGGTGCGCACCGTCGCTTGCTGCTTGTCGTATAAACTTCGCGGCAGCATCAACATTGTCGTCAATATCGACGCCAGAACGCATTTGAATGCATGCCACTCGAATTTTGCGCTCGCTCAAACCGGGCCTCCCAAAAAAGTCAAATTGCCACTTAAGGGTGGCCGGATCAAAGAATACTGCGATTGTTGGATAAGCGAAGAGATTGGGAAGCATATGAGCGAATGGTGGCGCGGCGCAGTCCTGTATCAGATTTATCCGCGCAGCTTTTTGGATACGAATGGTGACGGCATTGGGGATCTCCCCGGCATAATTGAAAGGTTGGATTATGTGGCCGATCTCGGCGTGGACGGGATATGGATCTCACCCTTCTTCAAATCGCCCCAGCGCGATTTCGGATATGACGTTTCGGATTACCATGATGTCGATCCCCTGTTCGGAACCCTTGATGACTTCGACCAGCTGGTCGAACGCGCCCACGGGCTGGGCCTGAAAGTCATTATAGATCAGGTTTACTCGCATACCTCCGATAAGCACGAGTGGTTCGATACCAGCCGGCAAGATCGTACCAATGAAAAGGCAGACTGGTATGTCTGGGCAGATCCGAAACCCGATGGATCCCCACCCAACAACTGGCAATCGGTTTTTACCGGGTCAGCCTGGACGTGGGACAGCCGTCGCCACCAGTATTTCTTTCACAATTTTCTGGACAGCCAGCCTGATCTGAATCTCCATAATCCGCATGTACAGGACGCTTTGCTGGACGTCGCTCGCTTTTGGCTGAGTCGCGGCGTAGATGGATTTCGGCTCGACGCCATTAACTTCGCCATGCATGATCCGGAGTTGAGGGATAATCCTCCCTACGACCTGAAACGGCCCTCTGCCCGGACGTTCGACTACCAAATTCATCAATATAATCAATCGTATCCGGATATCCCCAGGTTTCTGGAACGACTTCGAGCCGTCACGGATGCATATGATGATCGGTTCACACTGGCAGAAATTGGCGGCATCGATCGGTTTGGTGAGATGCACACTTTCACCGAAGGCAATACGCGTCTGAACGCAGCGTATAGCTTCGACTATCTTTACGCGAACAGGATTTCGACGCGTCATATTGCACGCGCGGCGAATAAGTGGACGAGTGAACCGTCGGCTGGTTGGCCGAGCTGGGCTTTTTCCAATC
>JBCCIW010000179.1:0-6917 GCA_039028055.1 Pseudomonadota bacterium | reverse complement strand
TAGGAAAATTATCCTACACCATTGTCTCGGGCTTAAAATGGGCCGTGAGACAATTGAGTGGAGCCATTTTGGGTGTTTAAAGGACGTGAATTGGACGCTGCGCATGCTCGGCTTGCGGTGAGTCTGGTCGCTTACGGCCTTAGCCAGTCCTCAAACGCAATCCTGAAAGAAGGTCGAGGAACCGCCGACGCAGCGTTCGCGAGACAGATTGCAATGTACGTGCTCTACGTGGGACTAGGGCTGAGTCTATCACGTGTTGCGACTGCTTTTGGACGAGATAGAACGACAGTGTCACACGCATGCCACCAGATCGAGAATCGCCGAGAGAATCCCATCTTTGATGACTGGTTGGAGTCATTGGAAGCATCTTTGGTCCACGCTGCCAAATTATATCCGACGAAATGGAAAGCGGCTTGATGGCTACTGAGCATAGGTGTCTGAGAGCTTTAGCGAAAGGTGGTATGGCGGTCTTTCGAGATGGTGGATACATCGTTTTCCGAACCGATGATGCGAGGCGCGGTGTCGTTGGAACTTTGAGTCACTCAGTGTTTGAGGGAATGAGACGAGACGGGCTCGTCCAGCTTAAGGGAGACCGTTTTTTTTGGGTGAACGGCGCGTCAGTTGACAGAGGCATGGAAGGTCATTTGCCAATCCCGGTGAGTGGTTCTTCCTACAACCGTCATCGCACCTTATTAGAGAAGGCACTCTCACTTTGCTCAACTGCCGAGGAGAGTTTGCGATTAGCACACGCCGCTAGATGCTTTTCATTAGATCTCGCTGCTGCGGAACAGGGACCAACAATTACGATGAACTGGGAACTTGTTCCGCGTGGAGCATCTGGTCGAAGCGCAAGCGTACCTGCTGGTCAGTCATTTGAAGCGGTCTCGGCGCGCCGTCGAATAAGTATCTTGAAAGAGGAACTCAATTCGAGTCGTTTCGACATGCTACTTCTTTGGTTGGCAGGTCGTGCGTCGCAACGACGTCTAGCAGCTGATTTCGGACAAACGATGAGGCGTTTGCCCAAATTGGCATATCTAAACCTAATCGGACTTGCAGATTCCTATGACCTTCATGTACCGAAATGCTGAGCATCAAGACGCTTCGGACGTGGTTAGCGCAAAAGCGTCTTTGCGAATTTTTTCAATCATAGATGCGAGGCCGTTAGAACGCTGGGCCGTCAATGCACCTTTAACGCCTATTTCTTCAAGGAACGCATCCGTATCGAAGGCTAATACGTCCTCTGCTTTTTGCTCAGAGAACAGTCTGATTAATAACGATATCAGACCCGACACAATCATTGCGTCAGATTCAGCGCGAACCAAAATTCTGTGTTCCGGGTCTGTTGCTGTTACCAACCAAACCTGTGATGCGCATCCGCGCACACGTGTGTCTTCATTCCGTTCATGATCGGCGAGTGGGGTGTTCGATTTCCCCAGGTCGATGATATGTGCGTAACGATCTTCCCAGTCTTCGAGAAAGTCGAACTCATCTCTGATTTGTTGTGCTGCGTGTTCTATGCTCATGACAACGATTTGGGCCATCGGGTGTCAAAATAAAACCCCAATGGCCCATATGCGTGCAGAATGGACTTTGTGCCTATTTAGCTAGTTGCCAGCTGGGTTTATGCAGTCGCCAACATCTTGCAGTGCGTGTTGGCTGATGCAGTAAGGCAATTCATATTGCCTGTAAGATGCAGCAACACACTGCTGCAAGTTTAGCTGAGAACGGCGGATGCAAGATGAAGTCTCTGTGTCCGCCATTGCAGACGAGATCTGACCAGCCGTCCGATCGTCTATCCCGATAACCCGGTACGCTGCCAACGTTGCGATGCGATCGGCTACCCGCTCGCGGCCTAGCTTCACATCGTGGTTGCGAGCAGTAAGGCTCGGGTTTCGAAGGTTAGGGAACCTGATGCCTGAAGCTGCGTCCATTGTGCCGTCCCAGAGAGATGGAGCTCCATTGCCACCCGCCTGACTGAGGGCCGTTTCAATGGTTGGAGATTGTAGAGCCGACATAACAGTAGCATTAGGCGCGCGACCTGCCCTGGAAGTCGTCTCTATGCTCGCCGCGATCCTATTTGCATTGCCGATGCGGGCTTTCGCCCACCCGGTTCCTTGCAACGTGTAGGCTTGCTCCTTTACGTAAGCTGCTGCGCTGGATAGACGGCGGCTGTCAGCATCGGTGGCGGCAAGTGCTGACGAAATTGCACTTTGGGCACCGTCCAGAGTTCTCGCGTAGGCAACGTCATTTCGCATGCCTGTCATCACACGATCGCGACCATAAAATCCTTCGATGTCTCGCACGGCGGCTCGAAATTCCGGACTTTGGGCTGCCACTAGTGCCGAATATGCGAGCCAGCCGGTTGATAGCTGCCCGGCGTTCTGACCGCCAAGATTCGTAAGCGCTGCATCGATATCTCCTGCAGATGAAAGAGGCCTGTCACGCAATCCACTAACATCAGTCTGATATGTCCCATAGACCGCTGCGGCTCGGGATATATGATCCATACGAGCGGAAGATGACGCGTCATTGACACGTTGATCTGGCATCGGATTTGCATCGTCTGCGAATGCAGATTGTGAAAGCACGAAAGTTATAGCGGTTATTGCGAGGAGGTGCCGGGGTTTGCTCATTGCCATGCTCCGATTACTCTAAATCCAACGTTGAACTAAATTTCTCTAGTGGGGAACTGCTCCATATGCGAAAACTCGTCCCCAACTGCTATTTTGCGTTTGCATGATGAAGATCTCTAAAGAACCTCAAATCTTCATTAAGACTTCAGGTGAAATCTCGAAGTTACGAGTTAAATTTGCGCAATGTGCATGGCCACTTATTCTGGTCGTTGCGGCTATCTGGTCACTAATTGTCGGTGGCCACCCAACCGTCGTTCTCACAGCTTATTTTGTTAGTGTACTGCCCTTTTTGGCGTGGTTAGCTATTGAGCTTTCGAAGTCTCCGATCGGTCAATCCGGGGCGAATCTCATATCGATAATTTGGGTGTTTGTGAGTTTTGCCAGCATTGCGGTCAGCGGGGGTATTCTATCGCCAATGACCATCGTGCTCGCGCTTGGGCCACTATCACTGGTTGGATTGGACAGGCCACGGGAAGCGTTGGAGGCTGCATTGCTCGGCGCAGTTGGTTTCTTTGGTGCCGTTGTGGTTGGTTTTGCGGGCTGGAGTGAAAGCGCTCCGGTTTCATGGCGGGTTCTCCAACTTCCCTGGGCTTTTGTTGCCATTGTCCAGATGACAATATTTGCCTGGGCTTGTCGTTCTGAGCAACCGCGCGCCGATTCTCCTCCGGTGAAAACGAAAGACTCACTTGAATCACTTCGACAGCATTTGGAGTTTCCATTCGTCTTGATTGACGTATCGGATCTGGGCCGAATTCGCGAAATACTTGGAGCTGATCATTTGACTTGGCCCGATCTCCAAGAGGGGCGGCTTGCTGAATCGCTTCTACCCAGCGATGGGCAGACCGTCGTTGCTTCTCCCTCTGGTGAAACCTTTGCTGTCGTCGAGCGCGTTCGTTCTGATGGCGGAAAATGGATCGCGCTAATAGCCATAAATAACTCAGGTGCGAGTGGTTTCGCTGATGCTAGCGAAAGTGAAGAGTCCTCTATCAATGAAGCAGTTGCTGAACGCACCGCTTTCTTCGCGGGGCTGGGGCACGACCTGAAAACGCCGCTAAATGCTATTCTAGGATTTGCTGATCTCATGAAGGCTGAGGTTCGGGGCCCTATGCCCGAACCTTATAAAGACTACCCTGCGATTATTCACGAGAGTGGCCAGGACCTACTGTTGCTTGTTGAAGACATGCTTGATCTTGCAAAGTCTGAAGCGAAATCTCACCGATTGGAAATTGAACCTATCGACCTGTCCGCAAGTGCTGCGTCAATTCTTCGTCAATTGCAGGACCAGGCAGATAGAGCTGATGTGAAATTGGTTCAAGCTAGAGATTCAGAGGTTTGGGCGGACGCCGATCCGCGCGCCGTTCGGCAGATTTGGCAAAACCTCATCTCAAACGCAATAAAGTACTCCGAGCCCGGTGATAATGTGACGGTTTCCACCGGTCTTTATGGTGCTTCCACTTACCTCTCTGTAGAGGATAATGGTGCTGGGATGACGCAAGAAGACCTTGATCGAGTTGCCAAGCCTTTTGCACAGGGGACTAACTCGAAGGGACGGGCTGGAACGGGACTAGGACTAGCTGTTGTTCAGCGATTTGCTGAATTGCATGGAGGTCAGGTTATCATCGATACCGCGCCGGGTAAGGGGACGCGAGTTCGTGTTATGTTACCCGCCGCCACAAATATTACGGAGACGGTATTCGGGGATGCTGCTCAGTGATCTTGTCGTTCTGATTGCCGAAAAAGTTTTTTGTAAAGACTTTCTTGGAGGCTTTCGGCGATTAAATCGCGATTATGACGCGCCTTGTTGATATACCAATTGATGTGAATACTTTGCCGGAATGGGCTCAATCGTTTGTTCCGGATATTTGGCCAGTTGCTGTAGGGACCGCGTTGATAGCTGTATCCTACACACTTGGTTATCTTACCAAATGGACATTTCGATCTGTTGGACGGCGGCGATACGACTCTGAGGACGACTTTGTTGGATCTAGTTGGGATCTTGCTGCGCCTTTAATCCAACTCCTTGTTTTTTTGTTAGCGGTGACCGCAGGAGCGGGGATCGTAGGCTTTTCGTTCGCAGATCAATTGGCAGAGTATTGGCCAAGGGCCATAGCCGGCATCGTTATCATTGCCGCTGCCGTTCTTTTGGCAACCTGGATCAACAAATCGCTTCGGTCTGTTGGGCGGCGTGCTCACGTCAAGAATCGAGTCGACGATACGCTAATTGCTTTTGCCGCTTCCATTATTCGTTACGTCATACTTGGTCTCGCCATCCTTATGGCTATGATCCAATTTGGGTTTGCTCCTGGATCTTTAATCGCAATTGTTGGTGCAGTCGGTCTCGCCATCGCCCTGGCTCTGCAGGATACGCTTAAAGCTGTCGCTGCTGGTTTCATGATTGCTGCATTTCGCCCGTTTCGCATTGGAGATTGGGTGCAAGTGGGTGATCATGAAGGGGAGGTTCTAGACATCACCCCGTTCAACACGTCTATCACTCAAGTCGACAACAAGGTTGTCATACTATCTAACGATCAGGTGCTTGGCTCTGCGATTGTCAATTATCATCGAATGACCCGCCGAAGGCTCGATCTATATTTTGATGTCCATTACGATACAGATCTCGATTTTGCGCTTTCGGTTCTGAAAACTCTCACGAATGAACATGTTAAAGTATTGCAGAAAGAAGATACATGGGTTGGCGTCCATCAACTTGGTGACTGGGCGATTACGTTGCGTCTCAGAGCCTGGGTGCCAACCAAGGAATTTGTTCAGATACGCGCCGATGTCACAAAGTCAGTGAAACAAAACTTCGATCAGGCGGGCATCGAAATCCCATATCCGCATCAGGTGGAATTTATCCGCGAGCGCCTCGAGCTTCCGACTTCCGATGACCGCTGATAATGAACGAATAATCGATGGCCGGTTATGATCCAATTTTTATCGGTTATCGGGATTAGCCTGATTGGACGGTTATAGATTGAAGATTGGATGGAGGGGCTCATGAAAAAACTTGGTTTCGCACTTGGTGCCTTCTTGTTTGTGGTTGTTTTGAGTTGGTGGGCCATTGGTGCCGATTGGCGGCGTCTTGTCCTGAGCGCGCCGACGGATTCGGATGTGTTGTTCTGGAGTGTCGATCACCGCGATGCTGCCTTTCGCATGATGGACCGCGTTCCAATTTTGACCGCCTCTCGATCAATAAAATCAGGTTCTGAAGTTCATGGATTCGAGGAAGGTCGGCCAATCTCCCTGGAGTTCGATATGGAGACCTATGTCGAGCAGAACCGTACTGCGGGGATTGTCGTCGTCCATGATGGCGCTATCCGATACGAAACATATGGTCTCGACTTTTCAGAGAATGGCCGGTGGACAAGTTTCTCCGTTGCTAAGTCTTTGACTTCTACCTTGGTGGGGGCCGCATTAAAGGATGGATACATTGGTTCGCTCTCTGACAAGGTTCCCGATTACATCAGCGGGTTGAGGGGTTCTGCGTACGATGATGTAACTATCGAGCAGTTGCTGACAATGTCTTCTGGTGTCGCCTGGAATGAGGATTATGAGGATCCAGAGTCAGATGTCGCTAAATTTAATTCCCACGTGGCGGAAGACGGGTCTTCAAGTCTGGTTAGTTATATGAGTGCGCTGCCACGTGCTCACCCGCCTGGAGACGTCTGGAACTACTCTACAGGTGAAACCAACATGATTGGCGTACTGGTTCGGGAGGCAACAGGAAAATCTCTTACCGAATATCTATCTGAAAAAATCTGGTCTTCTTACGGTATGCAGCAAGATGCATCCTGGCTTTTGAATGACGAAGAGACCGAGATCAGCGGTTGCTGCATTCAGGCAGCAACACGCGATTTTGCTCGATTTGGGCAGTTCATACTGGACGGCGCGGTTGTCGATGGTCAGAGTATTCTACCTGAAGAATGGCTTCAGAATGCCACCACAGCTCGTATTCGATACGGCGTAGACGGCCGCGGATATGGATACCAATGGTGGACATTCGATGACGGTACTTTCGCTGCATTAGGTATCTTCGGACAGTCGATTTTTATAGATCCGGAGCGGCGACTTGTGATCGCCTCCAATAGCAGTTGGCGTAGTGCCTTGGGTCGTCGGGACGGCGAAAATCCTGCGCGGGACGAATTCCACGCGGCTGTGATTGCAGCCATTGATCGTGAACAGCAACAGAATTCGAATTGATTCATGGAACCGCGACTACCGACGTCCTTTTGGATCGATGCTTTAGTGCGAAGAGTAGAGATCGGCGGTGCTTCGGCCTTCATT
>JBCCIW010000178.1:0-6949 GCA_039028055.1 Pseudomonadota bacterium | reverse complement strand
TCGTTGAAGACGGCCTCTTGCGTCCCGCCTTTGAAGTGGCACGGAAAATCTAAAGCCAATAATTGTGTCTGTTGAATCTCGAGACTCCAAACCCTCTGCTATTGCGCCGACATCCGTCGAAACTTCAAAGTTCAGATCAAGATCTGGCTTGAGGTCGTTCTCACCGAGTCGGACCTTGTTCCTTGCACGTTCCATTGCCACCCGCAAACTCCGCAGCTCAGGCCTCGACGCAAGAACAAAACTCTCATCCGCATCCACTATCACTGAGAGGGCATTGAGCGCTTCCAGTTGATCAGATTTGGGTAGTCGTTCGAGGCCCGGCACGACGAGGTTTCCAGAAACGTCACGCAGGAAGAAGGAAAGGGCGTTTGATGCAACAGTAAAGTTTCGCTCGGCTTCGGTAACTAAGATTTCTCTACGGATGATGTTCTGTAGGTTCTCAGTCACCGCGATGTCCGGTTGAGCACCGCGGCGAACTTGTTCTTCGAGACCGGCGGCCCTGTCCTGCGCAATGGTCAGAAGATCTCTATAAATCTGAAGTTCATTACCAGTGGCAACCCATCTCCAATAGGCATTCAGAACCTGTTGCTGAACGCCCACCTGGGTGAGGGTGACCTCCAAGCTCGCCTGGGCCGTCGCTAGCCGAGCGTCTTCAACTCGAAACCGCCTTTCGTCTATAGATCGATTTCGCAATAATGAGAAAAGGGCTCCGATTTTGAACTCGCCACCCGTATTCGTAAAATTTATATCTTCGTAGATTGGGAATTCACCGTCCGAGACTCGGTAGCCGCCATAAACCTGGGCTCCGAGTGGTCGCAAATTCTGGCGAAGCTCAGTGTTCAGGATTGCGCCAGTCCAAAATCCGGTGACGCGATCAAACCCGTCCGCGTTGAAGACCAGATCAAACGCACCTTCCGCCGCCAATTGATCTCCACGTGCTGCGGCTTCGAAAGCCAAACTTTCGAGAATATCAGGGAAGCGCGTTGCGGCGCTTTCTAGGACCTCTTCAGGAAAAAGGGGAGCAATTACGTCTTGGCTAAAATCAGAACCCGTTTCTTGCTGGGCGAATACGGGTAATGTTAGCGCCGGTGTTAGCAGCGCCATACCTGCCAGGATCAGACCTCTCATAAATTGCCGGCTCCATCATTGCTTGCAACTTGCTGTGAGAGCTCAGGAGGAAAATTATTGAGCTGTCGCCAAAGTTCATACCCGACAGGAACCGTCTCGAGAAGGACCCAGGCTCTAACCGTTGCACCAAAGCGGACATAGCGTTCTTCAGGCCACGGATGTATGTCATCGGTGTCCTCGGAGATCAGTACCCGAAAACGCCCGCCAGGCTGAGCTGATGGATCGACTGCGGTAACGATACCACCAAATGTGCCAACCGCCACGGATGGCCAACCGCTAAATTGAACTGCTGGCCAGCCCTCAAACTGTATTCGTGCCTTTGCACCCATTTGAACCAGAGCGATGTCGCGGCCGTCTACGAACACTTCAACAACTCGTTCTGGCGCTTCCGGGACAAACGTTGCAAGTATATCGCCAGCGTTCACGTAAGTTGCAGCATCACCGGCATTTACACTAAGGATAACCCCATCACGAGGCGCCGTCACAAGCTGGACCGATTGCCGGGATAGATTGACATCAACACGATTCAGGTTTGCCGCAGCCTCTGCAACGCGACCCCGAAATTCCTCGACCCGGATCTGCGCTTGTTCATAATCCCTTCGAGCGGCAAGACCGCCCTCGAATAACTCCCGCATTCGATCGAGGTCGATTTCGGCTGTTGCCAAGCCGGTTCTTGCAGCACGAAGTTGAACTTCCACTTGCTCTCTTTCGGACTCTAGCCTTTCTATCAGTTGCGGATCGTTATCTACGATACGAACGATAGGGTCACCTTGTGCGACTATGCTACCATCTCGTACAAACCACTCTTCAATTCGGCCGGATACAAAAGCGTTTATATCCTGCTGGCGATCATTTGGATTGAGCGCTGTTACGACGCCGGAACCAGCTGTCGTTTGCACCCATGGCGCATAAATTAGAAAACATACGGTACCGACAATCGCGAGTGTCATTAGAATTGATACTGCACGAATTATCTTCGGGGTCTTCATCGCCGCCAGCGTTTTGAAGTGAGAAATATGTCGTTCACGATATGGCATATCAGTTCTCACCAATCAGATTGATTTGCTGCTGGCTAAGCAGTCTGGGTGAGGCTGGTTTGCGAGGTTGTGTGCCGTGCGCGGTGAGGCAGAAGTCTTCAAATGAATCGAAGAAGCGCTGCTGACTGTTCTCGAGATAAAGAAACGTATCGAAGCCAAGATCCACGCGGCGGCTCGAGAAATAAATTACTGTTGTGTCAGACCTGTCCCTAAGTTCAGCGATAGCGGAAGCCAGATGCTCTTCTTCCAAGAGATCGAACAACTGGTTGAGCACTAGAATACGTGGTCGTGCAATCAAAGCGCTTGCGAGTTTTAAGCGAAGGGTTTCACTTGTAGAAAGTGGCCATCCAGTCATAGCAATTTTTGTATCCAGGCCATCCGGCAAGCTTGCTATCGAAGCGGCAAGACCGACTGTCTCTAGTGCGTCTACCATCCGCTCGGCTGCGCTTTCCGAACATGAAAGGCGCAGATATTCGCGAATGGTCATACTAACAAAACTGGAGCGGTCCAAAACTAGAATGCTCTGGCGTAGGTGGTAGACATCGAGATCCATGAGATCGATGCCGCCCAATGTTGCATATCCACCTTCTGGTAGGGCGTGGCGCTCTATAACGTCTGTAAACAAACGTTGCACACCATGGTTGCTCGCCGCAGCCATAACCGATCCGCCACTTGGTATCTCAAGATGCAAGATTGCTGGGCGGCCTCTAGCCTGACCGCGTAATCCGCTAAATTCTAGCGCATTGCCTTTCACACGTACCGGGGTGTCATCTACCGGTTGCTCTTGTTCTACATCGTGAAAAAGTGCCAATTCGTCGATCGCTGCACAGAGATCGTAAAAGTACACCAGATACGTACCGAGCTGGGACACACCAAAGAATGCTGCAGACAAGACCAGTTCCGCTGCAACCAATTGCCCAAGCGTTAATTGACCCTGGATGACCAACCATCCGCCCAGACCGAGCAAGGCTGCACTAGCACCAGCGTATATAAGCAGAAATGAAAGCGTCTGAGCAAAATGGCGCCGGAAATGACGCTTGTGATTTTGGATATATGAATGAGTGTATTGGTCCGTCGTATCGAGCGCATACGCTATACGCCGCTCTGATTTGAAGAACCCACTAGAAGCACCGATCGCTTCCAACCAAGCGGAAGTTTCGTGCTTAGCATGGGACAAATCAATGGCGGACCGAATAGCGCTAGAGCCCCAAATTCCCCATACGACCCAAATCAGTCCAACAAGTATCAAGTTAAACAGAAGAAAAAGCGGGTGATACAGAGAAACTAGGACAAAGCCCACACCTGCTTGAAGTATTACGGTAAATCCGCCGATGAACAGTATCGGGATTGCTTTTTGAACCACTACGATATCGAAGTATCGATTGAACAATGATGCTCGGGAGTTATCGTCAAAAAACGGGTTTTGCGCGTAAATAGACCTGACTGTCATCTCTGCTACCATCCTCGCGTAAAAGCGGCGCCCGAACACCTCCATGAGGTGAATACGAAGGGCGTTCAGCAGCCCAGAAATAGCGAGGAGACCAAAAAGCGTGGCAGACAGCAAAATTAGCGGGGCAGTGAGGGCAGTATTGGCCACTGTATTGATCAACATTTGTACGGAGATAGGTGTCGCTAGCGAAAGCAGACTAATACCTACACCGTAGATAACCGCTAAGCCGTAAAAGTTCCCTTCTGGAGCGAGGATGCGAAAAAACACTCGAAAGAACTTTACGAGAGACAATTTCGTGTTGGCGTCTTCGGAAGTATCCATAATAAAGCTCGACATAGGGCAAAAAAGGAAAAAGTCAGTGAATACACCGCCAGAGCTAGAAGGGTGCAGAGTAAACTCTGGCGGTGCATTCTTGCGCGCTAGGGAAGGATTAACGCGCTGTTTGATCTATTTCTGTAAAGCTGCAACCCGATTGAAGGCCATGCCGCTACAAAAACGTCTATAACTCTCCTTTTGCTCGATCATTTCGAACTTTCGAGTGATAAATGTGTTGTTTCTTTCAATAATTCAAATTGTATTATATGTCATTTATGATAGTTTTTGGCTATAAATGCGCCCGACTTTGAGACAGATGCAGTATTTAGTGGCAATAGCTGACACGGGCCGCTTCAGCGAAGCGGCGAAAAGGCTTCATGTCAGTCAGCCAAGTCTCTCCGCGCAAATAGCTGATATGGAAGCTGGGCTTGAGTGCGTGTTGCTCGAAAGAAGTCGGTCGGGTGCTTTTCTCACGCCGATCGGTAAAGAAGTGGTCAGACGAGCAAGGCTTGTTTTGAGCGAAGTTGAAGATATGAAAGCCGTAACTCGCGAGACCGTTCTGGGCCTAGCTGGGCGCCTCCGATTGGGTGTTCTACCATCCGTCGGTCCGTATTTGCTGCCAACAGCTACGAAGAAGTTGCATAATCAATTCCCCGAACTCCGCCTTCTGGTGAGTGAAGAGCGGACAGTTGATCTCGAAACACACCTGGCGGACGGCGCTTTCGACCTAATCATATCCACACCCGAGGACCATTCTGCCCACGCCTCAGAGCCGTTATTCGAAGAGAACTTTTGGATATGTGCGGCACCCGATCATGAGCTCTCCACATCGAAAGAAGCCGTTCGATTGTCATCGCTTCGTGGTGAACCGCTTCTATCCCTCGGCCCAGGTCATAGGTTGAGCCAACATATTGCAGAACTCGCTCGCAAAGCTGGTGGCCATGTTGGAGAGGAATACCAGGGCACAAGCCTTGATGCCACAAGGCAGATGGCTGTCATGGGCGCGGGGGTCGCTATTCTACCAAGCCTATATGTGAAGCTTGAAGCTCAGCGCGACAAAGACCTAACTGTACGACCGATCAAGGATCCAAGTGCGCAACGGACCATCGCACTTATCTGGCGGCAAGGATCTCCACTTCGCGACAAATTCAATGCGATCGCTGAAGTGCTTAGAAACACCGCGAATGATCTTTTGGGGTAGTGATAAACAACTTCGCACCATTCAGAAGGCTGGTGTCTAGCAACGAATAATCGTTTGAATAGTGGCGGGCAGGGAGGGATTCGAACCCCCGGAACGCTCGCACGCTCAACGGTTTTCAAGACCGCCGCATTCAACCACTCTGCCACCTGCCCGGTGGAGTGGGAGACACATCTGATACCCGCAGAGTAAATGCAAGTGCAACAACTGCGGTGACTGTCATTATTGTGCCTGAATTGCCAAGAATGTTTGGTTAACCAGCAGTTTATCAGCTTTCGAAATATGTAGAACCAGATTCACTAAACCTGCATTTCAACCTGATAGAAGCAGGAAGATCGGATCGGGGATATCCTATTCGAGGTCAGCAAAAAGCTGGCGGAGGAGCCACAGAACGGGGTTGTCGCAGTGAGCGTCACTTGCACTCAAGTCAGAATGTACTTGGCAGTTTTTGTCTGCAGCATGATATTCACAAACGTTGCAAACAATGCTGCGGTTGCCGAGCAGAGTTCGGCCGGGCCGATTACCACCTTTGGATCTACGGCCAAAACAATGGGTTTATCTGCTTCTCGTCCAGTGTCGGGAGAGGTTTTTCAGCCAGTTGGAAACGCAGCATATGATCGAGAGGGTCTTGCTACCTTAATCTCGGCTGATCTCGCTGGAAAACCAACAGCGAATGGGGAAACCTATAGCCCAGCTGCTCTTTCTGCTGCGCATTCAACCCTTCCACTCCCTAGTCTGGTTCACATCATGAATGTTCAGACAGGGCAGGAGACGGTGGTTAGGGTAAACGATCGCGGACCAATCGCTAGCGGAGGGATGATTGAGTTGTCTGATCGAGCCGCCAGCGTCATTGGTCTAGCGTCATCGGCCGAGGGCAGGGTGCGTGTTCGGTATCTCGGCCCTGCGCCAGCATTGGGTGGTGTTGTTGCAACACCTGCCGAGGAGGCACTGCCACAAGCAACGGCGAGGGAATCAGTCTCGACAATTCAAACCGACGTTGAGATCCAGGCCATCAACCCTACCGATACCTTCTTCGTCCAACTTGGATCATTCTCGGATATTTCAAATGCAGAGAGTTTGTATCGCAGTGCAAGCAAAGATGCATCGGTGAAAGTGGTGCCAGCAACAATTCGAGGCAGTGATTTCTTCCGGGTTATAGCCGGTCCATTCGGCGATCTCTCCGCAGCAAGACTTGAGCAAGAGAGATTGGCGAATACTGGTGTCGCAAATGGCATTGTCATCCGCGGGGAAAATTAAGCCTCAAGTCCGTTGACCTGATGCGCAAACTCGCTTTTTTAAACCCAAGGGGCGAGTTGGTTTTATGGCCGACGACATACATGAGGACACTTCCGAACGATGCGAACCGCCTATTTGCTGCTCGCCGCTATTCTTATAAATTGTGTCGCCTGGGCTCAAATCCCTCTGATTCAAACGGATGCGAGCCATGCAGTCATTATGGATTACGATACCGGAGTTGTTCTTTTCGAAAAGAACGGCTCAGAGGCCATGATCCCTGCCTCCATGACAAAGATGATGACGGCACATGTAGTTTTCGACCGACTCGCAAACGGTGAGATTTCGCTTTCAGACAAGTTCGTAACCAGCGAGCGCGCCTGGAGCGAAGGCGGGTGGGGGTCTGGTGGGTCAACAATGGGGTTAGCCATTGGGGACAGCCCAACTGTCGAAGAGCTCCTACGCGGCGTGATAGTTCTATCCGGAAACGACGCGTGCATCGTTTTGGCTGAAGGATTATCCGGATCGGAGGAAGCCTTTGCAGGTGAAATGACAGCTCTCGCCCAAAATCTCGGACTTTCTAGCGCG
>JBCCIW010000177.1:0-6965 GCA_039028055.1 Pseudomonadota bacterium | reverse complement strand
TGGTGATTTTGGCAAACATGAGTTTCCTCCCGCTCATTCTCTTTGCAGCTGATCTTCCGGGCGAGATGCAGGCGCTTGAAGCAGCGTTAAAAGCTACAGAAGCGCCGATTTCCCTTCGCATCGCCTTTGATGTCGAGCTCACCAGTGATACGGGGCGCCGCGTATTTCGTTTCGATCCGCGTTGGCCGGAGGGTAATCAATGGCGGCTCTCGGAGGATGAAGGCGAAGACGCGTTTCTCGACCAGGTTGCTGCAACATGGGGTGCCGAAGCCGCTCCGGACGGCCGTCTGCTTCCAGATGATTTGCGAGCGAGCATTGGGCGTGCTCCACGGATTTCAGAGATTGGCGACGCCTGGCGGTTCACGTTCCAGCATGCGCCATCAGCGAATGACGGCGAGTTCGATGTCTGGGCTGCCGAGCGACTACAGGCCACTGCGTGGTTATCGCCGATTACAGAGCGATTTTTACGTATCGATTATGAGCTCCCACGTCCGGTCCGTGGCCCCGAGGGCGGTCGATTACTGAGATTCGACCAGTCTTATCTTCTCGAGGCGGATCCCGTCTTCGGCTTCAGCCTCATAACTGCTGTTACTGTGGCATTTGAAGCTCGTGGCGGGTTTCGGACGATCGAAAGACGTTATTCCTCAAGAATTCTGCAGGCTGAGGTGTTTTTCGCGACGCCTGCTGATGAGGCCGCATTTCTTTCTGCGTCGAACACACTACCATAATCAATATGACGATTCACATGGTGAAGCTTTGCGTCGGCGCGGAGAGTATTGACGATCTGGTGGCCTGGCAAAATCGGTTGATGCGAACACTGCCAAACCCCGTCCACCACACACGAATGTTTCCAAAGCAGGTCGATCAGATGCTGAATGGCGGATCAATCTATTGGGTGATCCGCCGCGCCATTCGGGTTCGCCAGAGAATCATCGATATTCGAAAGGTTGATGACGAGGACGGTCGGGCCCTTTGCGAGTTGCACTTTGATCCCGAGTTGATCCAGACTTATGCCCAGCCGAAACGTCCATTTCAGGGGTGGCGTTACCTGAAACCTTCGGATGCACCAGCAGACCTTAAATCCGGTGATAAGGCGGCCGACATTCCGGCTGATCTCGATGAAGCGCTGAAAATGGCTATGGTCTGGTAACGTGGCTATTTATTTCACTGTATTGCTGTCAGCTTACCGAACGGCTTTTCGTTGAAATCCCAAGTTGTCGATGAGCCTGGTTTTGCCCATCCATCCCGCGCCGAGCAATCTGCCCTCAAAGCCGGGTGACAGATTGACAGAGTCGATGTCTCTCAGCGTGTCCGGGTCGACGGCTTTCACATAATCGACGGTGGCAAACCCAGCCGCCGCGAGATGGTCGCGCGCTTCCTGAAGACAGGCTTCGATGTTTCCACCTGCCTCAATACGGCAGCGTGCGCGGTGAAGCGCTGCGAACATTCCGCCGGCACCCCGGCGATCATCAGGCGTCAGATAGAGGTTACGCGATGATTGAGCCAACCCATCTGCATCGCGAACTGTCTCACCTCCGATAATTTCGATTTCGAATCCAAGATCGCGTGTCATGCGCCGAATGATCTGAAGCTGTTGAAAGTCTTTCTCTCCGAAAACTGCAAGATCGGGGCGAACGTGGATAAATAGCCGCGCAACGATTGTTGCCACGCCATAGAAGAAGTGGGGACGGGGACCGCCGTCCAGCAAATCTGAGAGTTCCTCGACCCGAACATTGGTGAGCGAGCCTTCAGGATACATTTCTTCCAATTCCGGGCAGTAGGCGAGGTGACAGCCCACAGCGGCGAGTTTGGCACAGTCTGCATCCTCGTCTCTTGGGTAAACATCCAGATCTTCGCCTTCGGCAAATTGTGTTGGATTGACAAAGATGCTCGCAACCACTCGGTCGCAGGTTTCGAGCGCCCTTGTCACCAAAGACAAATGCCCTTGATGCAGCGCGCCCATCGTTGGCACAAAACCGATCCGCAGGCCTGCTTTCCTCCAATCCAATACGATCTTGCGCAGGCCTTCTCGAGTGCGTGCACGGGGAATATCAGGCGACTTCATTACAAAGGTTCCATCGGGCTGGAATATAAAGGTTCTGTTAACCCATTCACCTGAAACATTTAACAATGATGCAGCCATTGTTAACCGCCATTCGCACTCTGATCCTGCCTCGCATGGCAAAAGCCATACCGTTCCGGCAGAATAGAGACTTCCCGCAAGAGCCGGAGATACGAGTACCGGAGCCGGAAACAGATCCTTGGCTGTTGGAAGAAGCCGCATGTGTGCAGCAAGCTTTCAAAGGGTACACGTCGAGTTTTGATCGTTTGAATGGCCAACTCGGTGGTCTCCGAGTGCTAACGTCGAAAGTTGCAGCTTTGGCACCCATCGAAGCCGATCATGCACAAGCCGCTACGACGTCGCATGTGTGGGCCGACGACGATCTTTTTGATGGGCATCCGGCTCCATCCATTCCTGATCACGTTCAGTGGGCGTCCGATATTGACAGTGAATTGTTCGACGATGAGCCAATCTCGCCCCCCCCAATCCCGCATGTTGATAACCGTATCGGGTTTCAGCTACCAGTTTCTGAGCATCGTCATCCAGTATAACGGAGTATAACCAATGGCTGACGGTGAGGCGCAGATTAGCAGCCGAGACATCATGTCCAGCGACGACCCGCGGAAAGAACCGCGGGTCATTGTCATTGGGAACGAGAAAGGTGGGGCTGGCAAGTCCACCGTGTCGGTGCACGTCTGCATCGCTCTGCTTACCACTGGGCTCAAAGTCGGCGTCATTGATCTCGATATTCGGCAGCGCACGCTTACTCGCTACCTTGAGAATCGCCTTCGCTGGATGCGCTCCACGGGATCCAAGTTGCCCTTGCCGGAGATGGTCCGCATTGATGCATCCGAGGCCCGTGATCTTGACGCTGCCGAGCAGGAGGAGGCTGACCGTTTCCTTAAAAGCCTGCAGCGTCTAAAGCAAACTTGCGACGTCGTTATCATCGACTCACCCGGGAGCCATACCTTCCTTTGCCGGCTTGCCCACACTCAAGCCGACACGCTGATCACCCCTCTCAATGACAGCTTTATCGATTTTGACGTCCTCGGAGACGTAAATCCTCAAACACTGGAAGTCCTTCGTCCGAGCTTCTATTCGGAAATGGTCTGGGAATGCCGTAAGGAAAAAGCGAAGACCAGCCGCCGCCCGATCGACTGGGTCGTGATGCGCAATCGCATGTCGCCACTTGAGGCACGAAACAAGCAGAAGGTCGGCGAGGCGCTCGATAATCTCTCCAAGCGGATCGGATTTCGACTGGCCCCTGGACTGTCTGAGCGCGTGATCTACCGCGAGCTTTTCCCGGCCGGTCTAACCCTGCTTGATCTTACCGAGCAGAGCTCGAAGATGTCCTTGACGATGAGCCATGTCGCTGCCCGCCAGGAGCTCCGTGATCTGCTCATTGTTCTGCAACTGCCGGAACTTGTTGGTAAGGAAATCGGGTTTTAGTTCCCGAACTGTGTTCCTTCACTTGCTTAAGGTTAGGCACGGTTTTCTGCCATTAGCGCCTAACTTTGCAAAACACCAACCGCGCTGATTCTTGGTGTGATTGTTGGCGTTTAAGACAGGCTCAATCCCCCGTCGGCGATGATGGTCTGGCCGGTCACATAGGATGCGAGCGGCGAGGCTAGGAAGAGTGCGACGCCAGCCATATCCTCGGGCGTGCCGAGGCGTCTCTGAGGGATTGATCTTAATGCTCCTTGCAGACGGGACTCATTCTCTGTGGTGACTTTAGTCAGCTTGGTATCTACAAGGCCCGGGGCGAGCCCGTTCACGCGAATGCCGTCCTTCGCCCACGCAGCACCGAGCGTTTTTGTGAGACCGACAGCCCCATGCTTGGACGCGCTGTAGGCTGGATTCCCAATCGTCGCATTGAAGCCTGCGACGGAGCTTACGATAATGACCGATCCGGAGGAGGTCGCTAAAAAACCATGTAATTTCTGCGCCGTATGCATCACGCTGTTGATGTTGACATCCATCACCATATCCCAGCCTGGCTTTTCGAATTCCTCGCGATTGTAACGCACTGTGCCTTGGCAAAGCACAAGAACATCCAGGGTAGAGAAGGGCGGTACCCAGGTATCGAGTACGTCAAAGTCTGCAACGTTCAAGGGGATATAGTTAAGGCCTGTAAGGTCGGATCCGTCTTCGCCCGTATAGGCTTCTGCTGTGTCTCGCGTACCGCAGACAAAAACCTCCGCTTCTTGAGACAAGAACTGCCGCGCAATCCCGTTTCCTATTCCACTGGATCCTCCAACCACGAAGACCGTTTTACCTTGAAAATTCAAAGTATCTTGCATGATTTAGAATCCTCCGCCTGTTTTGAACCCACCGCTGCTTCGTCCACCGGAACCGCCGCTACGGCGCCTCGGAAAAGAACGCGGCGGGGCGCGTCGGCGCGTTCGACTAGATGACCATGGTGAGCCGCCATACCGGCCGGCTCGGCCCGCTTCTTTCGCGACTTCCCACATTACATCGCCGAGAACTTCCGGTAGACCCAGCGTGTCGCGTCGTCCTCTGCCGCCAAATCCTCTTGTCGCAGTGGTATTGCGCCGACGCACGGCGCGCGAGAGTTGTCGGAGCGCTCTCGACTCGTCAACATCGCCGCGGAGCAATCCGCGAAATATCGAGTCCACGGTGGATGCCTTGAAAGTCGCATAAGAACTATCAAGGCGATCGCGTTTGAACCGTCGGCGTAGACGTTCCAGTGTCTCCAGATCTTTGCGACGCCGATCCGGCAGCCGCAGATTGCGCTCTGCTTCCAGCTCTAGGGACATTTCTTCAGCTCGCAGTTTGACCAGAGCATCGACCACGCGGTCATCCTCCAGTTCAAGCGTTTCTGCCGCAAGGACTCGCAGGTCTGGAAAGCTCTTTGATCTTAGTCCATCTTGCAGCAAACGGAGGGCTTTCTGGGCTGGTCCGGCACCATTCTCCAGCGCACTGTCATGCAGTGATACGACTTGAAGGTGGTCCTGTTCTGCACCCTCGATCTCCGGCTCCATTGCATAAAGCTCGGAGCGAATGGCATCTGCAGCGGCTTTGAGTTCATCCGCTCCTTCTGAGTTCAGCGCATCTGCTTCAGCTCTTTCAAGAGTAGACACTGCGGTTTCGTGGTCATACACAACCCGCTCAACATGTTCTGCAAGCCGTTCCGGCAGCTCTATCAGGCGAGCGTAGTTCGCTCTTGCACCGTCGTATTTGCAGAGCCTCGCGACCCACCCATCCATGAAGCGGATAAACGGTCTTGCTTTATATTCAGGCGAGCGAAACTTCCTTTTCCAGAGATACATGAAAAGAGGATCAGCCTGATACGGAGCGCCTTTTTCCTGGCGATCTGTTCGTGCAAGGGCGAGCTTCTGCTCTGCCCTGGAAACGACAGAAGCGGATTGCTCCGCAGCCAGCAAAAGTGCTTTGTATGCGTCCGTATCAGCAAGGGCTGTTTCAATGTCGGCGACACGCGTTTCATATGCGTCTATTGCCTGGTCGTGCTGAGAGGCGAGTGACGATCGCTTGTCTTCCAGCGCTTTGATGCGGTTCGACGCATTCGTGATCCTGGTTGCGGTTTCTTCAACAAAATCATCTTGCTGAGCAAGAAGATCCAGAGCTGCCCGATGCACCTCGTCGAGGTCATTCGTTTCGTAATTCTGCAAGGCGTCCACTCTCAGCTCTGCCAAAGCCCGAAATGCAGCGACCTGTTCTTCGCGCACTTCTGCTCTCCGCGTGTCGACAGAATCATTGGCGACTATAGCGTCGGATAGAGCTTCCCGAGCACTCGCAATAATGCCGTCTAATTGGAGCAAGGTTTGGCGACCTGTGAGTATGCGGGTCATCGGGCTACCATTCGACAATGGCCTCGCCCTGTGTCTCCACTGTGAAGATCGGCGATAAACGTCCCGGTGTTTTTTCACCGATTACATCGTTTTGGATTATCTGGTCGTCACGCTTATCAGCAGCAACACTGTTGAAGACGTCTTCGGTGACTCGCTGGCCCCATTGGCTTGCGCGTCTATGAACTTGATTTTCCTCGTCAAAAACTGGAACGCTTAATACATTCCCTCTCGGATCAACCGCTTGAACGATGAGGTAGTAGTTTCTCTGGTTCGGTTGATTGTCTGGTATTCTGAATATGCCTGACTGAGCGCCATTTCCATATCTGACCCGTACTTCGTAACTTCTAGAAAGATCTGTTTGAAGCGTTTCAAGCTGCTCGATCATCGACCTCGCAGTATTCGTATCCTCCTCGTCCAGAGCTGCTAAACCTTCCTGATAAAGAGTTTCTGCAAGAGCATCGGCCATGTCTTCTGTCGACAGATCCTGCACCTCGGCGCGGAGCTTGCCTAGCTGATTGGGAAGCGTTTGCGTAAGCTCTATTCGCGCAGCCTCAGCCCGAGCACGATCGGGCGCAGCAACACCGAACTCGTAAGCTCCCAATGCTGCAAGTATTGCGGCACATGATATCAGGACGGGTTTAAGCCATACGTCCCGAGCCACATATATCCGCGCCAGTTTGACTGCCAGCGTGCCTTTAGGTGGCGTATAGGCAAAGCGTTTCTCTTTCAGCGCTGCCACGCCGTCCTTTAAGATGCGCTCGGGTACAGCAATTCCCTGGGCCTCGTAGATCTGCTTCAGTCGTTCAAGCAACTCCGTTTCACGGCCCTCGGCATCGAGTTCACGCTCGACCATTTTTTCTCTGTGGCGAAGCGTGTCCACAACGTCCATCGCCAGCAGCACGTCATCTAGTGCCTGCGCATCCTGGTCCACGGGCTTGGTCATTCCAGCGTTTGCGTCGGTCACGACCCAGCCGGCAGGAGGGCTGACGCAGCACCTTGTTCAACCAACCGGGTCAGTCTGCGTTTGCCGTCCTCGACGGCATCACGGATTTCTTCTGAGTTCTTGGTGGCCA
>JBCCIW010000176.1:0-7019 GCA_039028055.1 Pseudomonadota bacterium | reverse complement strand
TTCAGCAAATTTCTGCCGCTTACGAAGGACATGAATATAATCCAGACGAATTTGAATATTGTCTGGCTCCAAACCAATAGCCGCCTCAAGCAGCGTGTCCGCATCCTCCAGAACACCTAGCCGAGAGCCGATGTCAGCTAGTAACCGCATGGCTTCGACGTGTTGCGGGTTCTTTTGCAGGAAGGCGCGACAAAGATCCTCGGCTTTCAGCAGTCGGCCCTCAGCGAGATGGTTGGAAACTGCAACAATGTGCCCGGGCAAAGACTTCAAGCGATCAGCCTGCGCAATAGCAGACTCAGCCTCCAACGGCCTACCTAAACGGGCTAAAATATCGGCTTGAGCACGCCAGCTTGATTCAAGTGAAGGATTATATTGGCATGCGCGTTTATACAAAATGATCGCTGCGTCGAACTTGCCCTGATCTCGCAGCAAATGGCCTTCTTCCTGAAAGGCGCGTCCAAACTCCGGCTGAAGTCCTTTTAATATTTCGAGCCATCGGCTTGCGTCGTCGAACCGCTTTGCATATCGAGCTGCAACGGCCGCCATGTAGAGCAAGTCCGTATCTTCGGGCAGCTCTTCAAGCAAGTAAGTTGTTCGACTGAGCGCACCACCAAAATCGCCAGCCTGAATCAATGCCTGAATGGCCTTCCGCTCAGATTTTATCTCTTCACTCATTTCACAACAAAGACTGCCGATGGGTCTTCATATAATATAGAGCCCAATTTCAAATCTGTATTGCTCGCAGGCAAGTGATTAATATTGGAAGGCCAAGCGGATTCCGTAGGTTCGCGGACGATTGACCGTTACACGCTCGCGGTCAAAGACGAAGTTATTCGCAAGTTCAGCACGTTCATCGGTAACATTATCTACGAAAAACTCTGCAGACCATTTATCTGCAGTAACGCCTGTAGCAAGCGCCAACGTGAACCAGTTATCAATTTCCGCGCGATTGATGGTTATGATGTCGGAGAATGACTCGCCGGAATAGACCCCCTGTCCCTGGACGTGCGCGAGGTACTTTCCGCCCAGAACATCCCACTCGTAACGAGCGCGGATATTGCCCTGGAAGTTCGGCGCGAAGGCTAGTTCATCACCTTCTAGCACATCTCCCGTCGGAGTAAGAACTTCTGTAATCTCGGTATCGAGAATAGAGAAAGCACCAGTCAACGTCAGACCTTCAACCTGTGGCGGTGCCCAAATGACGTCGGCTTCGAGGCCATAAAGCTCGGCATCGGCCGCGTTGTCAGAGAAGAACAGGTTTACGATAGACGGGTCAAAAATCGTGGTTTGAAGGTCGCTTATATCGACGTAAAACGCGCTCCCATTAAATTGTATTTGATCGAAGAGTGTTGTTTTCCAACCGATTTCAAAATTCTGAACATCATCAGTATCGAGCGCGAACGGAACAGTGAATCCGTTTGGACCTGCCGCGCCGCCTGGACGATTTAGTAGTCCAGGCCTGAAGCCCTCTGAATATGTAAAGTAGAATAACAAATCGTCAGTTGGGGTCCAACCGACATTACCTTTGAAGATAACGCCGTCTGTTGAAGCTGTATCAGGCGCGCCAAACGCATTACCCGGTGCAAACTGCGCTGAAATATTGGTACCAAATGACTGTGCATCAGTGTCAGAGCCAAGATTTCCAAAGGACGCATTCGCGCTGCCTTCCAGATCAACTTCAATATCATAGTAGCGCGCGCCAAATGTCAGCTCCAACGTATCTGGTATGGCTTCGAATGTCGCTTCTCCAAATATACCGAATTGTTCGTCCGTACGGCGAACATCATTTCTGAAAATGACGCCGTCGGGAAACGGACCTGGGTCAGAAAAGAATCCCGGTGACGCGTTTCCAATTTCACCTGTTACAGACGTATTCGTCAGAGGGAAGTTAGGCGCAAATCCGAGCTCGCCATTGAAGCCTACTACTTGTGTAGAACCTGGATAAACGAAATCGTTTAGCTCTGTCAGCTCGAGATCACTATAGAAGCCCCCAACGGTAGCACGCAGGCGATGTTCAGCAGGTGTATTAAAACGAAGCTCGTGAGTCTGAATCTGGGTGTCCGTTCCGGAGTTCACAAATAGGTTGGGAGCCTGACAGGTACCGGTAGGACCATCATCGCCTGGGTAGGTTACCGATGCATCACAAATATAATAAGGTAGATACTGACCGACGAATAGATAGTCTGTGTAGTCGACGGTCTGATCCGTGTCGCGATCCGTAAATGCACCGGTGTAAACTGCTTCCAAAAAGCCAAGGCGACCTTCCAGCGTCCACGCCGTATTGGAATAATCATCATTGATGCTATCCGGCGTAAACCGTTCGATCTCAAGATCCTCAAGCTCGGGATCTGTAAAGAAGACGCCGTCTGCTTCGATGCTCTGCTGGGAGTGCGATACGGTCAGTTGCCAATCTGAGTTAAACTCATAGAGGCCGGTCAACCGAAAACCCGCATACGTCGCGTCGTTGAAATCGTCCTCAACGAGGAAAGCATTGTTCGCTTCCAGAAAAGTGACATCAGACAAATCAGCGCCGGCTTGAAACCCTGCACGCCCAGCGGAAACCGGCACGCCGTTCGCTCTTACAAATCCTTCCGGACGAAACCTCGCGCTCTCCGCGGCCGTTCGCGTACCAGCTACATTATCAATGTACCCACCTTGATCATCAACATATCCGACCGCGCGCAGAGCGAATTTGTCGGTGACTGGAATATTCAAAACAGCCTCTACAGACTGGCTGAATTCGCCCCCCTCAGTGAAAGATGTGCCGAGCTTCAGATTTGCTTCGAACTCGCCGAGATTCGGCTTATTCGTGATTAAGCGTACCGTACCGGCCTGAGAACTCGCGCCGAAGAGCGTCCCCTGCGGTCCTGAAAGGACCTCAACGCGCTCTAAATCAGCCGCGTAGATATCCAGATTACGGCCCGGCTGAGAAACCGGTTGTTCGTCAAGATAGAGAGCAACATTGGGCGCAAGCCCAGCAACACCGGCAGTCGTCAGGTTTGGAGTGGTTGATGCCAAGCCGCGGATATAAATTGTATTCTGCCCGGGTCCGGATCCCCCCGCCGTGACGCCCGGCAGCTGCACAAGATAATCTGTAAAAACACTTACATTCAGCTCATAAAGCGTCTCTTCACCGAGAGCGGAGACCGCAACTGGAATGTCTTGCGCACTTTCTGACCTTTTGGTGGCTGTTACGGTGACGGGGGCCAAGCGGCGCGCATCAACTTCATCCGAAACTGTTTCTTGCGCTTCTGCTGATACACCAGTCGCAAGAATGATGGCGATCCCGGAGACGCCGCTCATTAAGTTACGCATTTCAACCCCTTGATTTGACTCCTGCCGCGCGGGGCGCACACCCGTTTTCCTGAGGGCTCACACATCGCGGTAAGATCTATGGTGGTCGTTTGCTAGCTAGATATTTCGATCAGTGAAAGGTTATCACTGTAATTCCATCACCCCGTAAGTCGCTGGAACAAAATATGTCTCATAAATACAACAAAATTCGGGTTTGTCATAAGTAGAGCTCTGCTGCCGCAGCAGAAGCGGTGATTTAAGTGCTTTGATTATCGACGGATTTACGGCAATGATGAATTGATAAATCGGGTGAAAAATGACTCATACTGGGCCTGACAGCCACGCCTCTCCTGCGCTCATTCAGGATGACGATCCAGCAAAAAAGGCGTTGTCCGATTGCGAAACTGACTATGAAATCGGGCAGGACAATATGGAAGTGCTTGGGCTGGACATTCACAATCCAGTTTTTTTCCTAAGTGCGTTGCTCGTAATAGTTTTCAGTGTGGCTACGCTGCTGTTTCCGAGCACTGCCCAAGATGCATTGTCTTCAGCGAGAACTTTTACTCTCGAAGCATTTGATTGGTTGTTCGCAGTCACACCAGTCCTCGTCGTTCTATTCTGTCTAATTCTAGCAATCTCTCCGCTCGGCAGAATTCGCTTGGGGGGCACCAACGCCGTGCCCGATTTCAAGATACACTCCTGGGTCGCTATGCTCTTTGCAGCAGGGGTTGGGATAGGTTTCATGTTCTATGGAGCCGCAGAGCCCCTTGCTTACTACACGGATTGGTTTGGTACTCCACTGAATGTCGAGGCTGGTACCGTAGAAGCAGAGCGCCTTGCATTCAGCGCGACCCTCTTCCACTGGGGCATAGCACCATGGGCGATATACGCGCTGGTCGGCCTTTCTCTCGGCTTTTTCGCGCACAATAAGGGCCTGCCGCTAACAGTCCGGTCAGCATTTTATCCCCTGCTGGGCGAAAGAATATGGGGCTGGCCCGGCCATTTGATTGACCTGTTTGCTGTCGTTTCAACCGTATTTGGACTGGCGACAACAATCGGGATAGGCGGCACACAAGCGGCTGCAGGCCTTGGGTATCTGCTGGGGTTTGAGCCAACAATTGGCGTACAGATTGTACTTATTGCGATGATGACAGGATTGGCAGTGATCTCGGTCTTTCGAGGCATCCATGGCGGCGTCAAATTTCTTAGCAACCTGAATATGGCAATCGCCTTCGGCTTGCTTGTTTTTGTCATCATTGCTGGCCCGACAGTTCTTATCTTCACGGGCTTCGGTGAAAACCTGCTTGCGTATTTCACAGACACGCCCGCACTAACCGATTGGATGGGCAGAGAGGATATTGCCTGGTTTCATGACTGGACAATTTTCTACTGGGCCTGGTGGATTTCCTGGTCGCCTTTTGTTGGCATGTTCATCGCCAGAATTTCAAAGGGACGGACAGTTCGAGAGTATTTTTCTGTAGTTCTGTTTGCCCCCTTCGCCATATGCGTCATCTGGTTCACAGCGTTTGGAGAAACAGCCCTCGACCAGAACAAGTCCGGGGCCGGAGAGCTAGCAAATGGAATGTCGGATGCCTCACTCGTGCTGTTTCAGATGCTGGCGGAGATGCCGTTTGCGGCTGTCACTTCAACAGCCGCAATCATGTTGTTGATCGTTTTTATCGTGACATCTGCAGATTCCGGCGCACTGGTTGTCGATACAATCACCTCAGGGGGCAAGCTTCATGTTCCCGTTGCACAAAGAGTATTTTGGGCCTGCATGCTTGGATTAACGGCATCAGCTCTGCTCTACGGGGGCGGCGAAGAGGCTCTTCAATCACTACAGGCAGGCACAATCACAGCGGCATTGCCATTCACCTTCGTAATCCTCATCTGTTGCGTCAGTCTCTGGAAGGGCATGCGGAGCGAAGATATCGGGGCATGATCCCGTCCTTAGCTCGGTTCAAGGGTTGCATCTGAAGACAACTTGACATGCCGGGCGGGTAGAGACCCGACAAATGATCTATTTTGAAGTCATATGATGGTGCCCGGGGGCGGATTTGAACCACCGACACGCGGATTTTCAGTCCGCTGCTCTACCCCTGAGCTACCCGGGCACTTCAAGTGGGTTTGGGGCCAGAAAGTCGGGTGTATAAGGTGCACCAGTCCCAATGTCTATCCACCAATTCAGCTCTCACTACCTGTTTCTCTTGACGGAGCCTGTTCGGCCTGATCGGCTGGTCGACCTGGGATGGCATAACCACCCTTCAGCCAACGAGACAGATCAACGTCTGCGCATCTTCGAGAGCAAAACGGCTTATACTCTTTTGCACCAAATTGGGTTTCACAGACCGGGCAAATGGTTTTGCTCATCGAGATGTCACCTCTATCCGCTGCCTCGATGACAGACGCACATCTATGCGACTACCAAACCGAGCTTTAATGCGCTGCATATAGTCCACCCTTCGAGATTGAAACAGGGCAAAGGCATCTTCAGGCAATTCAAGAACCAGCTGCTCCATTCTGCGTTGCGCAGCTTCACATTCAAGTCGCCTTAAAGCCTGCCATAGCTCTGTGTCTGGATGAAGCCGTTGGTTATCATCTAACAGGCGTTCGTGGATCGGCTGACGCCCCCAAGCAATTGCAATCTCCATAAGGCCGAACTTGGATGGCGGGAGAGCCTCCACAGTTCGCAAGCTCATAGTCTTGAAGGTATCCAGAAAGGCTCGACGCAAAGCATGGCCCTGCGACTTTCTGATTTGTCCCACACAATCGAGCACTATAGCTCCGCCAAGATCTCGAAGGCAGATTTGGCGCGCCAGTTCATTTGCCGCCTCAACATTTATGCTCTGGATACCTGCCGAACCAGCGCTACTGCTTTTTCGACCCGCAGTATCCACATCCACTGCGACGAGCGCTTCTGTTGGCGCGATCGTAAGCCGACCGCCGGAAGGTAGCGTGGCAACCGGCGTGCACATGCTCTCCAGGATGTCATCAATCAGCAAATGACTCTCTGGTGTATCTATAATTTTGGCGTTAGCAATTTGAACAAAGCCTGCATTCCAGGCTCCTTCGGATGATGCGTATATAACATCGTCATCCCGCAGCAAACGGACCCGCGCATACTTGCCGCGCCGAGCGCTTGATAAGCAGAAAACCTCGCAACGCTCACCCTCGACCAAATTTACAGAACGATTATGGGAAAGGAAAAGCGTCTCGCCGGTCTCGCTCTGGAGAAAAGATCCACCCTCTCCTGCAGCAGATGCACGAACAATTGCGCGAAGGTTCTGCCCTGGATAGGCACTATTCGAAGTTTGGGAAAATGGCGCATAGAATAACTGGATAGGTCGCTGCGTCTCATCGCAGGCAACATGGCATTTTCCAGCGATGCCTTCATAGGTGAGAATATGATCAATCGACACGGATCTGATTACGCTGGCAAAATACCGACGCCAATGAGCGTGTTTCTCGTTTCATAGAGCGGCAATCCGACAACAGCGCTATAACTCCCATTCAGCCGTTTTACGAATGCCCCAGCACCGCCTTGTATGGCATATCCGCCAGCTTTACCGATGGGCTCAGTGGTTTGGACATAGTCGGTTACTTCGCGTTCGGTAAGCCGCTTGAACACAACTCGTGACTGAACTGTTCGAGCGGTCAAAGTACCATCGGGAGCGCGAACCGCTAACGCAGTGAACACCTGGTGCGAGCGCCCAGAAAGCTGGCGA
>JBCCIW010000175.1:0-7056 GCA_039028055.1 Pseudomonadota bacterium | reverse complement strand
GGCGAGGGACATGAGATTATAGATGATTACCGGCACTGCCAGGAGCGGGAAAATTGCCAATAGTGCGCGCATACTGCGTCCCCTGTTCCGTTCTGAACTGCTCTTGCGAGCAGTTTGTTCCTTTCGTTCCTGTTCCGCAGCAGCCAGCCCCGGGAGGAAGAGTTTGACCATGGTTCATGCCCTTTGGCCCATGCCTAAGTAGACTTAGCGCATGCGGACCCTCAGAGCGAGATGTACCTCACATTTAGCCTGCCAGCGCATTAAGCTTCGGTTAACCGGACATTGCAGCCATTTCAGGACGCTTCTTCGACGCTTCCGGGGTGCCTGCGCCGTCGCATTAACCAGGCGACAGCTCTGAGGTCGCTCCAGCCGTCTGCGAGCCGCCCAAAATTGGTGTATTTTGTGTTCCCGGAGCCCCGCGCTCTATGTCTTACCGGGCGTGTCTCGACCTCGTACCCTTCTGCCTGAACGAGCGCCGGCATATAGCGATGCATATGATCGAAATATGGAAGTCGGCGGAACAGGTCAGCATGAATGACTTTTATACCGCAAGCGCTGTCGTGGCTGTTATCTTTTAAAACCCAGCGGCGGACGGTGTTGCCGACGCGCGAGCCGAAAAGCTTCCATGGACTGTCTTTGCGATCCTGGCGTTCGCCCATGATCAGAGCCAGATTCTCCGGCGCACCAGAGCGGGTCAATTGGCGATAGAGATCCGGCAGGTCTGCGGGGTTGTTCTGCCCGTCGCCATCAAGCAACCCGATCACGCGCCCCCTTGCGACTTCAAGCCCGCTGCGAATGGCGCGACTCTGGCCGCAATTGCTTCTGTGGCGCAGCACCCTGAGCGTTGAGGTCTCCTGCTTCATGGCGATCAGTTGGGTGAAAGTTTCGTCAGTTGATGCGTCGTCAACAAAGATCATTTCATATGATCTGCCGTCCAGCGCCTCGCTGATTTCCACGACGAGCGGCCCAACATTATCCGCTTCATTGTAGACAGGAACGATGACAGAGAACTCAAGCATGGATGGCATCCCGCCCGATTAGCGCCCTCGGCTTCAAATTGCTAGTCGCCTGATCTAGTGGAGCTTCCAGCATTGAATCCATTGCCGAACCCTATTGAAAGTAGAAGTCGCGCGTGAAGCCGTCTGAGGTGAAGGGTATTTGCGTGTTGTTGCTTCGGTTTGCCACAATGGTCTGGACATCATCGAAGACAAGATCGGCCTTCTTATCAGAAGACTGAAGCGCAGTGGCGAGGGCCTCGGAATAGTATCCGTTGTCGGCGGCTGTGGCTCCCGGTGCCGTCGCATAGGCCTGCAGCAATCCGCCGCCAGCGCTGCCCCAACCAACAGGCGCTATGCCTTTGGACGCCCCTTTGCCAACGGTGTTGCGGCAGGCATCAAAGACAATAAATGCTGTGGATGCTCCCGTTGCTCCGACAAGATTGATGATCCGTTCGCTGTCTATGCCGCGCCGCGATATGATGTCCTCGGACAGATTGTCGAGATTGGTCGGTATCAGAAAGCTTCTGCCGTCCTGTGTCACGCCGTGACCAGAATAGTAGAAGAAGGCGCTTGGTTCGCCTCCGGCATTCTTGCGATCCCGCAGGGTCTGCCCGTGCGTTCGCAGCGCGGCTTCGGTCTCGGTGTCATTCAAGTCTCGGCAATGGGTAACCGAATAACCGAGACTGCTGACAGCGTCGGAGACGCGCTCGCCATCTGTGTGCGTGAGGGACAGAGGGCCAACACTTTCGACGTAACTGGCATTCGACAAAATCAGCGCGTGACGATCAGGGTCCGTGCCTTGCGTTCTATCGCAACTGCCGACTGGTTGATCGGTGTTGATGCTGCGTGAGCGAGCATTTGGCACAAAGCTCTCCGCGGCGAAGCTCGTTGCCGCCTGCGGCTGGCCGCCCCTCGATCTCGTCAGATCGGCTGACGCGGACGCCTGTATCAACAGGTCATCGACACTTGTGATCGACACGCTCACGGGAAGCGTCTTTACCGATTGCTCGAATGTTTCGCCGCTGGTCTCGATTTCGCGGAGCACCGAAAAGATCAGGCTGGCGGTGCTTGCGCCCTCGTTTGCCGTTACAGCCCAGGCCCATTTGGCGGTCTGGTTCGGCAGTACCGGTTGGCGTTCCGGTGTAATGGGCACGACGCTGATAGCACCGGCGGCCTGCAAGCGGGCAATCATGATCCGACCGATTGTCGTGTTCGTGATGGCAACCCTCGCAGCGTCTCCAGACGGGCTGGGGGCGGCACCAATCTCCGCCCGCAGCCGGGAATCCACGGCCGCAATGTCAGTGGTCGCCTCTATTGGGCGTATCAGGACCTCCAGAATGTAGGGATGTCCCGCCACCATGGTGCTTGGTGCATGGTGAGCGATGCGTCCGGCTGTCGGATCGGTCGGCTCCTGTGTTCCGCCGGTATTTATCGCACCCAACACGCCAATTCCGCTCCCTGGTCCGCCTCCGCCATTGCCTGCGCCGATTAGCGGTGCTTCCTCAATTGTCGGGGATGGGGGAGTGTACGTGCTTTCTTCGGTGTGAACGTTTCCGTTATCCTCAGAATCCGACGGCAATTCATCTGAACGGAAGCTGCCAACACCAGAGGATCTGGTTACGATCGTTGAGGTCTCATCGCCGCTTACATCGTCATCTGGCCGGGGGGCAGATGTAACTCGTCGCCTTGCTGTGGTGGCCGGACGTGTGCGGGCTGCGGTCGTCCGGCGGCTGGCACCCGTGATCGTCGGCCGCTCGACGCCAGTTCTTTCGATGCGATCTACTTCGTTCCGCGCAAGTGCAACATATCTTGCGCCTGAGCAGGTCTGAGCAAATTCCAGATAGCCCTGAAACGCTTCGAGCGTCCCGCTGCTGCTGGCGGTACTAAAGATCTGATAGTCTTTGCCTTGATCGCAAGGCTGCCTGCGCCCCGGCCTTGTTGATGCCATCCGTGCGGTCCTTGCGCTCTCTTCGTCTCGAGCTCTTTCACGCTCCAGCGCGGCGCGTTCGGCCGAAGCTCTTTCAAGTTCCTGTTGTGCTTCAATTGCGGCAGCGGTTGCTTCTTCGTCTGCCAGGCGATCATCTGCTTCGCCTTGCAAAGCACTGGCATCGGCTGCTGCCTCCAGATCATCGGGGCTGGCTGTTGTGCAGGCAGCCATCAGCAACCACAGCCCCGCAGCGAGAACAGATGCGTATCGCATGAACCAAATTCCCTTGTCTCCCTGGGCGGCAGTCTAGCGCGAACATGGCAGCGCTGCAAAATGCCGGACTCTTGACACCCCAACCGCCTGCACCGCAGGGGAGTCCCATGACTTTGTTGGAAAATCTGTCCACCGGGTGGAAATCCTGGGCCTTGCTTGCGCTGATTACGCTCACCGCCGCAACGCCGGGTGTATTTTCACTTCCAGCGTTAGACAGAGATGAGAGCCGGTTTGCCCAGGCGTCGAAACAGATGCTGGAGACCGGCGATTTCATCCGCATTCGCTATCAGGATGAGAATCGAAACAAGAAGCCTGCGGGGATACACTGGCTGCAGGCGGCATCAACGGCTGCGGTTTCCAGCGCAAGCGCCGGAGACATCTGGTCCTACCGCCTGCCCTCTCTTTTCGGAGCCGTGCTCGCAACATTGGCGACGTTCTGGTGCGGACGGGCGCTAGTCGGTCGTCGCGGCGCATTTCTGGGGGCGGCGCTTTTTGGGGCGGGTATCCTGCTGACGAGCGAGGCGCATATCGCCAAAACCGATGCTGTTCTCGTTTTCCTCACCGTGGTGGCGATGGGTGCGCTCGCGCGCATTTATAACGGAACGGATCGAGACAGGGCCTTTCGATTGGGGCTATTATTCTGGGCTGCGTCCGGCCTCGGCTTTCTTATCAAAGGACCTGTTACGCTCCTCGTTGCAGGGCTCGCCCTCGCGGTGGTGTCTGTCGTTCGACGAAATCTCTCGTGGTCGGTGCCGATCTGGCGCTGGCAAGGTCTATTGCTGTTCGTGCTTCTGGTTCTCCCGTGGTTTATCTGGATCCAGATCGCCACCTCTGGTGAGTATATTGAAGGTGCCGTTGGCAAGGATCTTCGCGACAAGCTAGTCTCAGCGTCAGAAGGGCACGGCGGGCCGCCTGGCTATCACCTCGCATTCCTGCCGACGCACTTCTTTCCGGCAACCCTCTTTGTTGTGCCTGCGCTCCTTTTGCTGGCGCGCACGCTTCGTGGGCGCGATCTTGATACGCTGGCTGAAGAGCGCGCCGGGCTGATCTTCCTTGCTGCGTGGCTGGTGCCGACCTGGATCTTCTTTGAACTGCTGCCGACCAAGCTCTCGCACTACATTCTGCCGGCTTATCCTGCGCTTGCGCTTATCTGCGGCTGGTGCGTGGTGAAATTCATGTCAGGGCTCCGGATGCCGCTCGCCCAGGTCTCGTCAGCAATCCTTTTCGCGGTGGCGGCGATCCTCGTTTCGGTTTTGACGTCCCCGATTGGTCTGACCATTTTGCAGACAGATGCGGCCAGTGATTTTGTAAACAGCGACTCAAGTGCCGTTCTTGCGACCTGGATTCCAGATGCCGAAATGCCGCTAATCTGGCTGGGTCTGACGGGACTCGCCGGAGTGGGAACCATGATAGCCCTTGCCATCCGGGAGTATGGCGCGAGCGTCGCCCTCGCCATTATTACCAGTATCGCTCTTGGTTGGCATATTCGCATCGCCGCTATTCCGAGCGCGATCTGGATTCAACCGACCGAAGCCGCCCGCATGGCGCTGGCCGATGTATGTGCGCTCGGAGAGGATAATCTCGCCAGCTGTCCAGCAGATACTAAACACACGATCCATGCATTGGGCTATGCCGAGCCGAGTTTCGTCTTCACCACTGGAACCGATGTTACCATTCCACCCTATACCGTGCTCGACTTGCCAAATGACAGATCCCGATACCCCTTGACGTATCTTCTGAACACGGAGGATGCAGTTGCCCGGGAGGCTGAGGCTGCACTGTTGGCTTCAGCGGAGTTGCTCGGGCTCTGCGTGCTTCGATCGAAAGACCTGCATGCCCTTAACTATTCTAACGGTAATGCTGTGACATTTGCGGCCCTCAGATTTGATGAAGGTCGATGCACTGGGTCTGCAAGCTTGCATCTGAACGAGTGACCGAATTACGGTACCGACGAATCCGATAGGGGAATTAGATGGGTTGGACGAAAATAACCTTGTGGAAGCGCGTCATGGTTGGGCTTCTGCTTGGGCTTGGGCTGGGACTTGGGCTTCGCTACGGGGTAGGCCCTGAAGCGGCTTCCTCGTTCGCCGCGGATTGGCTGGAACCGTTTGGTTCTGCCTTTGTGAACCTCATCAAAATGCTGGTTGTGCCCCTCATCATCGTCACGCTGGTATCGGGCGTTACGGCCATGGGCGATCCAGGAAAGCTAGGATCTCTCGGTGCACGAACCATTGGGTTGTACATGGCCACAACGGCCTTTGCCGTTACGCTGGGGCTTATCATGGGCACCTTGCTCAAACCCGGTGAAGGGGTCGATTTCGGGGTGGCATCAGCCGACGATCTCTCGAATGTCCAGGGCCGGATTGAAACCGGTTCCGGTGCTGCAAATGCCGGTGCCCTCGAAAAGATATTTGCGATCATTCCCGATAATATTTTCATTTCCATGACGGATGGAGCAACGGGCAACGTTCTTCAGATCATTTTCTTTTCGCTCCTGTTTGGTGCAGCCTGCCTCGTGGCCGGTGAAGCCGCGAAACCCCTGACGCGAGTCATTGATAGCGCTGCCGAGGTTATGCTGAAGCTGACGGTGATGATCATGGAACTTGCGCCGATCGGTGTGTTTTTCCTGATGTCCTGGGTGATGGCCACCCGAGGTTTGTCCGTTCTCGACAATCTCGCGCGGCTGGCAATCGCGCTTTATCTCGCTTGTTTCCTTCACATGATTTTTGTGCACGGTTTCGGGATTGTGCGGGGAATACTTGGGCTGCCTATGGTGCGGTTCTTCCGCGGTATTCGGGACGCACAAGCTGTGGCGTTTTCAACTGCGTCCAGCGCGGGCACGCTTCCTGTCACGATCACGAATGTGTCTGAAAATCTTGGGGTGAAGAAATCTGTGGCGTCGTCTGTGCTACCGGTCGGCGCGACCATCAATATGGATGGGACCGCCATTTATCTCGGATTGGTCGCATTGTTTGCAGCCCAGGCGATCCCTGGAATAGAAATGGGTTTTGCGGACTATATAGCGGTCGCATTTGCGGCGACCGCTGCGTCTATCGGCGCTGCTGCGATTCCGAGTGCAGGACTACTGCTCGCCTATGCTGTTTTGAGTGTCATTGGCGTCAGCGAAGCTCAGGCGCTTCAGATCATCGCGTTTATTTTTCCGTTCGATCGCCTGCTCGACATGATGCGCACTGTCACAAACGTCACGGGCGATGCTGCCGTCGCCTCTGCCGTTGCAAACTGGGAAGGTGAGCTTGATCGCGAGGTTTTCGAAGCTGAATCCGTTATCTAGACGCCCGCGCGACCAATCTATCCTTGCAAAACACCAACCGCGCCGATTTTTGGCGTGTTTGTTGGTGTCATTTACGCCTTGTCGAACTGCCCGCGGATGACGTCGGCGATAAGAAGCGCTTCGTCCTTTCTCGACGATCCTGCGCGCCACGCCATGCCTATGGTTCGCCCTGGAACACCTTCGTTAAATGGTCTTACGGTGACGCCGGCACCTCGCGCAATTCCAGACTCCGCGGCGACTTTCGGCACCAGAGACAGGCCGAGGCCGCCACCGACCATGTGGATCATTGTCTGCAATGATGTTGCGGTCACGTCGTTGCGGCGCTGTATGCCGGGCATCGTGCAGACGGCTTCTGCGTGACCGCGGAGGCAGTGACCATCCTCTAGAAGCAGGATCTGTTCGCCGAGTAAGTTGGAGACGTCCAGTTTTTTCGCGTCGGAAAGCTCGTGACCATTGGGCATAGCGAGGAAAAACTCATCTTCAGCAATGACCTCAATTTCAATTCCCGGAGTAGGCCAGGGCAAGGCGATTATCGCCGCATCGAGTGTACGTGACCGAAGTGCAGC
>JBCCIW010000174.1:0-7078 GCA_039028055.1 Pseudomonadota bacterium | reverse complement strand
GCCGGCCGGTGGGACATAAATGACCGAAGCGTTCGCGCCGGTGGTATCTTTGGCTTCCGCGACGCTCGCGAAAATCGGCAGGTTCGCTGCGGCATCGAGACCGCTGGTCCAGGTCTCGCCGCCCTTCTTTGGGTGGGTGCCGGCGACCATTTTAGTTGCCCCGTAAGCGAGCGCCTGTTCAGTGTGGAAAGTCCCGGTTTTGCCCGTGAGGCCCTGAACGATGACTTTGGTGTCTTGGTTGATGAGGATGGACATGTCTGGTTAGGCCTTCACTGCGGCAACAATTTTCTGGGCGGCGTCGTCGAGGTCGTCGGCGGCGATGACGTTAAGGCCGCTATCGGCGATGATTTTCTTGCCTAAATCGACATTGGTGCCTTCAAGTCGAACGACGAGGGGCACGGCAAGGTTGGTTTCTTTCACCGCGGCGATGACGCCCTCAGCGATGACATCGCAGCGCATGATGCCGCCGAAGATGTTGACGAGGATGCCTTTGACGTTCGGGTCCTTCATGATGATCTTGAAGGCCGCGGCGACTTTTTCTTTGGACGCGCCGCCGCCGACATCACAGAAGTTCGCGGGCTCTTCGCCATAGAGCTTGATGATGTCCATGGTGGCCATTGCTAGACCCGCGCCGTTGACCATGCAGCCAATCGTGCCGTCGAGGGCGATGTAAGCAAGGTCCCATTCTGACGCCTCGATCTCTTTGGCGTCTTCTTCGGTTTCGTCGCGCAGTTCCTGAATGTCAGGGTGGCGGAAGAGGGCGTTGCCGTCGAAGCTGACCTTGGCGTCTAGTACGCGGAGATGGCCGTTTTGCATGACGATCAGCGGGTTGATTTCCAGCATCGACATGTCCTTCTCCAGGAAGGCACGATGCAAGATCGGGAAGAGGTGCATGCCGTCATCGCGCGCAGTGCCTTCGAGCTTCAACGCATCGCAGAGCTTTGCCGCATCGTCTGCTGAGACGGTGTCGCCGACGGTGAGGGTCAGGATCTTTTCTGGCGTATCGTGGGCGACCTGTTCGATGTCCATGCCACCCTCTGTGGAGGCGACGTAAGCGACCTGGCCGGTGGCGCGGTCTACCAACAGTGAGAGATAGAGCTCACGGTCAATGTCTGCGCCATCTTCGATGTAGAGACGGTTGACTTGCTTGCCCGCGTCACCAGTCTGGGCTGTGACGAGCGTGTTGCCGAACATAGCCTTGGCGTGTTCCAGTACCTCATCCTTGGAGAAGGCGAGGCGAACACCGCCTTTTTCGCCGGCTGCGGCTTCCTTGAATTTGCCTTTACCGCGCCCGCCGGCGTGAATTTGCGATTTCACGACCCAAAGTGGCCCAGGCAGCGTATCCACTGCTTTCTGAATATCGTCGAGGGAGAGTATCGGGACACCATCAGCGACGGGCGCGCCGAATGATTTCAGGACAGCTTTGGCCTGATATTCATGAATATTCATGGTCTGGCAGGACACCTTTCTGGGACGTTTGAGGGATTGTCATGTCCCTCTCAGGGTTTTTGGTTGGCGCAGCTTATAGCACCCGTGTGGAGACGGACAACCTGCTGGGTATCACAAAACAAATTCAGGCATCAAATTTGCTTGTGATCTGATTTATTTGGAAAAATATCGGAATATTCCGAAGCAGCTGATCAGTAGCCAGGCGATTTCAATAACAATTGATGGTATGTTGGGATGGAAATATAGAGAGAACAGGATCGCCAGTGCCCCCACGCCGTTCAAGATGGGATAGATGAGCATATCTGCGGTAAGGCGGCCGGACTGGATTCCGGCGTAGCCAATCAGGATGAGAGCGACACCGATGTAGCCAGTGACTTCCGGGAAACTGAAGCCTGTCAATTCTTCAGGGCTTCAAGATCAATGATTACCTGGTTTGCGATCTCGCCGGATTCATCCCGAACACTCAGACTGACTTCACCTGCGTTCCAATCCATAGTTATCTCGCCATAATTTGCGGGACCGAAACCCGAGCCGATCTGGCGCGCGTCAATCTCCTCATTCTCCTCGCGTATTGGAACGTTCAGTGATGAGGTGGTGATTTCATACGCTGGATAAGACATCGCTTCCGCATCCTCATAAAGAAAGGCGGCGTGCCTATCGCCCGACGCAAACACGATGTTGTCTGCGCCGATCCGGTCGATAAGGTCAAACAAGCGCTGGCGCTCCAAAGGAAGTTTGTCCCAGGATTCCCAGCCATGCGTTGTCGGAAGGATCTGAATGGATGAGATGATCAGGCGAAGATCGGCTGGCTTGCGTAATTCGTTCGAAAGCCATGTCCACTGGTCGTCACCAAGCATATCCTGATGCGGGTCCGTGGCCGGGATGTAGCGTTCTTTGCCCGGTGCCCCGTATTCATCGGTGCCTTTCAGGTTCGACCGAAAGAACCGGGTGTCCAGCATAATGATCTGAACACGTTGTCCTTCGGGTCCGAATGACCTTGCGTAATATGTGCCATCCCAATTGCCGACGTCCTGGTCATCGAGTCCCCAGAAACGCTCATGGATGCGTTCAGCAAACCGGCGAAACGCGAAGCTTCGGCCCGCATCATTCGCCCCGTAGTCATGATCGTCCCATGCCACCATCATGGGGTGCTTTGCCCTAACTGACTGAAATTCGGCGCGGCTGCCAAGCTCGGCAAAAGCGTCACGCAATTCGGTGAGCTCAGCGTCATTGGTGACGTATGTGCTGCCGTTCCGATCACCATAGACATTGTCTCCCATCATGATGAACAGATCGGCGTCTTCCTGCGCCAAACGTGCCAATGCTGGGCTGGCTTGTTCTTCATCATTGCAGGAGCCCAAGAGAATCTTCGTCAAAACCGCGTCACTGACTGGTAGTGGCACTCCTTCCGGAGCAATCGGAAGGGCATCATTTGGTATCGTCTGGTAGTAGCTCTCCAGAGCTTCATCAGCAGTTTCTGGATCCGGGAACAATACTCTCGCCAGCGGTCCCTTTGGCACGTCCTCGCGAATGGTCCCACAGGCGGTTGTGCTCAGCAGAAGGGCAACCGCGAAGATGGGAAGTATTGGGTGAGTCATTTGGCGCTCCGACTGAAGGCTGTTCCTTCGGCCTAACTGACCAGTCTGACAAAACCAATACCTTTAGCTTACATTTTGCGAGAAAACTGTAAAATTTGGGGGATATGTTGTTTCAAATCACACCTCAATAAATAGTCGCCACATCAGGCGACCGGGGAGAAATGTGAAGATGCCGGCGATCGCCATCCCGCCCAGGAACAACCCGGTCATATTCTTCGCATGGGAATTCACTTTGCGCTGACGGATAGAAGCTACTGCCATGGGCAGGGAGATCAGCGTCCACGCGGACAAGCCGTGGACAAAGCTCATTCGCTCCCCAGCGATCCCGAACAGGAAAAATGAACTGCCTGCGGTCGAAGTCATTGTAGCGACCCAGAGCCAGCCCAGTATTTTATGCAGCCGAATACCCTTCGGCGCATTGAGCAGCACCAAGCCAATTAGGAAGGTTGAGACCGCTGAAGCGATATGGAGCTGTAGAATTCCCGACGCTTCCAGCAATGGTTCAAGGTCAATTCGAAACCGTGGTTTTGCCTCTGGATAGCGACGAAGAATAGCCCAGGATACTAGCAGATAGATTATGGTACTGGTGATCAGAGCGGCCCACCAGTTTTGGAAATGTGGCTGTCTTTGCGGCGAAATACTTATGAATTGACTGTCTGATTTCATGGTCACGGGCTCGCTCCTGTAGGTTCTTGCAGGGCGAGGGTTGCTCGGCTTTATTGTGATCGCGAGCCGAGTTACGCAGACCCGCTGGAATCTTGCGCGAAATAGAGCCAGGTGTTTTCGCGAAGCGCGAATGAAAAAGGAGTTATCGGTGCCGGATTGGCTGCAGCGAGGATTAAGAGGATCTGTTGTTCTGGTTGGAGCGGCGCTGCTGTTTAGTTGGTTTGGCGTTTATAATACCTACCAGTTACCGATGTTGCCGCGCTTCGGATTCTGGCTTCTTACCATGGTAGTCGGCGGCGTTTCTTCCGCCATAACCATGCCATGGGTGGTTACGGGTCCCGCGCGCGACTTGCCGGACCCGCTTAAGATCGTTGTGACATCAGTCATAATTTCAGTGCCGATAACTGGAACGCTGCTGATTCTCAGCACCGGCGAACTTTCGCCTAGAGTCGCGGTAATTCAGTATGGCTATGTTTTTGTGGTGTCCGTCGTTGTTACGACCGTGGTTTGGTACACGCAGCGGCTTAGTAATCCTGTTCAGGAAACGGGTGGGTCTGTCGTCGATCCATTTGCCAAGTTCATGGAACGGCTGCCGGTAAAGTACCGTACCGCGGATTTGTACGCGGTTTCCGCCGAGGATCATTATCTGCGTGTGCATACAAGTGTGGGTGAAGAACTCATACTCATGCGCTTCAGCGATGCGATGCGCGAATTGGGCATGGCGGACGGATTACAGACCCATCGATCGTGGTGGGTTTCTTCTAGCGGTGTTGCCGATAGTCGCCGCGATGCCGGAAAACTCGTTCTCGTTCTGAAATCCGGCGGTGAAGCTGCGGTGTCCCGGACGTATGCTGGTGCCGTGAAAGAGGCTGGTCTTCTCTGAGTGCTCAAGCAGCTTTTTCGCGATCGATTTTCCCGATCAGGCCTTCCACGAATTCTATGTGGTTTCGCAGGCGGTATAGATCGTCTGTGTAGGAAAGTGGAACATCTACATTGCCCACTTCCTCCTGCAGTCTGTCGAGTTTGGCGATAACAGACGCTCGGTCCGCTGGGTCTGTGGCCGCACGGCCCTCGGTCTCCAAATCTCTCAAGTCAGAGTACCAAACATAAATGCGCCGTCGTACGCGCCAGCGATAGATGGGCGGTGCAACCCTGACCATTGGTATCATCAATGTGATGAGTGGTATGGCGAGGACCCATGCCCGCTCCAAAAAGTTTGCGGTGCCGAAAGAGAACCAACGTCTAAGAGTGGATGGTCCTCGTTCGAACCAGCGGAAGGCTTCCCGGGACAAAGGCAGGTCCGTCAATGTGCTGTCGGGAAATGTCCCAGCTGAGGTAAGTAGCGAGCCTTCGGAATGGATGGCGTTGGCAGACTCAAGTAAGATTGCCTGAATGGCTGGGTGTGTATCCCGCCGGGTGACAATCTGTGCCACCGGAGCAATCAAGGGAATGTCTACTTCGGGGACATTTCCACCTATATTCAAAACTCCGCGTAGCAGGACTGTTTCTGCAAGGGCAGGTGAGCGCCGTGAAAGCGCAGCGGCCTGCGGGAAGGGCAACAGGTACACGTCACTTCGCTGGAGAAGCTCCCGAATAAGCGGTGAATCTATGGAACTGACGTAGGCGGCAGCATCTATATCTCCGGCAATGAGGGCAGACTGTGCTGCCTGACCCGACAGCGCCAGATTCGAGTCCGGCCCCCAGTCATTTCCCCATTCAGCGCGCATCTGGATCGCCAGGGCTCGCGTTCCGGACCCCGGATCACCAATGGCCATGCGTGCGTTTTTCAGGTCGCCGAAGCCTTCGGCTTCAAAGTCTCTTCTGACGAACACCCATAAAGGTTCCAGGAAGAGCCCGCCCAGGGCTCGCAAGCCCTCGTCTACAACGGGGTCGGCAATACCGCCCTGAACAAGGCCGATGTCTGCATCTCCATCGCCAACCATTCGCAGATTATCGACCGACCCAGCAGTTTCCACGAGATCTACGGTGACGCCGCTCTCGCCGAGGATCGTCTGGTACCGCAACGCGAAGTTTTCGTACGCCCCACCGTTCGGTCCCATAGCAAATGTTATTCGCTTTGGTGGTGGCGGTTCGACGAAACGCAATGCGATGATCAGTGCTACTGCGGCAACGGCGATGAACGGCCAGTACGCTCTTAGGAGTTCGCGCCAGGTCAAAGGCTTTTCCAACCTCCTCAGTGCATAGATCTTCGGTTTCACAGGCAGTTTTAAGGTTAATTGGCATTAATTTCCAGCTTAGGTCACGCCTAGATCACGAGTGCGTCACATTTCGCTCGATACTCTTCATTAAGCACAATCGGTTCCTAAATAATTGTCCATCAAGGCAGCCATTGGTTTCCGGCTTGCATAAAGAATAGAAAAGACAAGAAGGCACGAAAATTATGGACCATGCGAAACTGACCTCCCGTATTTTAACGTTGGCCGTTGTGAATGCGTTCGCACTTGCGATGCTCTATCTCGCTGCCGGTTCTCAGCCACCTCTCTTTGGCTAGGTTCTTTTGATCACGTCTTATGGTAGGGCGAGCCCGCCAGGATTGTCGTGGCGCGATAAAGCTGTTCAGCCAACATGGCTCTTACGAGCAAATGGGGCCATGTCTGCGGGCCAAGCGCCAGGGTTTGCGGGTAAGTCGATGATATCTCTTCGCTGAAACCTTCAGCGCCGCCGATAAGAAACACAATTTCTCTTGTGCCCTGATCTCGAAGTCTCGAGATATGCTCTGCCAGTTTCATTGATGACAGCGATTTGCCGTGCTCGTCCAATCTCATGATAGCGGCATTTGCTGGAATTTTGGACAGTAGACGGTCAGCTTCTCGGGACGCTCCGCCTCCCGATTTCACGGTCACAAGGTTGATTCCTGTCATTCCAAGATTACGCGCCGTTTTGCCAAACCGCTGGCAGTAGTCTTCCGTCAGCGCTTTCTCCGGGCCAGACTTCTGCTCGCCCACTGCCAATATGGAAACTATCACCTTGCGTCAGGAAGATTGCGCAAGGTGGCCTGATGCATCGCTGCCCCAAATGCGTTCCAGATTGTAAAAGCCACGCACTTCCGGCCGGAACAGGTGTACAACAATGTCGCCCGTATCAATCAGCACCCAGTCGGCATTGGGAAGGCCTTCGACCCGAACCCGGCCAAGGCCTTCTTCCTTGAGGTGTCGTGTGAGGTGATCTGCAAGTGCAGACACATGTCTCTGTGATCGCCCAGAGGCGATGATCATGTGATCGGCGATGGAGGATTTGCCCTCGAGGTCTATGACAGTGAGCTCTTCGGCCTTGTCGTCTTCGAGGGTCTCGATGATTGCGGAGAGGCGAGCTTGTATTGATTCAACGCTCGCGGAGCCCGCGCG
>JBCCIW010000173.1:0-7092 GCA_039028055.1 Pseudomonadota bacterium | reverse complement strand
TCGGTTGCGGCACGAACCTCGACACGACCGTCGACTTCGCGCTCCGAAAGAATGACCGCGCCCTCGCCCATTTCTGCAAAAACGAGCGCTCTTGCAGCATCGGCACTTTCGGCGGCGAACATCTTCATACGCATGGGCAAACTTCCTTCCTTGCCAGAAGATTAAGCCCGCGAATGGTTAATGATTTGTGTGGAATTCTTAAGACTTGGCTGTTCTTTCCAACGAGGTCGAGCACTTCGCAAACAAACCCTTGAAAGAACAGGAATTGCGTAACTGCAGAAAATGCCGAAGCGGATCACGCCGCGCCGAATTGGTCCCCCTAAGGAACAAAAACCGTGTAGACGACGGTCGCTGAGAAGTCGAACGTGCCGAAAGCCAGATCGTAACCGGTGAACCCGATTGAATAGACCTGATCAAACCGAACCGACTGCTCGATGATCGAACCGGGTGAAGCAGCCGTTGCCTGATCACCCTGAAACACCGTAATACCGCCTTCCAGATCAGACAGGATGCGGGGATTCTGAGTGAAACCGGCTGTGGGTCCGCCCGAGTGCGGGAGCTGAGCCGCGCTGCCGAACGTAAGCCCGCCATCTGTTCCGGCAGCTGTTATGTTCTGATCCAGCACAATGAAATCAGCCAGGTCGACCGCAAGTCCTGATGAATCCGAAGCTGTAACATCACCGTTAATATTGAACGCTGTATTCGAGGCGACATAGAAGCTTGTACGCGTTTCTACTGCGTCTACGCGTGTATCGACCGCCGGGTTCAGGACGAATGCATCAATCGAGTCGGCAGCGGTTATGTTTCCGTCGCCGTTGGAATCTGTGTTGATGTCTCCACCCGGAACATTCGAGATAATGTAGGGAATACCGCCAAAGGCACCGGAGGTGTCCGTTGTTGTCAGAAGGGATCCGGTGACAACTGTGAAAACATCATCAGTAACAAGATCGGTGCCGCCGGGACCGCCCGCCCCAATGACAAAATCGGAAACGATGGGAGTCGTTGAACCATCTGTTGGAGAGCTCCAGACGATTACCAACCCTTCAATATTGAAGGCGGGGTTGTCCAGAACACTTGCATGAGAAGCCAGTGGCGCGCAGCACATAACCACGCCAAGGAGGCACTTCCTGAAATTACCAATCACGCCCAACGACCGCCCGAATTTTGAACTCTACAGCGGCCTAATTCAGCACAAAGACGTTTTGGAACCTTTAATTACTTGTTTGAAATGGGTTTCACCCGCTGCCTTTTTTAGGGGGTGTAGACTGTGAACACCATCTCTGGCGCGGGCTGGGCTGCCACTCGCTCGCTTCTTACGATTGGTCGGAATCGAACCGATTGTGATGCCACGCCCCCCCGTCGCGCCGCTGTTTTTCGATTGCCGGTGAAGACTGTTACTGGCCGTTCAAGTCGCGACAGGCTTATGGGTGCCGGCAACAATCCTCCACGGGGCCCTCCGCTGTGGGGCCATTGGGCACTCGCACCAAAGTTGGGACCTTCGTTGGAAGAAAGCTCAACAATCAGGTCGAGATACATGTTTCCTAATTCATCCGTCGTCGCCGACGTATCGTCAGCAAGCTGAGCATCGATCTGAAAAGCGGCATTGGATGCAACATGGAAGTACGAAGCACTCGTTTCGATCGGGAACGTGTCAACGGAGTTCTTATGCAATGGGGCAAGCCTGCTGTTCCCGTAGATTACAGGCGGCGCGATCCTTATCTGTTGCGTAATGGAGTTTACGCGGCTCGTCTCGGGAAAAGGTCTGCGGGCATTCGGCGTTTGGGCACCCCAAACGATGATAATCGGCTGTACATCGAACGCAACGCGGTGGACAATATTTGCCTCGGCATATGGCAAGCTGGACAATAAACCAACCGCGGCCGCTGCTGCGATGGCTAACGTCTTGTGTACGACCTGCTTGCTCCGCAATCCCCTCACCCGCAGCAAATGACTTATTGGGTTTGGTTCAATTCGGCTTCGACTATGGGAGCGGTAGGTTCCACAACGGCATCGGTTGCCGGCGCTAGCCCAAGAGCGTCTTCGACCACGAGGTAATAGGACAAAAATCCGATGTAGATCCCAATGATGACAAGAACGACAGTTGGAATCTGGCGACTGCGCCGCCGATCCTTACGACGCAAATCAACGCTGTACTCCGTATTCTGGAAGTGCGGCAAACTGCTGTTTCGCATGACTTCTGTTCCTCATGTCTATGCGTATCGCGTGTGTACGAAGGAGACAGTTTCAAGAATCAGGCCAGACGCCTGCGCTTGACGTTAACCCTCACCACCCCTAGCGCTGTCGGGAAACAGACCACAGAAGAGGTACTCACCATGGCAGACGACTGGGATTTCCCAACCGGCGACCTTATGAGAGGCAAGCGCGGCATCGTTATGGGGGTTGCAAACCAGAACTCTATCGCTTGGGGGATCTCAAAGCAGCTGGTCGCGCAAGGTGCTGAGCTCGCCTTCACCTATCAGGGTGACAAGCTCGAGCGGCGCGTCCGCCCTCTGGTGGAGAGCATCGGTCAGAATTTCATGATTTCGGCCGATGTCACCGATGACGCCGAGATGGATAACGCCTTCGCTGAGGTCAAAGACAAGTGGGGCAAAATTGACTTTCTGGTTCATTCGATCGCGTTTGCGGGGAAGGATGAGTTGCAGGGATCGATGGTCGCGAATACGTCCCGCGAGGGTTTCACTCGCGCAATGGATATCTCCGTTTATTCCTTCATAGATGCATCCCGGCGGGCATCAGCTCTGATGCCTGACGGTGGGTCTATCCTCTGCATGACATATCTCGGTGCTGAACGCACCGTTCCCTCATACAACGTCATGGGGGTGGCCAAAGCAGCCCTCGAAGCTTCCACACGCTACGCAGCCCGGGACCTTGGCCCTCAAGGAATTCGCGTAAATGCAATCTCCGCTGGGGCGATGAAGACCCTGTCGCTTGCCGGTATTCGCGGCGGAAAATCCCTTATGGGAACCGGACGGGACTGGTCGCTCCTGAAGGAAGATACGTCGATGGAAGGCGTCGCCGGGTGTGCCCTTTACCTCCTATCATCTCTTGGCCGATCGATTGCGGGCGAAGTGATCCATGTCGATGCGGGATTCCACGCCGTCGGTGTCCCGGATCCGGACAGCGGCGACGCGTAGGGGTTCCCCTATAGATAGAGCAACAGCAAAGAAATACACGCTAGCCGGAGAAACGTGGGCTGGCGGCGTGGAGTTTGATCAATTCTGTTACTTTGGCGTTCATGTTGCAAATGCTAGCTGTATAAAGAGTAACGTGGTGCAGAGGCGGTCCTGCAGGAGCGCTTTCGACAAGGAATGATGGTGATGAAAAACGTTACAAAGATTGCATTCGCAGCACTCCTGTTGCTTGGCGCTTGCGCGACCGCGACGCCCTATCAGCCTCAGGTCAACTCCGACGGCGGCTACATTGATCAGCAGATTGAAACCAATCGCTGGGCAATTTCGTTTTCCGGTAATTCGCTGACCGAGCGCAGCACAGTTGAAACATACCTGCTTTACCGGGCGGCCGAACTTACCTCGCAAAACGGCTTCGATTACTTCCAGATTGTCAGTCGGGATACAGACGTGGAATCCCGTTTCATCGCGACTGGGTTTTCTTCGCCTTTCTTCTACAATTTCTACGGGTTCGGACCTCATCCCGGCTTTTACGGTGTTGGATATCCTTACGGTCGCCGTGGCTTCTCGCGCTTTGGCGGGTTTCACGGACGCGGTTTCTACGGCCCCGGTTTTGGCACCTTCGGGGGCTTCCACGACCCCTTCTTCGGGGGGCCGACGTCTTTCCAGGAACGTGTAAGCTACGAAGCGACCGCTGAGATCATCATGTTCAGAGGCGAAGAGCCCGAAGGAGCAGAATTCTTCGACGCCGAAGATGTCTTGATCAATCTTTCGGGCCGGATTGTTCTGCCCGGAGCTTAAACAGATCTATTCAGCTGCCATCTGTTGAAGCATCATGGCGACGATTGGATGCGGCTGCAGTCTGTCCAACGTCTCTCGCACTGTTTTGAAAGCCGATTCCGCTGCTTCAATCGTCTGATCCATATCGGCTTGAGTCATGGCATGGCACAGGAACATGTTGTGCCATGGATGGACGTAAATCCCCTGTTTGAGCATGGCCTCTCCCCAGGCGAAGCCGATCCGGAAGTCAGGATCATCGTCGAACAGGAATAGTGGCATCTGAGCTGGGCCAGTCTGGCGGAAAGCAAAGCCAGCAGCATCAGCAGCTTCGCCCAGGCCTTTTCTCAGATATTCTCCAAGACTGATTGTGTGCTCCAGATAATCGGTTTCCCTCAAGAGTCGGAGGGTTTCCATTGCCGCCGCCATCGGCACTGCAGAGAACCAGAACGAGCCCGTCGCGAAGATTGAGGCCGCCCCTCCCCGGACGCTATTCGATCCGAGCAGAGCCGAAATAGGGTGCCCGTTGGCAAAGCTCTTTCCCCATGTGCTGAGATCGGGACGCACGCCCATTAACTCCCAACTGCAATCCCTTGCCAATCGAAAGCCAGCGCGAATGTCATCGACGATCAGCATGGCTCCCTTGTTATCGCAGATCTCCCTCGCGCGCCTTGCATAAGCCGGATCCGGGAGCGCCTGATCCGTAAACGCATCATGTTTGAAGGGTGTCGCGAATATGCCAGCGAGGTCGTCGCCTGCATCAGCCGCGGCGGCCTCGAGGCTTTCGGAACTGTTGTACTCATAGGTCCGGATAAAAGCCCGGTCCTCAGGGATAACCCCAGACGGAACAGGCGTGCACCATGGAACGGCCCCGTGATACGAGCCATCGGCTAAAAGGATAACTCGCTTTCCAGTTTGCGCCCGCGCTACGGTCTTTGCCATCGTGGTGGCGTCCGTTCCGTTCTTGCAGAACATGGCCCAATCTGCGTGCGAGATCATCTCGATCATGGTTTCAGCGAGGTCGACCATCAGGGCTGTCGGCCCCGTCATCGCGTCGCCTTTGGAGAGCTGGTTCATGGCAGCGCGATTGACGCGCTCGTCGCCATATCCGAGCAGATTTGGACCGTAGGCGCACATGAAATCCAGATACTTGTTGCCATCTACATCCCAGACATGGGCCCCTTCGGCTCTCTCGAAGAACTGGGGATAGCTGTCAGGCAACAGGGTCGTCGCTTCGTGTCCATAGACGCCGTTGGGCAACACATGCGCGGCCCGGTCCCGCAGCGCCTGATCATTGGCTCGTTGCATTTTCCTCGCTCCTGACTCTTACCATCAGCTAAGCGGATCATTTCGCTTTTGGGAATACCCATATCATTCGATTGCGTTCGAACGAAAGCTCGCCCATGACAGTGCCATGGGCCGTCTCCTGATCGTTATCCCAGTCTATCTCCTGCTCGTTGGCTGGCTCGCGCAATGGCCGCCAATCCAGCCGTTCTTTCTTGATATCGCCCGCATTCCGCAGCAGCAGACTCTCATTCTCTCCGCGATTTTTCTCTTGGCTGCGGCAGGTTGGCTGACCCTTGCATCCCGACGCCTGACAGCGCCCAACGGGTTCGTTAGGGTCATCAATCAAGGGGCGATCGGAATCGCTTTTGGCTGCGTCTACAACCTGTTCGACGGGACGACCGGGCGCGCGATCACGCTGAATTTCGCGATCATTGTCGCGGTCGCTTTTGCCGTAAGCGAGATTGTCTATCTAACGGTTCAGGCCCTGCTCCAGCAGAGACGTCCAAACGAAGGCGCGGGAGAGGCGTCATCTCAGGGTACGGGCGAGCAACAGACAACGAACGGATTACGGCTGGCAGTGACGATCCCCGTATACGTATTTGTGCTCGTCTTCCTGCCGCGAAATGATGACTACCGACGCATCGTGGAACCGTTCAATGCGGTCCTCCCGGAAACCGTCCTGATGATCAGCGCGATTGCGCTCGTCGCCGCAGGCGCATTGGTGGTAGCAATCAGTGCGGGGAAGATCGCCATCCAGCCAATTCAGCGGCAGACTCTGTTTGCGGGTTCTATTGGCCTTGGGTTCGGTGCAGCGATCAATCTGTTCGGCTACTTCACAGGGCTGGGGGTCAGCATCAGTGACCTGATCCTTGTTCCTGTGGGTTTCATGGCAGCAGAACTTGTCTTTCTTGCGCTTCAATGGCGCTTACAAAACGGCCCGCCAGAGCCATAGCGCTGACGGGCCGATGTGTTTTCCGGTTCAGTTAGGGGTTAGCGCGGTGCCATTCGGATTGCGCCATCGAGACGGACGTCTTCACCGTTGAAGTATCCATTTCGGCACATCTCTACCGCCAGCGACGCGTACTCATCGGGGTTACCCAGACGCGCCGGGTTCGGCACCTGCGCGCCGAGCGCCTGCTTGACGTTATCTGGCGCACCCTGAAGGAGCGGCGTGTCGAAAATACCCGGAAGGATCGTATTGACGCGGATAAACTCACGGCTGAGATCGCGCGCTATCGGCAGCGTCATGCCGACCACACCCCCCTTCGACGCTGAATAGGACGCCTGACCGATCTGACCGTCTTCGGCAGCAACCGAGGCCGTGTTCACAATCGCCCCACGCTCTCCATCGACCGGGTCCAAGGTCATCATACCCGCTGCAGACTTCGCAATGCAGCGGAAGGTGCCCACCAGGTTGATCTGAATGATCAGGTCGAATCTATCGAGTGGGAAGTGTTTGATCTCGCCGGTCTGCTTGTCGCGGCTGGCTGTTTTGACAGCGTTACCGGTGCCGGCGCAATTGATCAGGATCCGCTCCTGCCCGATCGCCGCACGCGATTTTTCAAATCCGGCGTCCACGCTCTCATCAGAGGTGACGTTCACATTGCAGAACACGCCACCGATTTCTGACGCCATCGCCTCGCCTTTTTCCTCGTTAAGATCAAAAATGCCGACCTTCACACCGTGACTGGCAAGCAGCTTGGCAGTCGCGGCACCAAGGCCTGAGGCTCCGCCGGTAACAACGGCTGAAACGGAATCATTGAGTTGCATGTGATAGGTCTCCCTTGAATCTTGAGCTCTGACCGCTGATTTATAGGAGGCAACGGGAGACGCCAATGACTGACGCAAGGGCAATTGCAAAGACAGCCGGGGATCCGGA
>JBCCIW010000172.1:0-7111 GCA_039028055.1 Pseudomonadota bacterium | reverse complement strand
AATAGTACAGGAATCCGGGGGGGCGAACCGGAGACCCATGCTGAGTGCGTTTGGGATGTTTTTCGCGGTCAACGCGGCAGCCCTGTCCCTCGCAACGATATGGATCTGGCACGCTTGGCAGCTCGGCGAGATCAGCTCGTCAGGAGCCATACTTAGATTCACATTGACAGTGACAGCTTGCGTCGCTTTTCCAATAGCTGCGTTCGCGGCCGGCCATCTGGTCGACATCGAAGGCATACGCCGAAAGCTACTCGCGCTCGACGCCGTGGATGACCTTACAGGCCTTCTCAAACCGCGTTTCTTCCATCTTGTTCTGAAAGATGAGTTAGACCGCGTTTCCAGGACAGGTCGCCCAAGCGCCGTATTCGCTTTCGAAATCGACAAATTCCACGATCACAGGGATCGGTACGGGCACGATTTCTCGGACGCCATGCAGATGCAGGTGGCGCGGGCAGCACACCACGCGCTCCGCGGACCGTTCGACAAATTAGCGAGGTCCAACCGGAATTGCTATTATGGTCTCCTCCACGATGTATCTGTGGCAAAAGCCGAAGAGATTTGTGATCGCATTCGCAATACAATCGCCGAGATGCCCATCGAACACCTTGGCACGTCAGCCTACCTGACCTTGAGCGTCGGTTATACCAGCCTTGCAGCCCAAACTGACATTGATCAAGCGATCAGCCTCGCGGAGAACGGCTTGGACAAGGCCAAGAGGTTTCGCGGTAACAAGACCTGTAACGGCAGATACTAGGGCACTAACTGGCGAGGGCCGCTTCGGTTTTTGCCGTCACTTCATCAAGTGTAACGTCCGGTGCTAGCTCGGTGACTTTCAAACCACCTTCGACCACGTCGAATACGCCGAGGTCTGTTATAATCCGGTCAATGCATGCCTTGCCGGTCAGCGGCAGCGTGCATTCCTTCAGCAGTTTGGACTCGCCTTTCCGGTTCGTGTGATCCATCGTCACGATGCAACGCTTCACGCCCGCAACAAGATCCATGGCACCGCCCATCCCCTTCACCATTTTACCGGGGATCATCCAGTTCGCGAGATCTCCGTTCTCGGCAACCTCCATGGCCCCGAGGATCGAGAGATCAATGTGACCGCCGCGGATCATCGCGAAGCTCGTCGCGCTGTCGAAAAAGCTTGAGCGCGGCAGTGTCGTGATCGTCTGCTTGCCCGCGTTTATTAGGTCTGCGTCAACGTCGTCGTCGGTCGGGAAAGGCCCCATGCCGAGCATCCCGTTTTCCGACTGCAGCGTTACATCGACACCTTCGGGGATGTAATTGGCAACCAGGGTCGGAATTCCAATGCCGAGATTGACGTAAAACCCATCTTTCAGTTCCTGCGCTGCGCGCTTCGCCATATCGTCTCGTGTCCAGGGCATGGTCAAAGTCTCCTAGCTATAGGCCGGGTCGGCGTTACAGTAGATGCGGATGCGGTCAACAAGCCCATCGCTGTTTCTCGAGATAAATTCCGTTGCAGGAATAGGCGTCTGTTTTCCGCTGGGGATAGTGTAATGGTGGATCGTCTCAAGCGCGAAGTCATTGTCGTCGCCCAAAATCATAAGGGGCTCATGTTCCATATCGGCAAGGCTCGACCAGATGGAACCAAGCATCATGAGGACATTGGCTTTGCTCTCCATTACGGGGATATAATTCATTCGCAGACTGCAGTCGTTCGCCAGAAAAGCTCCGTAGGCGTCTATATCGCGGGCATCTATGGTGGAAAGATAAGACTTGAGCCAATCAAGCCCTTCTGACGACAAATCGCTGCGTTCGAGACTGTCGAGTTTCATGTCGGATCATGCCTCCCGAACGGTGCGTTGCTCAATGCGTTTCTCGTGTTCTCCCTGCAAAATGCGTTGCACGAAAACACCCGGCGTATGGATTTGCGCAGGATCCAAATCACCGACAGGCACGATCTCTTCAACTTCAGCGATCGTCACTTTTCCCGCCATGGCCATCATCGGATTGAAGTTCTGGGCAGTGGCCCGGTAAACGAGATTACCCTGGGCATCACCCTTCCAGGCTTTGACAATTGATAGATCCGCGGTGAGCCCTGTTTCCATGATGTAAGTCTCGCCGTCAAAGTCCTTGTGCTCCTTTCCTTCGGCGATGACGGTTCCGACGCCAGTCTTGGTATAGAAGCCCGGAATGCCAGCACCGCCTGCCCGGCAACGCTCCGCTAGAGTTCCTTGGGGATTGAATTCAAGCTCCAGTTCACCAGAAAGATACTGTCGCTCGAACTCCTTATTCTCCCCCACATAAGAGGACACCATCTTCTTTACCTGCTTGCTTTCCAACAGCACGCCAAGACCGAAGCCATCGACGCCGGCATTGTTCGAAATGACGGTGAGATCTTTGGTGCCAGCATCACGGAGGGCCGCGATAGAAAGTTCTGGAATACCGCAAAGACCAAACCCACCAGACATCACAGTCATGCCGTCAAACAGACAGCCCTCGAGGGCAGATCTTGCATCGGGATACACTTTTTCGGCCATGCAGATACTCCTCATCACAGCGAAAGCGTTTCACTTGTTCGGGTGGCACGTCGAGCCAAGCCAAGCAAGCCCCACCTCGGGCATACTATTGTGTTCCAGACCTCGTCATCCGTGAAACGATGACGAAGTTAGGACTTTGGCTCCCATAGCCGTGTGTCCGATGTCATAAACGTCACGTAGAGGATGGAACGCTGGAATCGTAGCGACGAATCGTGAATGAAAATTCGTTCTTCTCGTCGGCCTCGTAGGGGCGTCCCCAAACTTCCTGCCACCGGTCCTCCTTCACCTTCGGAAAGAGGACATCGCCCTCCGGTTCGGCATCGACTTCGGTGATATAAAGGCGGTCGCTTATCGGCAACGCCCGCTCGTATATGCTCGCTCCGCCGATGACAAATATCTCATCGACGCCCTCACGGCGCGCAATACTTCGGGCGGCATTCACGGCCACGCCGAGGCTGGAATACACACGTGCGCCTTTGGCTGCATAATTCCAGTTACGGCTGATCACTATGTTCGCACGGCCAGGTAAAGGGCGAATCGGCAAACTTTCCCAGGTTTTCCGTCCCATAATCATGGGTTTGCCGGTGGTCACTTGCTTGAAGAAAGCTAAATCAGCAGACAGCCGCCACGGGAGCTGTCCCTGGTTGCCAATTACACCATTGCTCGCCTTGGCGACGATGATGCAATTTCGTATGTCGGTTGCCAATTAAATATTCCTAATTCCAAGCCTCGAAAGACCCAGCCAGGCACAAATACACTGCATCCCCCCAACACCAGTCACGACAGTTTTGTTCATATTACAAGACTGTTGGACGCCGAAATGCACGACTTCAATCTAAGATACATATCAAATGTTTTCAGAGCTAATAAATGCAATCGCTTATAGAAATCCCGATCACATTTTTCCGGTTGTTTTTCTATTACTAATAACGCTCGTTGTAATTTACTATCTTAAAGGGCGCACTTGGGCCGTCGTGTACGTCGCACTGATTCCATTCGTGAATTGGACGTTCGGTTTCGCTGATCAGGTTATGCAACCTGTGCCGTTCGTCGAAGATGCGATGTTCAATCCAATCACGATCGTCACAGGATTGATCCTCGTTGTTCGCGATTTCGCACAACGGGAAATGGGGCACCGCATTCTTCTTGTGATGGCCATGGCGATTGGTTGGTCATTTTACTATGCCTTTCCGCCCATCGCGATCGCTTCCGCTGTCGCTTTTGCAGTCTCAGAGTCAGTTGACTGGTCGCTTTTCACGTTCACACGTCTGCGGTTATCGACGCGCGTTCTACTTTCGTCAGCCCTTGCGGCACCGATTGACACGACCGTTTTCCTGATCGGCGCGAATATAACGAGCCCGGGCCAGCTATCTTTCTGGAACGTCTTCTTCTCTATCGTTGGCAAAATGGTCGGTGCGCTCGTCATTTTCTGGGCGCTACGCCTCAGAGAGAATGCCGGTGACCCCTCCCTCGCCCGCAAGGTCTAGTGCCTGTCAAACAGCCACGAGTGCCTTGATGTGAGGATGCGGATCGTAGCCTTCCAGCCGGAAATCGTCATACTCCCACGCGAACAGGTCTGTCTTGGCAGGGTTCAAGACCATTTGCGGCGGTGTTCGGGGAGCCCGGCTGAGCTGCAACTCAGCCTGCTCGATATGGTTCAGGTACAGATGCGCGTCACCGAATGTATGAACGAATTCACCTGGTCGCAGACCACACGCCTGAGCCATCATCATGGTGAGGACGGCATATGAGGCGATATTGAACGGAACGCCGAGGAAAACGTCCGCCGAGCGTTGGTAGAGCTGGCAATTCAGTCGACCATTCATCACATTAAATTGAAACAGACAGTGGCACGGTGGCAGCGCCATATCATTCACATCAGCCGGGTTCCACGCAGATACGATCAGTCGCCGAGACGACGGATTTGTCCGGATTTCATTCAATACCCAGCTGACCTGATCGATCGTCTCGCCGCTCGGTGCAGCCCAGCTGCGCCATTGCTTGCCGTAGACGGGACCCAGTTCGCCGTCTTCATCGGCCCACTCGTCCCAGATGCTGACCCCGTTTTCCTTCAGCCAGGCAACATTTGTCTCGCCCCGAAGAAACCACAAAAGCTCAATGATGATAGACTTCAGATGTAGTTTCTTGGTTGTAAGGAGTGGAAACCCCTCCTCCAGATCAAATCTCATTTGATGGCCGAATACGGCTTTTGTTCCGATGCCAGTTCGATCCGGGCGCTCGACACCTCTTTTAAGAATTGTCTCCAAAAGGTCGAGGTATTGCTGTTCCAACGCCGTCTCCAGAATCACTTGCCGAACTCTATGTTCTGACATTGTGAGCTTTCAAACAAGGAGACGGATGACGCTCCTTTACGAAAGGCTGTGGTTAAGCGCCTCTTACTGCAAGCCGCAAAACTGCGATGAACCACCTAAGGGCATCTCAATCTGTTTCGCCGATAACAACCTTCGATAACCCGTCGAAAGCGGGACAAGAGGGTATGCACATGCGCACACAGCGAATGAAAAAACTGTACAGCCGCTTCCTGAAGGAAACGACAGGTAATGTGGCCATCATCGCTTCACTGGCGGTGATCCCAATGATTACGGTTGCCGGCGTCGCCGTTGATTTCCAACGCGTGATTACAAAGAAAAATACTGTCCAGCACACACTGGATGCCGCTATCATTGCTGCGGCCCGTGAGCGTCAGGCCGGTCGGTCTGAAAACCAGATCCGGTCATTTGTGACGCAGCAGTTTGAAACTCTGTTGCTCGCCAACGATCCGTCGCTCAGCTGCACAATACCAAGCGTAACGTTTGATCCTGAATCCGAAGCTATCGATGCTGCCGTCTCGTGTTCGCAGCCAACAACACTTTCGGGCATTATTGGTGTCCAGGAGCTCAGCTTCACCGTCAATACCGCTTCGACTTACGGTATTGGTCAGGTCGATGTGGCATTCGTGTTCGACCTTTCCGGTTCGATGAACAGTTCCGGCCGCTTGAGCGCGCTGAAGCAGGCTGCCGATGATGCGATCACCGCGCTTCTGCCTGAAGACAGCATAAATACAGGCGACGTACGTCTAGGCATCTCGACCTACAATCACTCGGTCAATGCTGGCAGCTTCTTCGAAGCGGTAACCGACAACGATCGCAGGCCATCGAATCTCGAAAGATCAGAAGATGTTGGCGAGGACTATGGCGAGGAGATCGTAGGTATCGTTCAGATCGACTCCTTCAACAATCGCCGCTTCTTCGACTATGAGACAGTACGCTGTGACGAAGGTTCGAATAGCGATTGTGACGATTACACCGATTGGTCTGGGCGCGCTTATTTCGACTCGACATGCGTCTACAATCGCACGGGCACGGAGGCGTTTACGGACGCCGCACCGGGACACGACGCCTACATTTTCGCCGGGCAGCCGATTTGGGATTACCGCGACAATGAAAATGAGTTTAACCGTCACGCTGATTTCAGTGCGAAACGGTCAGGTCAACGCGAGGTGGATCAGCGCCGGGGACAGTTCCGGGATGGGAGTGACGAAAATACAAACGGCGTTCAAACGTCTACACGCTCCGGTACTTCACAAAGCAGGGGTGCCTTCACAACAAGCATTCGCTTCGGCAACAGCATCAATGACAGCTTCGCCATCGAAGGCTGCCGCCAGAACAACGAACCGGTTCCGCTAACCAGCAATGCTGGTGAACTCCGCTCGTTTATCCAGAATATGACCGCTGGCGGTGGTACAGCCGGACACCTCGGCATTGCCTGGGGTTGGTATCTGCTGTCTCCAGAGTGGGGCGATGTATGGCCGAATGGCTCAACACCACTCCCCTATGATGAGCCAGATACAGCGAAAGCTCTGATCATCATGACAGACGGTGAATTCAACGCTGTATTCCCACGGGACTACTTCCCAGATGGTGTACCCGCCAATAGTGACCGCAGCACGAAGATCGCGGCTGAATACTGTGACAACATCAAGGGATCGACGAACATTACCGTCTTTACGGTCGGGTTCAGTGTTCCTAGCAATGTATCGAAAGTTTCCGGTACGAACCAGACGATCCTTGAGTATTGCGCCTCTGGCCCTCAGTTCACATTCGAGGCAGACAATGCCCAGGAACTGCGCGATGCCTATGCTCAAATTGCATCGCAGATCTCCGATCTGAGACTTGCACGCTAGAATTCTTGCGCAAGAAAATTGAAAGACCGGCCATTCCTCGGATGGCCGGTCTTTTCTTTTTAACGAACGCCTCTTATCTTAGGAGCGTTCTTTGGAACTATAGTGATAAACCCTTGCGTAATAAGCGGCTCGGACCCGGGGGCAGTACCCGGCGGCTCCACCACCTCCCCGCCTTCAGCGGATATTTAGGGGCCGAAACAGGATCGACGGACGTCTAAAGGCAATGACTTCACTCGCTTGAGCCCCGTCAGAAGCTCAACAAGCAATAGTTGCTAATGATAACTTTGCTGAAGGTGAACTGCTCGCTGCGTAAGCAGTGCGCGGATTACCGCTCTAACTCCTAAGGCATCAGCGCCTTAGGCGGGGCCCGGAGGCGCCTGGCAACAGAAGCCTCCACTTCAATCGGCTCGCGCGTTACGTTTTT
>JBCCIW010000171.1:0-7129 GCA_039028055.1 Pseudomonadota bacterium | reverse complement strand
GAGCGGCGTAAGACGCTTTCCATGAACGGTTTTCTGCTTGTGGGGCTCGGCGGAGCGATCGGTGCAAGCCTCCGCCATGGGGTGGGGCTGGCAGCTGTTCGCTTGATGCCCGGATGGCCACTTGGGACCTTCGCCGTCAATGTTGTCGGCAGTTTGCTTATGGGCCTTCTGGTCGGCTGGCTCGCACTAAGGGCCGATGGCACGGGGCAGAATTTGCGCCTGTTCCTCGCCACTGGCGTGCTTGGCGGGTTCACGACCTTCTCGGCGTTCTCTCTTGAGATCGCCAACATGATGCGTTCGGACGCGATAGCCAAAGCCAGCATGTATGCTGGTTTGTCGGTTGTTCTCGGTGTGGCAGCGCTATTCCTTGGGCTCTGGCTCGCCCGGAGGCTGATGGCATGAGCAGAAATGAAGTCACCACCGAAACAGTCACCCATGAGGAGGCGGGTGCGCGGCTGGATCGCTGGGTTAAACGTCGCCTTACAGTAACTCAGGGGGAAGTGGAAAAGCTTCTCCGCAGCGGCCAGATCCGTGTTGATGGCAGCAGGGCGAAATCAAACACGCGGCTTGAAGCCGGGCAGGCAGTTCGGTTGCCGCCACTGACGAATAAACCGAAGCCCGCGGGCGACGACATCAAGGGCAAGCGCCGTGGTGGTGACGAAGCTTTTATGCGCAGTCTTATCATTCATGAGGACGATGAGCTCTTTGTGCTGAACAAGCCCGCTGGTCTCGCCGTTCAAGGCGGCACGAAGATCAATCGTCACATTGACGGTATGCTGGGATATCTTCGAGGAGACAGCGAGCATCGGCCAAAACTGGTTCATCGTCTTGACCGGGAAACCTCCGGTGTTCTCGTCGTTGCACGTCATCCGGCTTCGGCTGCAAAACTGGGTGAGCTGTTCCGTGGGCGGTCACTCGATAAGATCTACTGGGCAGTGACCGTCAAAGTACCCCAACCTCGCTCCGGTCAGGTAAGATGCTGGATGGCCCGAGGAGACGGAAGCGAAGGCCAGGAAGATCGTGAGCGGATGTATCGCTCCAGCCAGAAGGCAGAAGGTGCGCGCCATTCGATTACGGATTACGCAGTCGTTTCCACGGCTGGCCAGCGAGCGGCCTGGGTGGCATTGAAACCTGTCACAGGCCGAACCCATCAACTTCGATTTCATATGTCCGAACTCGAAACATCCATCCTGGGGGATGATCGGTACACGACGCGAAAAGAAGTACCTCAGGGTGTTTCTCCAGGTCTGCATCTCCATGCCCGAGCGATTGTCCTTCCGCAGAAGGCCGGCAAACCGCTGACAATAACAGCACCGCTTCCACCGCATATGTCCGAGACATTCAAGACGTTTGGTTTCCTCGAAAGCGAAGCAGGCGGAGATCCGCTCGAGGTTTTTTCGTGATCCGCGCAGAGCAAGCGATTGCATCCGGATATGCAGCTTTCAAGCGGCGGGACTTTGTTTCCGCTCGGAAAGCACTCTCCGGGGTGAAACACCCCCAAGCCATTCATTTGCTTGGACTGGTAGAGAAGGCAGCCGGCAACTTCAGTGACGCAGACAAGCTCCTAGTGCGGGCCGCGAAGCTTGATCCGAGCAATCATGAGATTGCCAACAATCAGGGCCTTCTGGCGCGAACGACTGGAGAGCTTGAACGCGCCGAGCAATCCTTTCGTCGCGCATTGAAATTGAAGCCGGGGTTTCAGAGCGCGGAAATCAGTCTGGGCCGAACGCTCCATGATCAGGGAAAGCACAAGGAAGCCATCCGTATACTGCAGAATGTCGTAAAACGTGATCCTCGCATTACAGATGCACACACCTGCATCGCGCTTGCTGCGATAGAGGAACGCGATATCGAGCTGGCGGAAACCCATGTCACCGCGGCAAACGGGATCGCTCCGACACAAATCTCTGTACTGAATGTCCGTGCTGCATTTGAAATGGAGCGCGGAAACTACACGGTCGCTGAGGACCTGTTTCGATCAATTCTGTCGCAAGGTGGTACGCAAGCAGATATTCATCACATGCTATCGCGTGCGCTTCTGATGAAACCCGATCCAGAAGCGGCAAGGGCGGAAGCTGAGCGCGCCTTCGAGCTTGCGCCCACCTCCGAGCACCTTCTCTTTCTGGCCGACATTTACTGGATGGCTGGTGATATTAGCGCCTTTGACGACCTCGTTCTTCGCGCTTTGGATCGCCGGCAGATCGCTATTCCAGCGATCAGTCTTTTACGAAAGGCTGGACGGGAAGAATGGGCGCTTGCCGCGCTCACCGAAACGCCGACTGAGATTCGGGAGTCTGCAGCTGGGCTTTATCTGAAATGTGGATTGCTGTTGGACCTTGATCGTGCCGAGGAAGCGGTAAGGGCGGGTGAACGCGCCTATGCGAAAGATAAGTGGCACCGCGACCCATTCCATATCGTTCGGGCGCTCATCGCCACGCAGAAATATCAAAAAGCGCTCGACATTATCATGGAAGCTCGCGCCAGGGATCCCGAGGATCAGTTCTGGCTTGGTTACGAAATCACCGTGCTGCGCTTGATGAACGACCCTAAATATAATGAGCTCATTGATTATGATCGCCACGTACAAGCGTATCATCTGCCTGTCCCGGAAGGCTTTGAGACCATTGATGAATTCAATCGCGCCTTCCTAGAAGTCCTTGATGAGCTTAGCCCTTTCGAAACGGAACCACTCAATCAGTCGCTGCGCTCGGGCTCACAGACGCCGCAAAATCTCTGCGCTGTAAGAAATCCAGTCGTGCAGGCATATTTCCGCGCGCTCGACAAACCGATCCGGGACTATATGGAAGCGCTTGGATCAACCGGCGAGCATCCAAGTTCTGTTCGCAATACTGGCGAGTATCGGTTTTCCGGGGCTTGGTCGGTTAATCTCACAAGCGGCGGATACCATGTGAACCACGTCCATCCGAAAGGGTGGATTTCGTCCGCGTACTATGTGCAAGTGCCGCCGGAGACATCCGCCGGAAAAGACAAGACCGGATGGATCAAATTCGGAGAGCCACCGATCGAAACGACGCCGCCCCTCGTACCGGAGAAGTGGGTGCAGCCGGAAGCCGGGCTCCTGGTTCTCTTTCCCTCCTTCCTGTGGCATGGCACCGAGCCGATTAAAGACGGTTCGGTTCGCGTAACTGCACCCTTTGATGTCGTCCCAGCGTGAGCACATAGTATGACCTTGAAACTTGCGGTTTGGGATATGGACGGGACCATCGTCGACAGCCGGGAGGTGATCACGACGGCAATGGCTCGCGCTTTTGATAGTATCGGGCTGGTACCGCCAGACTACGAAGCGACACGGCAGATTGTCGGGCTCGGACTTGATGAAGCCTGCAAGCGCCTGGTCCCCGAAGGATTTGATCTCACCAAACTTCCTGAGGTCGTAGAGGCCTATCGTCAGGCCTTCATCTCACGGCGCTCGGATCCTGATTTCAAGGAACCGCTTTATGAGGGCGCGCTTGAGACGCTCGATCGGCTCCGGCGGGAGAACTGGCTGATTGCGATGGCGACGGGAAAGTCCCACCGCGGAATCCGCGCGATCTTTGATATGCATCCCCTCAAGCAGTACTTTGATACGATCTGGTGCGCCGATGATGGCCCGGGCAAACCGCACCCATTCATGGTGGAGGAAGCCATGAAAGCCGTGGGTGCAGAAAGGCATCAGACATTGATGATCGGTGATGCCGTGTTCGACATACAGATGGGAAATGCCGCCGGCGTTGAAACCCACGGTGTAAGCTGGGGCTTTGGAACGGCAGAAGAGCTCTCAGCTGTAGATGCAGATTTTCTGCACCACGATTTTTCTTCGCTGAACTCGGCTCTGGAACGATTTTCTGAACGGCAGTTGGCTGGATGAAGCGTTTTTACAAGACAGCTACAACCATCGAAAAGGATGGAAAATGGGCCGTGGCTCTGGATGGGCGCATTATCAAAACACCGGCGCGGTCAGACCTCACCGTTTCCGATGATGCGATAGCAGCCGCCATCGCCGAAGAGTGGAACGCTCAGGGCGAGACGGTCGACATACCCGCGATGCACCTCACACGCCTGATCAATGTGGCAATCGATCGGACGCCCGGCGAACGACAGGCCATGATTGATGAGGTAGGTCGATATTGCGAAACCGATCTCCTGTGTTTCCTTGCGGATGATGATCAGGAAGACCTTCGAAATCGGCAGATCGATCTATGGAGGCCGATCCGCGAATGGGCTGGAAAAACCCTTGGTATCGTGCTGCTCGAGGCACCCGGCGGTGTCCTCCATCAACCACAGCCGCCGGCGTCGATTTACGCGGCCAGGGCGCACCTGTCCCCTATGGATGATTTGCGTCTCACAGCGTTCGTGTTCGGCATGGGACTTTATGGGTCAGCGCTACTGATGTTTGCCGTTGAGCGAGGTCATATTGAACCACTGGAGGCTTATGAGTCGTCGATTCTGGACGAAGCGTGGCAGATGGAAAAGTGGGGTGAAGACGCTGAAGCGCGAGCGCGTCATGACGCGCAACGGACAGAAGTTTCGGTGCTCACAAAAGTTTTTTCTCTTAAAAATGCCAATTAAAATAGAGATCTAGACCGATAAATCCTAACGTGAACGGAACATATCCTCCCGCTCAGGCGGGGTTGCGACGCAGCATGAGAGCTTTCATCCATGATGAATCGCATCATGAAAACTGGAGTGGCGGCCGTTGCGTTTGCTGCGTCTGCTCTCCTCGCTACGCCTGCCGTTGCCCAGTCTGTATCTTTCGATCAGAGAGCTTTCTCGTCTGTAGGTGTTCAGACTGTAAACTACCGAGGTCGCGGTCACCGTGTTTCCTTGAATCGGTTCGGTCAGACACCGGACGAAGTGAAGTATCTGGCTGACAGAGCCATCTATGAATGTGACTGCCAGCTTCAGGCCGATGCAAACTATATTGGCTACAGAGGCGCTGAACTTCGCCGTGTGAGATATGATCAAGTCGGTCCAAACCGGTTTGTTGTGTATGGGCGGGCCAAGCTATTCGACGGATATGACTACCGCCGTCAGCCCTATGAGTGCGTCGTTCGCCGTGGTCGCATTCGCCGGTCGAGTGATCTTTATCCGATCCAAAGCGCTCGCTTCCACGGAGGTCACTCTGGTCGCAGAGGAATACGTTTCTCCTACAGTGGCTGGTAGCGTCTATAATAGATAGAAAGATGGAAACGGTGGTTCGGCGACGGATCACCGTTTTCTTTCTGGCCGTCCTGATAGCTTGCCAAGTGCTCAAATGGCTTTATCAACTCCGACGGTAATCTGAATCACACAACGGGGCTGACAGAGCATGCAGGAAATCCTCGAACAATTGGAAGCACGGCGGGAACGCGCGCGAGCCGGTGGCGGCGAAAAGCGGATCGAACGTCAACATGCCAAAGGCAAGCTGACAGCCCGCGAACGCATCGACGTTCTCCTCGATGAACGCTCTTTCGAAGAATACGACATGTTCGTTGAGCACCGTTGTAACGATTTCGGCATGGCCGACCAGAAGATCCCAGGCGACGGCGTTGTGACCGGAGCGGGAACAATCAATGGCCGCCTCGTCTATGTATTTTCCAAGGATTTTACGGTTTTCGGCGGCTCACTCTCCCTGGCTCACGCAGCGAAGATAGTGAAAGTTCAGCAGGCGGCTGCACGCGTAGGCGCGCCTGTGATCGGTATCTTCGATGCGGGCGGCGCACGTATTCAGGAGGGTGTTGATAGCCTTGCAGGCTACGCTGACATCTTCATGGAGAATGTTCTTTCGTCAGGAGTCATCCCGCAAATCTCGGTGATCATGGGCCCCTGTGCCGGCGGCGATGTTTATTCTCCGGCCATGACGGACTTCATCTTCATGGTGAAGGATACCTCCTACATGTATGTGACGGGTCCCGACGTGGTGAAGACGGTGACCAATGAAGAAGTGAGCCACGAAAGCCTCGGCGGCGCTTCAGTCCATGCAAAGAAGTCCGGTGTCGTCGATGGAGCCTTCGACAATGATATTCAGGCTCTCACGGAGATGCGACGGCTTGTCGATTTCCTGCCGCTTTCCAACCGTGAAGACCCGCCCGTTCAGAAGAGCTTCGATGACCCGGAGCGGGTTGAAATGAGTCTCGACACTCTGATCCCGGACAATCCGAATGCACCTTATGACATGCGCGAGCTGATTGAGAAGGTGGCGGACGAAGGAGACTTCTTCGAGGTTTCTCCTGAATTCGGCGGCAACGTTCTGTGCGGCTTCGGTCGTATCGACGGGTCTACTGTGGGCTTCGTCGCAAACCAGCCAATGACACTAGCTGGCGTCCTCGACATCGACGCCAGTCGAAAGGGCGCACGATTTGTCCGCTTCTGCGACTGCTTCAATATCCCGATCGTCACCTTCTGCGATGTTCCAGGCTTCATGCCGGGCACGAAGCAGGAATATGGCGGCCTTATAAAGCATGGCGCGAAACTCCTCTTTGCCTTTGCTGAGGCAACCGTCCCGAAAGTGACGGTGATTACACGCAAGGCCTATGGTGGTGCCTATGACGTGATGAGTTCCAAACACCTGCGCGGCGACGTCAATTATGCATGGCCAAAGGCTGAGATCGCCGTGATGGGGGCGAAAGGCGCTGTGGAGATCATCTTCCGCTCTGAGCTTGGTGACGAGGAAAAAATCGCGGAGCGCACGAAGGAGTATGAAGAGAACTTCGCCAATCCATATGTGGCAGCCACAAAGGGTTACATCGACGATATCATCATGCCTCACTCAACGCGTCGACGCGTTGCCCGGGCCTTGAAACGGCTGAAGGGTAAGGATGTGAAAAACCCGGCTAAAAAGCACGACAATATCCCGCTTTAATAGCTGCAATTGGTGAATTCGCCTTACTTCGTCATGATCTGTTGCTCGGTATTCATGTTGAGAGCGCCGCCTTTGGATTTTTTCCGATTAAGATGAATGAAAATGAACAAGGCATCTGAGGCGTCGTTCAGGTTGAATATGAGATAACTCTCCTTGTCGGAGCAGAGCCTGAACAGGCTTGATCCTCGAAGGAGCTGCGCCGACGTCCTTCTTGCTTTACTTGGCCGGCAATTCTTTGCCGGCTCTTTTCTTTCTCCCGTATCGATCTGCCGAGACCCCTGTAATCAG
>JBCCIW010000170.1:0-7162 GCA_039028055.1 Pseudomonadota bacterium | reverse complement strand
CAACAATGTCCTGTATAAACTGCTGGAGGCACCGCGCGGATCGGCGACCGGGTCGTAACGCCGCCCTTGTCAAAATGATCGCCCAACGCACATCAGCCTCAAGTCAACGAGGCAGGATTCCATGGCGACCAAAGGAACAGTTACTCTGATCGGCGGCTCCGGCTTTATTGGCCGGTATGCTGCAAGAGCACTTGTCGAGGCCGGCTACAAAGTTCGCATTGCAAGCCGCTCAGCTAGACGCGTTGAGGAATTGGGCTTCGGCGACATTGCTGAATCAGTAGAGAGCGTAGCCTGCGATCTAACCGATCCGGCTACTCTTGTTGCTGCCATGGGTGGCGCAGACGCCGCCGTGAACCTCGTTGGAATTCTCTTTGAAAGCGGCAATCAGACCTTCGAACGAACGCAAAGGGATGGCGCGCGCAATGCTGCCGAAGCAGCTTCCGCAGCAGGTATCAACCGTTTCGTCCATGTCTCTGCGATAGGTGCGGACGCCCAGTCTCGCTCCGCCTACGGTCGAACGAAGGCAGCTGCAGAAACAGAGGTTCAGAGAATTATCCCGGACGCCGTTATTCTCCGGCCGTCCATCGTATTCGGTCCGGAAGATCAGTTCTTCAACAGATTTGCCGAAATGGCGAAATTTGCCCCCGCATTGCCTGCCATTGGAGGGGGGAAAACACGGCTTCAGCCGGTCTACGTCGGCGACGTCGCCCAGGCGATTGTGCGCAGTATTGAGACAGAGGCTGCCACTGGAAAGACCTTCGAACTGGGCGGCCCCGAGGCCTACACGTTCAACGAATTGTATGATTTCATATTCGAACATACAGGACGAAAACGACTGAAAATACCTCTGCCATTTACCATCGCGAAGCCCATGGGATCTGTGATGGCAGGCATATTCAAAGCGAAGTCATTAATCTTGGGCGACTTGTTCGGGGGACCGCCGATCACAGGCGACCAGGTTGAGATGCTGAAATCCGATAATGTCGTCCGCAAGGGCGCTCCTACCTTGGTCGATCTGGGCATCCACGATCCGACCAATATAGAACGTATCGTTCCACAATATCTTGCTCAATATCGATAGACACTTTTTTAGCACACGCCCTAGTGTCTCCAACCTATTACCTTAGACCCGCCCGACGACCGCCATCTGCGAGCCTCATTTGGTAAACAATAGTTAATCAAAGAGAAATTGACCTCCAGCAGGCGCAGGGGACGTGGCTGCGGAGCGGGCGCGCGGAGCGGTTAGATCTAACCAGCACCGCGCGTCTTGCATTGGGGCTCAGGCTCTTTTTGATCGATAAAATCAAGCCTTAATCAGGGCAAACCCCACCGGGCTCGCCAACAGCAGAGCGCCGCCCAGCAGAAGTCGATAGATCACGAAGGGCAGAAAGTTGATGCGCTGTAAAAGAGACATCAGCGCGGCAATCGACACATACCCCGTCACGAAGGAAAGCGCTGCCACAATCAGTCCATCGGCAAGACTAAGGGAAATCGATCCTTGTTCAGCACCTACAAGCTCCAGAAAAGCAAACGCGCCGCTTGCTGCAACAATGGGAATGCCGATCAACATCGAGAACCGGGCAGCTTCGGGCCGGGAAAATCCCCGCGCCCGCGCAATCGTTATGGTAACCCCGGATCGGCTTGTCCCTGGCAGGAAAGCGGCGATAGCTTGGCTGGCACCAATGAGGGCGGCATCCATGAAGGTCATATCCCCTTCGCCCTTTTGACCCGTCCGTGTGTCTGCCCACCAAAGTAAAAGACCGAACCCAATTGTCGTCGCGATCACAATCCAGAGGCTTCGAAACCCGATCGCAATCTCATCCGGAAGAACAGCAAAGGTAGCCGCAATAATCAGCGCTATTGGCGTTGCGGCAATTATGAGCATCGCAAGTCTTCTATCCTCCGCATCCGCCTTCCGTCCCAAAAGGCCTAAACCGCCTTTAATGCAACGCCACACATCTCCGCGAAAATAGACCAGTACCGACCCCAGCGTGCCGATGTGAGCCATAGCGTTAATAAGTAGCTCATCCTCACCAACGAGACCGAACCAGGCCGCCACCAGCAGCACATGTCCGGACGATGATATTGGTAGCCATTCGGTAATGCCTTGAACCACAGACAGAACAATGAGCTGAAACAGGGACATGGTACTCGCAGCTACCGGAATATGACATGACCGCATTAAGCCGGTGCGGTAATAATAGCCAGCAGTTCATTCAGGCATTTCTTTGCTGAAAGGGCCTGCCCGTCACCAGAGCACAAAGGACGCTCTCACAATCGAGGAACACGAGACCATGACATCTGAAACCTTCGATGGGCATTGCCTGTGCGGTCAGGTCAAACTCAAAGGCCAGGGAAGCCCCCGCGTCGACGTCTGCCACTGCGACATGTGCCTGCATTGGCATGGAGCGCCTGGCATTGCCGTTGATTTCGAGGACGGCATCGTAATCACGGCAGGTGAAGGCAATATCAGCACCTATGACAGCTCTGACTGGGCCACGAGATCCTTCTGCAAATCATGCGGAACAACGCTTTTCTACAAGTTAAAAGGGAGCGAAAAATTCTCAGCACAAGCGGGGCTTTTCAAACTGCCGGACGATCTCGAGATAGGAGAGCACATCTTCATCGATGAAAAGCCCGGCTGGTATGACTTCAAGGGGGATGCACCTCGCCTCACCGGTGCGGAAACCATCGCGAAATATGCCGGAGACATAGCATAGCCAATCTCAGCTTCCGATAAAGAACCACGCGCCAAATCCTCCGTAAGACGTTGGTATTGATCGGAAAAGTGCTCCTTAGCGATCGCAAAAATCAAGTTTTGAGAAAGTGAAGCGTCAATATCGGTCGACGTTGTCTTATCTTTCAAAAAGTAGCCCTGTGCAAAACTCGCGACCAAACTCAACAAAGGCGCAGACAACAATCCTAATAGCGTTCTCACGGGAAGTTCCTTGTTTACGATCGAAGGCGCATCAAAGTAGTCATCAGCGAATTTCCAACGTACTAAAAAGCCCCGGACCTTTCGGTCCGGGGCTTCTAGTCTAGTTTGTTGGAGATGCTTATTCGCGAGACGCGAGGAGCATTAGAACAATCCGGAACATGTTCACAAAGCTGATGAAGAAATTGAGCGCGCCCCAATTCGTCATCACAGCCATGCCGCGTTGGTCGCCAGCAAGCTGGTAATAGCCTTCTTTCAGTTCCTGCGTCTGCCAGGCCACGATGACAGCGGACAAGACAAACACCGCACCCATAATCAGCCATTCAAACGTGCTGGACGGTGGAAGGATGAAATTGAGAAGTGATAGCGCAAGTACGCCCCAGATCGCCATGATGGCGAAATTGCCAATACCGCCGAGGTTCCGCTTTGTTGTATAGCCGAAGAGCGAAAGTGCACCAAAGGCAGAAGCAGTGATGAAGAACGCTTTAGCAATCGTCACATAGGTGAGTGAACCACCGATGCCGCCCCGGGTTGAAAATCCAGTCGCGGACTCAGCCATAGCCACCCAGATACCGAGACCAAGCCCGAGCAGGGTCACAATCGACCAGTAAAGCACCGCAGTCCCAGTCGGCGATGGATTTTTCATGAAAAACATCGAGCCAACGAGCAGGGCAATTGGTCCCCACTGGACAACGAAGAAGAGAGGCGTGCCAAAAACCAGCTGCGAAACCACCGGCACAGTGCCCGCCACGAAAGCAAGAATGCCTGCCAGCGCAATACCTAGCGCCAGCTTGTTGTAGACGCCAAGCATGAAGGCTCTCAACCCGGCATCGGTCGACATGTCCATCGCCCGTCCGGGGATAGCGCCGTATTGTCGGTTGAAATCGTTCATATGTTCAGTATCCCTTGATAATGAAGACCCCACTCGCCGGGGCCGTTGGAAACTAATATTGTCGCTTTCCCCCCGTTTCGCAAGGAAAACCGTACAACCACGGGCGAATCGACGCGTTACATTATCGAAAATACCGACTAGAAAGACTTAATGAATGGCTATTGAAACACGCCCGCTCGGACGCTCAGGCATAGATGTCACTAATTGCTGCCTCGGAACCATGACATGGGGCACTCAGAACACCGAGGATGAGGGCCATGCCCAAATGGATTATGCCTTAGACAGGGGTGTATCATTTTGGGACACCGCGGAGATGTATTCGGTCCCGCCCGATCCAAAAACTCAGGGCAATACAGAGCGCATCATCGGTACCTGGTTCCAGAAAACAGGTCGCAGGCAGGATGTGGTGCTAGCAACAAAAATAGCCGGGCTGTCGAAAATGCTCTGGACACGCGACAGCGAGGTAGAATGGACGCGGCAAACGCGCGAACAGATTGATGAAGCGGTGGAGAAGAGCCTGAAACGCCTTCAGACCGATTACATCGATCTCTACCAGCTCCACTGGCCGGACCGACCCGTTGGCCTGTTCGGCGGCAAGATGGACAAGAAGTCTTATGCACACGCCTATGAACCCTTCGAGGACATTCTTGGTCATTTGAACCGCCACGTGGAGGCAGGACGCATTCGCCATCTGGGCATATCGAATGAAACATCTTTCGGCGTGATGCGGTTCCTCGCCGAAAGTGACGCCCGCGGTTTGCCACGAATGCAATCCATCCAGAATGTATACAATCTGGTCTCTCGCAAATTCGAAGAGGGTCTCGATGAGGTAGCAATCCGCGAGGATGTCGGCCTCCTCGCCTACTCACCGCTTGCCCAGGGCTACTTAACGGGAAAGTACCGCGGCGGAGCGCTCCCCAAGGGCTCCCGCAAGCAGCTCTTCGACAGACTCCAGAGATATGAAGGCACGGGCGCAGAAGACGCCATCAATGCGCATCTGGACTTCGCAGCGGAACGAGACATCGACCCCACACACTTGGCGATCCGTTTCTGCGACACGAGACAGTTCACGACATCCACCATTATCGGAGCGACGACGATGGAACAGCTGGAAACCTGCATAGACGCTTTCGATCTACCGTGGAGCGAGGAACTGGAGTCCGGAATTGACAACCTGAATGCCATTTACAGGTCGCCATGCCCTTAAAGCAGTGGTGAAATTGACTTGCAATCGTCCGCCTGTAGTCTTCGCGCATATCCAAATTCCATAGGGAATTTCGACCCTTAGTGTGCAGAAGATATGTGGGAGGAATAATAATGGCGGACGCGTCTCAATACGCAGAAAATGTCAAAAAGTATTCGAGTGGATACAATCAGGCCGCTGCCGAGAAAATTGTCGGACATCTGGGTATAGCCCTACGAAACCGGGACAGCTCGCTCGTCTCATGCTCGGATGAAACTGAACTGCAGCGTGTGCGGGACAAATGGTGCCGCAGCAAACTCGGCCTCTCGCAGACCAACGATGAGCTCGATGCCGCCATACAGGCGATTTGCGAAAAGATGCAGTCAGAGGGGGGAAACAAATCCCGCGTGACGTTCTATTATCTGCTTGCCGAGCACTTTGGAAAGCTGGACCTCCTGGCGGGCTAGCCCAGTCGTTCCTCGGCGTAGTCAAGTCGGTCATGCCCGAAGAACATTTCGTCTCCTACGAAATATGTCGGCGCGCCGAACGCACCGCGCTCTATGGCTTCTTCTGTGTTTGCGGCGAGTTTAGCCTTCAGGTCTTCGTCTTTTCCCATTGCTAGAACTCTCTCGGGATGGAGGTCGAGCGCAGCACATAGATCGACGATCTCCTCGGGCTGGCCGAGATCCTTCGGCCCCTCTTCTCCCCATATCCGCGCCCAGCACGCGTCGCGAAATCTAGCCATGGTCTCCGGATCATCTTCAAGCCCGATAGTGGCACGAAGGATCGGAAGCGTTTTCATGGGAAATGCCGGATTGAATTGGTATGTCAGGCCGTAGCGGGCGGCACAGCGGGGAACGTCCATCGACATATATCTCGCCTTGGCCTCCACCATGCCCGGAGGACGGTTGCCGGTAGCCTGCATAACGCCGCCGAGGAACATTGGCCGATAGATCATCTCCGCACCGGTGCATTCTGCGAGCTCGCGGGCAGCATAATCCCCGATATACGCCGTAGGGCTGGTGTAATCGTAGAAAAACTCAAAAGAAGCGGCCATATCAGTTCCTTTTCTAGACTTATTTGACGAGTTGCCTCCGACACAGGAAGTTCCTTTTTGAAACTTTTAACAATCTGACGTAATAAAGGAAGTATGAAGTGGTCAAATCTCGAGAATGACATCTGCCCCGTTGCCCGATCATTGTCGGTCATTGGGGATCGGTGGACACTGCTAATCATCCGCGACTGCTTTCTGGGCATATCTCGCTTTCAGCAATTCCAGAGCAGTCTCGATATCACGCGCCACGTTCTGACAGACAGACTGAACCGCCTGGTCGAACAAGGTATCCTCATTAAGGAAGAATATGCCCGCGGGCGATACGATTACAGACTATCCGAAACAGGCCGGACGCTGGAACCCGTACTGCGAGAACTGTTCAATTGGGGAAAGCGTCACCGCCCCCTCAGACGCAAGACCGCCTAGAGGATAAATTTGGACATATCGGCATCCCCAGCCAGTCCAGCCACCTTATCCGCGACGTCGGCAGCGGAAATCGTAACGGTCTCTCCCGCCTTGTCTGGTGCTTCGAAAGAAAGTTCATCGAGCAACCGCTCGAGCACAGTCTGAAGCCGACGCGCGCCAATGTTCTCGATGGTATCATTTACTTTAACGGCGAGGTCAGCCAGCGCATCAATCGCATCTTCTTCAAAGCTGAGAGATACGCCTTCTGCGTCCATCAAAGCCTGATGCTGACGGATAAGGCTCGCTTCCGGTTCCACCAGTATGCGCCGCATATCGTCCCGGCTGAGCGCAGAGAGTTCAACGCGAATGGGCAATCGTCCCTGAAGTTCCGGCAAGAGGTCGGACGGTTTGGACACGTGGAAAGCGCCTGAGGCAATAAAGAGAATATGATCTGTTTTGACCGGCCCGCGCTTGGTGGAAACCGTTGTACCTTCGATCAGTGGAAGCAAATCGCGCTGCACGCCCTCGCGGCTGACATCTGCCCCTCCCCGCCCCGATTTCGCAGCGACCTTGTCAATCTCGTCGAGAAACACGATCCCGTCTTCCTCAGTCGCACGCACGGCCTCCCGAACAATCGCGTCCTCATCAAGCAGATTGTCGGATTCCTCATCCAATAGCGGTTGATAAGCATCT
>JBCCIW010000169.1:0-7224 GCA_039028055.1 Pseudomonadota bacterium | reverse complement strand
GAACACCGATGTTTCCCTCAGTATCGGCAAAGGCAACATTGTTGGTCCATTCATAGTCTCGCAACGCCGCCCGAAACTCCTCCCAGGAATGGGCTCTGCTCATTTTTACGGTGGCCTGGATCGTGGTCTGGCCCACTTCCACGGCGACATGCCTGCGTGCAACCACGTGGCCGGGACCATAAACCTCCTCGACAATCGAGAAGTCGTTGGAAAGCTCTCCACCCGCTTCGGCGTCTTCTCCAGGAATCGGATCGCTCACGACGATACCATTATGGGTGCTCCTGATGGTGATCTTCCTGTCTGGCCCACCTTTCACCGGTATCGAGACCTCCTCCAGTTCGAACGGGCGTGACCCGTCCACCGCCAGATAGTTTTCCGGATTTTGGGGGTCCACCTTTTCTATAACGTAGTCGAGTGTATCGGCGTAGAGATGCGTCATCCCCCAGGCAATGCTTCTGTTTTGGCCAAAAGGAATGGATGGCGTGCCAACCCATGCAGCACCGGCGATGAAATCATCAGGCAAGGTAATTGTCAGAGGATAGACAGGGGCAGGCGCATGTGTCGGGAGATGTGGATCGACGGCGAGGATGGGTTTGCCAGTCATGGATTTTGACGGCCCGACGATGAAGAAGTTGGTGCCGCCCCTGTCCGCCGCATCAGGCATACCCTTCGTGGAAGGGTCCTGAGGGCTTTCGCCCAAGGCTGGACGAAAATCTCTATAAAGTGTCGGAAAAGTTTCGGGCAATCCGCGGAGCACGAGCTCAGCTGAATCCTCATTCAGAGCCTCTTCCACTTCCAGCAGGAACAGCTCGCGCTCGCCATCGGTAGCCGTTTCGGAGTTTATAGTCATGAAGTTGTTTGCGTCGCCAGCTGTCCACGGATTCGGGCTTACGCCGAGCAGTGCCCATTCTGGTGACGAAGTGCCTTCACCACTTTCGATCGCGAGATTCACACCGTCGGCGAACGCCTGAAAAATAAGCTGCGTATCGGGATCAATTCTTGGAAGAGTTTTTCGCGCAACACGCGGCAGCGCCGAATGCACCCGATACGCGATGTCGGTGCTGAGAAGGTCTTCACCGAACACCTCAGCTGTGCGCCCCTGGACTGCGCGGCGCATCATCTCCATTTGCCAAAGCCTGTCCTGTGCCTGAACGTATCCCATCGCGAAGGCCGCATCGACAAAGGTCTCTGCCTCGATATGGGGCACACCATTGCTGTCGCGGATGATCGTAATGTCGTTGCCGATATTCTCGCTATGAACTGTCTTTTCGTAGTCGGGCAGGGTTGTCTGAAGCCAGAAGAATACCGCCGCTGCCAAGACGAGAATGACAGCAAGGCCGATGGAAAAGGCGTAAGTGGCGACGCGCTTAATACTCATTGCAATCCTCAAGTATCATTCAATACTCTCTTTGAATGCGGATTTGGAAACGAGAATAGCTGTGTGTCAACGATCAGCTATGTCTCGGTGGATCGGTACTTTTGCGATCAGCTGTAATCGGCGATCCGGCACAAAAGTCCGCCGCGCAGCTCGAAAAAGCTCGCACCGCGCACTTCAATCATCTCACCTGCCTTCACGCCGTTTGGGAGATCGACGGCAGCTTTGCCTTCGAAGATGATCTCGGCTGACGCCTTGTTACCGGCCTCCAGGAAATTGAGCAGCTGCTGACGCCGATAGGAGAAGGCATTCCCGGAGAGCCTCGCAACCTCTTCCATGGCATCGCGACCTTCCAGGCGCATAGACTGCCCGGTGTTGGAGATATTCTCGAAAACGACGTCTTCGGTCACGCAGGCGAGCATGCCTTCAATATCGCGATCATTATAGCAAGCGATGTATCGGCTGACGATGTGATCATCGAAGGCCATTGGATCTCCAGCGCGTTCAGTTTCTGTCGACATTTTAATGCCTAGATCTTTTGGCTAACAGGGTTTTGCACTCTTTACCAATTGGGCGTATGACGCGCCCTCAAATCTGTTCTGTAAACAGATACTCGATGGATTCTAGCGGAGATGTCTACCATGGCCATTCGAATTGCGATTGTTGGTGCCACGGGCAATGTCGGTCAGGAACTTCTGAACATTCTCGACGAGCGCGGTTTTCCTGCGACGGAAGTGTTCGCCATCGCCTCTCGCCGGTCGGTTGGCCGGGAGGTGAGTTATGGCGACGACACGCTGAAATGCCAGGACCTCGAGGACTTCGACTTCTCCCAGGCCGACGTGGCTCTGATGTCCGCGGGCGGCAAAGTCTCGAAAGAATGGAGCCCGAAAATCGCTGCGGCTGGATGTATCGTCATCGATAACTCTTCTGCCTGGCGCATGGACCCTGATGTCCCGCTGATCATTCCTGAAGTGAACTCCGACGCGATCATGGATTATGCGAAGAAGAACATTATCGCCAATCCGAATTGCTCCACGGCGCAGCTACTGGTCGCGCTAAAGCCCTTACACGAGGCGGCGAAGATCAAACGTGTGATCGTAGACACCTATCAGTCCGTATCCGGAACCGGTAAGGACGCCATGGATGAACTCTGGAACCAGACTAAGGGCATCTATGTCAATGATCCGATCACGCCGGAAATCTATCCGAAGCAGATCGCCTTCAATGTTATCCCTCACGGCGGAGACTTCCTGCCGGGAGGGTATACAACAGAAGAGCAGAAAATTGTCGACGAGACCCACAAGATGCTCGATCCGGATATCAAAGTGTCTGCTACATGTGTCCGTGTTCCCGTCTTCGTCGGTCACTCGGAAGCGGTCCATGTGGAGTTCCAAAACCCGATCACACCGGGCTCGGCCCGTAAGATCCTGCGCGAAAGCCCCGGCCTGATGTTGGTCGATAATCCGGAAGAAGAGCAATACATCACGCCAGTGGACTGTGTCGGTGAGTGGGCGACCTATGTGTCGCGCGTCCGCCGCGATGAGACGGTTGAAAATGGCCTTGCCTTCTGGGTCGTCTCCGACAATCTCCGAAAGGGTGCGGCTCTCAATGCTGTCCAGATCGCGGAAGAGCTTATGAATCGCGGCGTCCTGAAACCTGATGCCATCGAAGCTGCTTGAGAAATGGAAGAGGGGAGGGTCGTCGCCGTCGCTCGCAGCAGTGACCACATCTTCTCCAAACCAACCTGCGAACATATCGAATTGATCGAAGGCATTGGCGTTGACGGAGACGCCCATGCTGGAAAACTCGTCAAGCATCGCTCCCGCGTTAAGGCAGATCCGACACAGCCCAATCTGCGGCAAGTGCACTTGATCCACAGCGAGCTGCATGACGAACTCGTGGAGAAAGGTTTCAGTGTCGGACCAGGCGTCATGGGGGAGAACATAACCACGCGTGGGATCGACCTGCTCGGTCTGCCCCGCGGAACGAAGCTCAATATTGGTGAGAGCGCTATCGTCGAAGTCACGGGGCTCCGTAATCCCTGCAGACAGTTGAACGACTATCAGGATGGCCTCACCCAGGCGGTCCTTGATCGGTCAACTGAGGGCGACTTGATCCGCAAATCTGGGATTATGGGTGTTGTGCTGATGGGTGGAGATGTCAGGCCCGGGGATGTTGTTCGGGTGGCACTTCCGCCCGAACCCCACGAGAAACTCAATAGGGTTTAGCGCATCTCATCCGTGCTTGAGAAAATACCGCTGGCGGGCACTCCCGCTCCCTGCTAAGCGCCAGCCCATGTCACAGGACGTTCGACTAGGATTTATCACTGGCTTCGGAGCCTACCTCCTTTGGGGGATGATGCCGGTCTACATCAAGTCCATCGATCACCTTCCAGCCGATCTGATACTGGTGCACCGAATTCTCTGGTCTTTGCCGACAGGACTGTTTTTCTTGCTGATCGCTCGCCAGTGGCCAGCATTGAAGTCCGCACTCAAAAGGGAGCATCTCGGCTGGCTGGCACTATCGGCCGTCCTGATTGCCTGTAACTGGCTCGTTTACATATGGGCGGTCTCGGTTGACCGCGTTCTTGAGGCAAGCCTCGGCTATTATTTGAACCCGCTGCTCAACGTCGTCATCGGAGCAGCCTTCTTGTCCGAACGTCTGACAAAGGGGCAGTGGAGTGCGGTGGGAATCGCCGCGATCGGCGTTGCCATAATGGCGATTGCCCTCGGTCGGGTACCCTGGGCGGGGCTCTTCCTTTGTTGCACCTTCGCCTTTTATTCCGTGATCCGAAAGCAGGTACCCGTCGACAGCCGTGCGGGCTTCGTGGTCGAGGCCGCCATCCTGTTTCCACTTGCAGGCTTCTGGCTCACCCAGCTCGGCCTGTCGGGGATATCCGTTTCAGGACAAAGCTCCGTAGATACGCTTTTGCTTATCGCCGGTGGTCCGGTCACCGCGGTCCCGCTCATATTATTTGCGCTCTCTGCCAAACGTCTTCGCCTTTCTACGATTGGCATGATGCAGTACATCGGCCCGACGATGCAGTTCCTGCTCGGTCTCGCCTATGGGGAGGCCTTCAGCTGGACGCATGCAGCGGCCTTTGCCTGTATCTGGCTTGCCCTGGTCGTTTTCACCTTCGATGGCTGGCGCACAGACTCCCGGCGACGATCGCCGCAACCCGCAGAATAGGCAAACAAAAAGAAACCCCGGCGCTTCACGGGCCGGGGCAAGATGGAGTGATCTGAGTAAGAGGGGAGTTTGCCTCTGCCTAATCAGATACAAACTCTGTGCCATTTTCGCCTGTCACGCGTGTCCCTAGCTGAAACACGCCGCTCCGGTGTGTCAAATTAACCCTAGAGACAGCTGTAAACACTGGCAAAGAGACGTTTCGACCGAGGATCACCTAGTAAGATGTTCGACTGCTTGTTCATAACATAGGCGGCGGACAAACCTCTGTCTGGGTCGCCCATGGCCGCCGCTCCACCCCAGCCCGCATGACCAAGCGTGTTCAGGTTTGGGCCAAACGCCAGATTGGTATTCCGCATGATCCCGGCCCCGAACGACAGGTCGAATGGCAGCACACGATCCGGTCCACTAACCCGCGACCGGGTAAGCGCGCTGGCGGTTTCCGCGCTGAAGAGCGATTTCCCATCGAGCAGCCCGTCATGGGCATAGATGGAATACAATTTCGCTACAGCCGCCGCAGTCCCATGCCCGTTCGCAGATGGAATTTCAATTTCTCGCCACGCCGCCCCTCCGCGATCCGGAGTCGCCCATTTTGTCAGAAAAGCGCTGCGCTTGAAGTCATTAAGCTCACCAAGGTCTGGCAGAGCCGTCGGTCGCTTTATTTCAGCGGCCCGATCATGGTCGGCCTCTGGTGTGCCGATCTGGAAATCGATCCTGAACGGATCACAGACATTTTCTTTTAGGATTGTACCAAGGCTTTTGCCTGCCACGCGTTGCACAAGTTCACCGACCAAATAGCCCCAGGTCAGGGGGTGGTATCCAGTGCCCTCGCCAGGAGACCATTGGGGTGGTTCGTCGGCTAGCCGCGGACAAAGCGCGGGTGGGTCCAGCCATAGGCCGGGATCAATCGGCTCCACGAATCCGGGGATGCCTGCCTGGTGCGACAACGCTTGTCCAACAGTCACGTCACCTTTTCCGTGTGCTGAAAATTCCGGCCAGTATTCGCTGACCGGGGTGTTATAGTCGAGCAGACCTTGATCAACCAACATGGCGGCAATGATGGCCGATACGCCCTTGGTAACCGAATAGACTGGGACGATCGTTTCCGGTGACCAGGGGCGGGACTGTTTTCGATCCACATACCCGCCGGTGATGTTCACGAGAAGCTCGCCGTCCAACCACACCGCGAACCCGGCCCCGAGTTCTCCTTCAGCTGCGAAGTTCTCTTCAAAAGCCTCAAGCACAGGCTCGAATCCCGGCGCAATCTCTGCTGATAAGTTAGCAACTGTCATCTTTTCAGCTTTCCTCTCCGCTAAGCGTAGCGGCGTGCTCAGCACCCAGATATTCGTTGGAGCGCATTTCATGCAACCGACTCGCCGTCCGTTGAAACTCGAATGACCCGTCTCCAGAAGGATAGAGATCATCTGGTTCTGCCGCTGCGCTGGCGACGAGATTTGTTTTCGCTTCATACAAGGCGTCGATGAGCGTCACGAATCGCGCGGCCTCATTTTTCTTTTCCGGTGTGAGCTCCGGAATGCCGTCAATCAGCACCGTATGAAATTGCGCGGCAATCGCCAGATAGTCTGCCGGTCCCAGCGGTTGCGCGCAGAGATCATCAAAGGAGAACCGAGCACATCCGGCCGCCGCTCGCGGAACTTTCAGCAGTCGCCCGCCCACGTCTATCTCGCAGGATAAAGTTTCGGCACCCGGCGTCATGCGGTCCCATATGCGGTTCATTTCGCTTTGCGCTGCACTTCCAAGAGGGGAGTGCCACAGAGGAGCCTCCGTCAGCCGCGCCAGTCTATAGTCACGGTCCGATACGATTTCTACAATTTCACAATTCGCAGTCAGTTTGTCGATAAATGGAAGAAACAGGTCTCGATTGATACCATGCAGATAAAGATCCCTGGGCGGACGGTTCGATGTGACAACGACGGTAACCCCGCGCTGGAACAACCCGTCAAATAGCCGACTCAGGATCATGGCATCGGCGATTTGAGTCACTTGAAATTCGTCGAAGCAGAGAAGTTTCGCGCCGGCTGCAATCTTCTCTGCGGCAGGGGCTATCGGATCGTCCCCCGCTGAGGGCACGCGCCATTGCGACTTGCGCTTTTCGGCAGGCGACAATCCCCTCCAATAGGTGAGAAATCCCTGGGTTTCCTGCATAAAGGCGTGAAAATGGATTCTGCGTTTTTCTGTGAGTTGGACCGTGTCGAAAAACAGATCCATCAGCATTGATTTCCCACGCCCGACGCCTCCCCAGACATATAGCCCCCGCGGAGGCTTGGCCTTGCGGAAGAAAGTTCGGCGCTGCTGAAAGCCGCTAGCCACTTCCTCGAGCCGCGTCATGATTGCGCGTTGGGCGTCATCGGGCTGAATATCGCCCGAGGCGATCATCGCCTCATAGGCTTCAAGCGGTGTCCGCATAAGTTACGCGCTCCCCTGGGCCGGGAGTGAAATGGGCGTCGCGCTTGGAATTTTTGGGGACTTGGGACTACAAAACAACATTGCCCGCCGGTGTGGCGTGAAAGCGACCGGCGGGCAAGTGTGTTTTCAGGTGAAGCCAGTTAGGCGACTGCGCGGGCTGAGCTTTCCTGTCCCGGCATCAGGTCGAGAAGAAAGTCTTCAAAGGAGTCCGGGCGCTGAATGAACCGATTGAACGG
>JBCCIW010000168.1:0-7236 GCA_039028055.1 Pseudomonadota bacterium | reverse complement strand
TTTGCGAGCTGGTCGAGATCCTACTCTTCCAGCTCGCTCTCAAGACGGCTGCTATTGTCCGCAGTCGAGTTCGAGATCTGAATTGAAGAAGACACGATCCTCGACAACCAGACCATCTTCGATTGTGAGGAACGCCGATATAGGCAGCTGAAACTCGGCGCCCGGCGCTTCGCTAGACGCCGTAAAGATGATTGCGGTCTTGTCTCCATCTGAAACAACAACTTCCAAGTGGTCTTGCACATCTGGAATTTGCGCGAACATCTCGGCATACGAAGCGCCGATCGCCTCCCGGCCTACAGTTGGTTCGCAACTTTCCGGAGAGTAGACGACCGCATCCTCTGAGTAGAACGTCTTCAGCTTCTCCACATCATGGGCATTGAAGGCCTCGAACATGGCGTCCACGAAGTCCCGTCTAGATGTGTCGGCCGAGGCCCCTTGACTGACGGTAATGGCGAGTGTGCCCGCGATAATTGTGTTACGAATATTCATGGGTCTGTTCCCTGGAGTTAAAGATTGAAAGGAAGATAGAGGTCTGTGCGAAGCTCAGCTTCGGCGGTCGTTTCGGGATCATCGAGATAATGAAAGAGCAACGGCTCATCGGAAATCCGCAGATCTGATTGCGACAGCGCCGTTAGATAAAGGCGGTCCACGGCATCAGGCAGTTGGTCGTAGGAGCCGACATGCCTGGTCAACAGATAAACTCCTCCCTCAACCTCTGTCTCGATAATGCCATCGGGAAGGTGATCGGGTTCTTCGCTGAGTTTCAGGGCACAGTCGAATCGTAGCGTGTCGGTCTCATCCGGGCGGATTCCGCCATAGGGGCGGCCGAGTATGGCCTGCACCGCCGACGGATCACCGGCCGCTTCAAACAGCGCCCAATAGGTGGCGTTGAGCGAAGGATACGTTCCGTCAGTGCGAAGAGCGATGGCCTTGAACGGTTCAATCTGTGCGATCTCAACGACAAGGTCAGACTGGTCAGCATCTTCGGGCGGCTGCGGCGCGACGAGTGTTTCAATCGCGGCTGCAAGCCGGTCGGCATCGCCGCGCATCGAACTGGCAGATGTCGAGAGGACCCGCTTCAGCGCTTTTGCAAAGGCCTGGCTGGATCCGTATCCGGCCGAGAACGCCGCGTCTGTTATCGAGACATCGGGATCGCGAAGGCGTTCGGCGGCCTGAGCCAATCGAAAGCGCGTGAGGGTCTCCTGCGGTGTTTCTCCGGTTGCCAGCTTGTAGATGCGGTTGAAGTGAAATTTCGAGAGTCCAGCTGCGTCAGCAACGGTCTCGAGTTGGGGGGTTCGGCCGTCGTGAGTTTCTTTGGACATAAACTCCACCGCCCTTTCTATGCAGTTCAGTGTGTAATTTGATTGAGCCATCTTGGTTCTCCGTTCTGCATCCTTAGTAGCTCGGAACAGGACCGCCTGGCGTGTCCCATATTGCTCATTATGTCGTATCGGATTGAAGCGCCGCCAGAGAAGCCAAGAGGCCTCTTAAGTTTGGGTTGCGGCCACAATACCGGCGGCCTCTCACATCTCGGCTCTGGTATTTTCAATGTCAGGCATTAGTGTTTCTTGCAAAGAACAGAGCGAGGGAAACGTGACCGGGGCAGAGCTGTCGCTGACACTGGGAAGCTGTGTGGCATTCATGGCGCTTGTTGCCATGGTCGCCTACTACTACACGCGCGGCGAGACAGATTCGAAAGACGGATACTTTCTAGCTGGTCGCAATCTCGGCGGGATCTTTATTGCCGGGTCGCTGCTTCTCACCAATCTCTCGGCCGAGCAGCTGATCGGGCTTAACGGCTCGGCCTATGGGTTCAATCTTTCTTCCATGGCCTGGGAGGTGACGGCAGCGATCTCCACCGTCGCCATGGCGATGATCTTCCTGCCGCGATATCTCGCGGGCGCGTTCACGACGCTGCCGGAGTTCCTGCGCGGGCGGTTCGACGAGGATGTGCAGCGAATGTCTGTGCTGCTCTTCATGCTCGGCTATGGGCTAGTGACGATCCCGTCGGTGCTCTATTCCGGCTCAATCGCCGTGATCAAGCTGTTCGACGTGCCGACGCTTTTGGGCGTGACGCAGTTTCAGGCGCTGGTGATCACGGTGCTGACGATCGGGTTTATTGGCGCGATCTACGCTGTGTTCGGTGGGCTGAAGGCTGTCGCCGTGTCGGATACTTTGAACGGGGTCGGGCTTTTGATTGTCGGGGTTCTGGTTCCGGTGCTCGGTTTGATCGCTCTTGGGCAGGGTGATTTCTTTGGTGGGTTATCGACAATTCTCACGGAGCATCCGGAGAAGCTGAATGCGATAGGTGACGAGACCGCGCCCACCCCCTTCGGAACGCTGTTCACCGGCATGATTTTCGCCAATCTCTTTTATTGGTGCACGAACCAATATGTGATCCAGCGGACACTCGCGGCGCGGAATCTTGCCGAGGGCCAGAAGGGTGTCCTCTTTTCCGGCTTCTTCAAATTACTGGTGCCGCTGTTCATGATGATCCCCGGTGTGATCGCCTTCCATCTCTATGGACCCGGGCTGACGAGCATTGACGAGGCCTACCCGGCCCTTATCCGTGATGTGTTTCCGATCTGGATGATGGGCTTCTTTCTGGCGGTGTTGTTCGGAGCGGTCTTCTCGTCATTCAACTCCTTGCTGAACAGTGCAGCAACGATGTTCACCCTCGATATTTACACGCCGCTCAGGGGTGGCAGTGTCGGAGACAAGGAAGCGGTCCGTGTTGCGATGATTGCGAGTGTCATCATCGCGCTGTTCTCCTTCTTCGTCGCGCCGCTATTATGGTTTGCGCCCGAAGGCCTGTGGCAGATCATCCGGATTTTCACCGGCTTCTACAATATCCCAATCATCGCGATTGTCCTCGTCGGGCTCTTTACCCGATATACGCCAGCGATAGGTGCAAAGCTCGTGATTGGCTTTCATATCCTTGCCTATGGAGCATACCGATTGCTCGTGCAGTTCTATCCTGAAGACATCACAATTCACTTCCTCCATGTCTATGCAATTCTGTTCGCTATGGAAGTCGGGATTATGCTCCTCGCAGGCAGGTTAGCGCCGCGTCCAACGCCCTGGACATTCGAGCGGAAAGAGATCGTCGATTTGACGCCGTGGCGGTTCGCCAGACCGGTTGCGATCACGCTTCTTTCACTGGTTGTGGCACTGTATGTTTGCTTCTCACCAATCGGACTTGCCGGCGAATCATCTGGGACAGCAATGTACGGAGTTCTCGCAATTCTTGCCGGAATCAACATGATCGCTTGGCTGCAAATTCGTAACAAAACCAAAGTTTTATCTGCGAACTAGTCGCACTCTCAGCCCTTGATCTCCGGTATGCCTTGTTTTTCTTAGGTATTGAATTTTTCTATACATAACCGGATTAAAATCAATTTGATTGATATTTTTGTCGGCTCTAATTCCTCCGTGTGGCTGGCTAGTGCCACATTGATAGGAGAGACTTATGGATGGATCAGATCGCCCGGTTGGGAAGTGTCCAGTTATTCATGGAAGCCTGCCTTCTGGTAACATCGCAAACAATAAGTGGTGGCCCGAGCAGCTCAATCTGAAGGTGCTCAATCAGAATGCACCGCAAACTCGACCACTCCAAGCTGACTTCGATTACGCAGAGGCCTTCAAGAGCATAGACTACCAAGCGCTGAAACAGGATCTGCGGGACCTGATGACTGATAGTCAGGACTGGTGGCCTGCGGACTATGGCAACTATGTTGGTCTATTCGTGCGTATGGCTTGGCACAGTGCCGGTACATATAGAACCTATGACGGACGCGGCGGTGCGCGCAGTGGATCGCAACGTTTCGCGCCACTTAACTCGTGGCCGGATAATGGAAACCTGGATAAAGCCCGCCGTCTCCTCTGGCCGATCAAGCAGAAATACGGCAACAAGATCTCCTGGGCGGATTTGATGATCCTCGCAGGGAATGTCGGGATGGAAGTCTGCGGGTTCAAGACCTTTGGCTTCGCAGGCGGACGCGAAGACGTATTCGAGCCTGAAGAAGACATCTATTGGGGTCCGGAGACGGAGTGGCTGGCGGCGTCAGGCAATCCAAATAGCCGTTATTCAGGTCAGCGCTCCTATGAGGGTGATGCCGACGCTTACAAGCTCGACACACCGCTCGGTGCGGTGATGATGGGACTGATCTATGTAAACCCTGAAGGACCGGATGCGGTTCCAGATCCCGTCGCTCACGGCCACGATATCCGCGTGACCTTCGCGCGTATGGCAATGAACGACTATGAAACGGTCGCTCTGGTTGCTGGCGGGCACACGTTCGGCAAGGGCCACGGTGCGGCATCCGAAGATCTCGTTGGTACAGAGCCAGAGGGCGCATCAATCGAGAATATGGGCTTTGGCTGGATGAATAGCCACGGCAGCGGCAAGGGCGACGATACAACGACATCCGGTTTCGAAGGCGCATGGACACCAAGCCCGACGACCTGGAACATGGAATATTTCGAAGTGCTGCTCGGATATGAGTGGGAGAAGACGAAAAGTGGTTCCGGCCATGTCCAATGGACGCCGAAGCCAGGACAAGGAGCACCGGAAGCGCCGATGGCGCACGATCCGTCCAAAACTCAGCGTCTGATGATGACGACGGCGGATATGGCTCTCAAAATGTTCCCGGACTATGCGAAAATCTCACAGCACTTCCTGGACAATCCAGACGAGTTTGCAGACGCCTATGCACGGGCTTGGTACAAGCTGACTCACCGCGATATGGGGCCAAAGGCGCGCTATATCGGCGAGGAAGTTCCTGAGGAAGAACTGATCTGGCAGGATCCTGTTCCAGCCTATGAGGGTCCGGTTGTGAATGATGCCGAGATCGCAGAGCTGAAAGACAAGATTCTCGCTACGGGTATCTCAGTTTCTCAGCTGGTCAACACCGCATGGGCCTCCGCCTCCACGTTCCGCAACAGCGATTTACGTGGTGGTGGCAACGGCGCACGTATTCGTCTGGCACCACAGAAGGATTGGGACATCAACACGTCGTCGGGCGTTGCCAACGTGATCGCAGCACTCGAAAGCGTCCAAGCGGAATTCAACGAGAGCGGGACACAGGTATCCCTTGCCGATCTTATTGTTCTCGCTGGATCTGCAGCGATCGAGAAAGCATCAGGTGGCCGTGTAAGCGTCCCCTTCACACCCGGTCGCACGGATACGACACAAGAGCTGACGGATGTGGATAGCTTTGAGGTGTTGGAACCTTCCTTCGATGGTTTCCGCAACTACAAGAACACAGCGGATCCGCGCTCGACAGAAGCCCTGCTCGTCGACCGCGCTGCTCTGCTTGGTCTGACAGCTCCGGAAATGACCGTGCTCGTAGGTGGTCTCCGTGTTCTTGGTGCGAATGCGGGTGAGTCCTCGCACGGTGTTCTAACCAATAATGTTGGAACACTGAGCAATGATTTCTTTGTCAATTTGCTCGACATGGATAATGAGTGGGCCGCGAGCGACGACACGAATGAAGTGTTCGAAGCGAAAGACCGAGCAACTGGTACCGTTAAATATAAAGGTACGCGAGCCGATCTCGTATTCGGCTCGAATTCGATCCTCCGTTCGATTGCTGAAGTCTATGCACAGAGCGATTCCCAAGAACGCTTCGAACAAGACTTCGTTGCCGCCTGGGTGAAGGTGATGAACGCAGATCGTTTTGATATAGCCTAGGTTCCCACTCCCCCTTATGGGACCTATGCGAGGCGGCGTTTCACATTTGTGAGACGCCGCTTTTGCTTTGTCATTTGCCGTGCTAGGCGTCGCCCTCAATCAATCGTAGTCAGGATTCAGAATCAGGGTTTCGCACTCGGACGAGGCGTATCTGGAATTTCGGACCCTCGATGGGATATCATAAAACGATGTTGATGGCGCTGAGAAAATCAAGTTGGCGGGGCCGGGTTCGCGACGGCTCTGACACCCTTTCGCATACTCTACAGATCAAAGTCTGGCCGACGGATATGGATGTTTTCATGCACATGACGAATACGCGCTACTTTGACGTCATGCAGATTTCAGCTGATCTTCTAATGTCCCAGAAAGGCATTCAGGGAATTTTGAAGCGCGAGAACCTGCGCCTGAAACAGGTGTATTCAGACCTCGACGTCTACTCGATGTTAAAGCTGTTCCAGACTTACACGCTGGAAACTGCTGTCGCTGGAGCCGATGACGGCACACTGGCGATTTCACATACGTTCAATCGCGGGAAAAGGGTCAATGGGCGCGGGTTGCTGCTTTTCTCCGTGAGTGCACCTGAGACCGAGGGAGAGCCTGTCCACCGCAACAGATTTCTGCCTGCACACGTACCCCCACTGCCCGACAGTTGCAGGGCGTGGATCAACCAAGAGCGGCTTAATCCACCAATTACCTCATAGACGAGTTTACTCTGCAATGAGCGAGGCTGATACTCTGTCGCGTTCGCCGCATTGCAGTGAGCTGGCGACTTTTTCAGCCGATGCGATCGCACCCTCATGAAGGCCGTCGCCGAGATAAGCCCCACAGAACCATGTGCTATTGCGCCCGTTCATTTCCCAGATCCGGTCTACGGTTGATGTCGAATCGACATTATAGGTTGGAACGGTGTGATTTTCAGTGTGCAGAATAGCTTCTTCCGGAATGCGGTCGTCTAAATTGTAGCTGAAGGAATATGGTGTCCTGCCGGAGATATCATAGAACTCGTTCATGTAGGTGTTGTATCCGAAGCCTCGGCCAACTCCATCGACGAACAAGTCCATCGGGGTTCGTGGCAATCTACGCATTCGACCGTAAACCTTGTCGGATGTATGCGCCCGCGTTCTGAAAGAATGATCAGACCAGGCACTGAAAACGTGGCGTTCCTCATTGTTCGGATCATCGAGAATACTCAGGACCTGACCCGGTGTTGCAGCTATAACAACTTCGTCGAAGGCGAGTGCTTCACCATGGGCACGGACGGTGACCGAATTTGCAGACCGAGAGACCCGTATGTTCTGAATGCCCGTGGAGATTCTGAACTTACTCTTTTCGAGCAGCTTCTCGACATAGGACCAGACGCCGCCTTTGAGCGCTGTCCATTCGGGATAGCGGGTGGCATTCAAATATGGTCCTACCATTGAAGCCGGCAACGCGCCCGCCCCCTCTTCCGAAGTGGAAAAAGCAAGCGATGCCAGGCTATGGATGAAGCTCTTCAACGCCGGGCTTTCATTATCTCTCAGCAGATCGTGTATCTGCTCATCAGC
>JBCCIW010000167.1:0-7312 GCA_039028055.1 Pseudomonadota bacterium | reverse complement strand
GCTCGACCGCCTGCATTTATACTTCTTTCGACGGCATTTGACGCCTCGTACTCGGCGACGATCACATTCGGGTTGAACCCATTGTCCGTAGCATCCACGGGGCGGCGGAAAATCACCTCTCCGGTATCAAAGTCAATGTCGTAATCGACGAAACGCGTGAGATTGACGACAGAAAGGATCTCGTCCGGGCGGAAGCGATTGCGCGTTTCCACGAATATCCGCTCTGAATTCCTTATCAGTGGCGCAGATGTAAGAATGTAAGGACCAGATGTGCCATCAGCCGCGATTTCATCGCGGGTGAAGCCTTGATTGGTGTCAGCCACAAAGGCTGAGAACGAGGCTTTTTCTGTCTCGTATACAGAACGCAGGCCAGAAAGCCTGCGATTGTATCTACCCAACACCGTGTCCCCCAGATCGGTATCATAATCGCCGAAGAGAAGCTGAAATGTGCCCTTCTCCAATTTAACATAAAGCGGAAAACGCGACTCTGCTTCCCGATCCTGGAACGTACGGTCTCCATAAAGCGTGTAGAAGGCGTTCGGATCGATGTCGCCCTCGAAGAGCGTACCGTCCGCATCACCGCGCCTTCGTGCAGTATCGACCGCCAGCGTGACAAGCCAATCTCCACGCACAGTACCTTTCGCGAAGAAGGCCAACCGTCCGTCGTCGAACAGATCCGTGTCGGAAAGATCGCTGGGCCCGCGCGCCAGTTCAAGGCCAGTCTCGCCTTCTGCGAGACCAACGATGATCCACTCGCGCTTTTCTGGCTCGAGATAGACATTGATGGGATACTGCGTGCCATCAGCAAGGCGAACTTGAAGCCTCACCAATCCGGTCTGCAATGTCGGCTCAAGCTCAACCCGAGCGATGCCATCTGCACCCACGGATGCTGCCGCTACATTGGCAAGCTGCGCAGAGATGGGATCCTCGTCCTCAAATTCTCTTGCAGCACGAAGCGAGTATGGTGCCGCAACATCCACTTCGATCTGGCGGCCACGATGGAGAGGCCGCCCGGCCGCATCGGTGACCTTTAGTGCAATAGAAGGATATGTCCGACCATCAGCAACCACAATGGACTGATCATCCACAAGAGCGACCTGCTCGACTTCGGTAACGAACCAAATTTCTTTTTCAAGGGTTTCAACGGTATTCCCAGCCATATCGAAGACCGTGGCAACAAACTCGTTTCGTCCGGATGCTATGTTGATACCGCGGAATCGGCTGAGACTGATCCGCCCATCGAATGTCCCATCCGTTCCGGTGAAATTGAGGCTCGGAACCGGCTTCCCATTCAAAGTCAAAGCAACCTGGTTGCTGCCGTGATGCTGGATGCCGATGTTTACGCTCCTGGCCGATGGCGTGCGATCCGTAGCTGGATAAACCCAGCGAATGCCGGGCTCCTGCGCTTCTAACCATTCCTGCGTATACTGACGATATTCGGTATTATCGTTGAAGGCTTCAACTTCTTCTTCTTCCTCGACTTCTCCTGTGCGCTCCAGGTAGAAATTGGCGCGCCAGATTACGCCGCCTATGGTATCGACGAATTTGGAGGTCGCGCTGTCCGCATATCGTGAGTTCTCCTCACACAGAACTGCCTCATACCCCTTTGGCAGAGTCGCTTCGTCCACCTGAATGACATGTGTTCCCGGACGGACATTCTCAAAGTGATAAAGCCCGTCTTCGTCGGTGACGACATAATCACCGGTCTCGAGGTAGAGGCGAACGCCCTGGACACCCACACCATCGTGGAGATCCCGCGCCCATTCCTGGGTTGGTTCGCAAGCGCCTTCAACGACTTGACCAATGATTGTCAGGCGTGAGCGGAGCAAATCTTCGCGAACGAACACAGCGGCTTCAGTTCGATTGGAAATTCGGGCCCCCGCTTCGTCGACCACGAAAGCTTCGTTGACCGCCTCCCCTAGCTGAGCGCCGGCGCTGACCAGCGCAACATAGCTGAGGCTGATTGTCTGATTTGCTTGAATCATCCCCAGATCGAAGAGCAGGCTATCACCCGTGGACGCGATCATGGGGTCGTCTACCGGTGTTCCGTTCAAACGTGTCGTGCCTTCCCTCAGTCGAAATCCTCTTGGCAGATTGTCTCGAATCAAAGCGCGGATGGGGAAGGGTCTCGCATTCTCGATTTGAACCGTATATCCAACAAAGTCACCCGCAGCCGCTGACTGCGTAGACGCAGACTTTATTATCGTAACATCACCATCATCATCGAGCGGGACGTCAAAGTTCAAAGGCCCAGTAGCCAGGACCTCGAAAACGCCGCCAAACGACCCTCCGATGATCTCAAAAGGGGCGTTTGGCAGGTCTATAAACTGTTCGGGCAATGCCTCGGAAGGAAAGCGGAGATCGTCCGGCGGTTCTATAATAAGTCGATAGAATCCTGGACGCATGAGAGGGAAAAGGAATTCCCCCTCGGCCAGAGCATACTCCAATCCGCTCTCGTCGGTGACGACACTGCCCGTAACGATGGTGGAAGGGTATTCGGAAACCCCGTCTACCCCGAAGACATCCGCTGGCAGACCGGAATCTGCGTCCACAATTGTAACTGTGGCTCCATTAATCAGTTCGCCCGTGGCGCTATTAAACAATCGGCCAAAGGGATCGACCAGGGCCGTGTCTACGGACACTTCAGTCGAGTCGAACGCATCGATGTATTGGGCCGTAAGGCTGGTCTCACCGGGGGTTGTTAGCTCGGCATCGTTAAGTTCGGTCTGGGAGCGCGTCGAGGGTAAATAGGCAAAGAACTGGCCGGTATCAAGCCCGCTCTCGAACAAGCGAAGTGTTACCTCATCGCCAGAGTCTGCGGCGACCGTAATTGCGACAGTCTCGACGATGGTGTCATCGAGGTTTTGACCGGTATCTATCACTCGTACGAACAACAGCTCTCCTGCGAGGAAGCGCTCTGCTGTAACGAGTGTCACATCGCCGGACAGATCCAGAACCATGCCATTTGTCGTAACCGGTGCACCAATGAACTCGAACGGGCCATTCAAGGCACCGGAAGGACTGAACTCGCTTCCATTGATCTGCGTGACGATACCGTCCGTTGCACCCTCTGCGAAACGAAAGAAGTCTATTTGTGACGGGGTGGAGTCTGGAACGATTACAGAAAAACTGGCGACATTGGTTTGAAGTGTGAAGTCGGCACCCCCCAAATTGAATGAGATGCTTGCAACATTATCGATTTGCGCTGGATCTTGGGCAAAGGCAGCTCGTCCGTCGACGGATAGAACACCAATCAACAGGCAGAGAAAGGACAATACGCCCCATGCATGCTTCTTCGCAGAAGCCATCACTCGAACCACCAACCATCATAGCGCCCTTATATTTTTTTATAGGCGCGATACGGGGCACTGCCGGTTATCCGGTCTCCACCCCACCTTGTCGCACCAATGTCGCAGATCGTGGTAAATATTCCGCTAAATCAGTGCTTTAAAATGTATTGAAGCCCCCGCATTTCTTGAATGCGGGGGCCCCAAAATCTGTATTCAGACAATGCTAGAAAACTTGAGCACGAATCCTCACCGCCGCTAGATTGTTATCGTTATCCATCTCGCCGCCGTTGAATCGCACGGCACAATTTTCAACAATTGGTGTCGGCGTCGCAGAAGGATTGCAGTTCGGCGGAACAAGTCCTGTCGTTGAATCCTGCGTCGGCTGAGAAACGTTGTCGAAGCCCTCAGCGCGCGCGCTCACAAAGCGAACGCCGGCCGGAAGTTCGTCGACGATATCGATCCCACTTGCTGTTGTTGTCGGAACACCCGTAGTACCTGGAGTTCTGTTCAGGACCCGGATTACATATTCGATGCAAGAGCCGGGCGTCGTGTACTGGTTCCCAACAGCGATGGGGGCTGATGGAACTGCAACAGTTTCCGTGAACGTTCCGCCAGTACCGTCAGGAATTCCTGCCACGCTCGCAGTTGGACCAGAAGGTGCAGTTGCAAATGTTTCGCAAGCTGCGCCAGTAAACTCGGTAGCGAGCACATCAACTACCTTTTGGACCACCAAATTCGGTGCCTGCACCAGAACGTTTACAATACCAACGGCCGAATGAAGTGCGTCGTTGTCTGTATCGACAGATGTTGGCGGGCTTCCGGCACCTGTTCCGTCAGCCAGCACATTCTGAGCAACGCCATCAATGGCGTTTGGATCGGTTGTACCTTCAACACGATCACCTTGAGTTGCCGTGTCACCTGTTGCGCCGCCAGTTACAATGAACGTGCTCGGCTGACGCGCTTGAGCCACAAGACGAAGGCTATCGAAATTGGCGTCAACCGCGCTGCCTGGGACTGCCGCGGTGACGGAGACGATAATGCTATCATCCGGAGCCAAGTCTGCTGTCAGTTCAGTTCCTGATGCATTCGCTTGCGCCTCGGGCGTATCGCCGTCAATCGCTGCCGATGCGCCCGTTGGGGCGTCGGCGTTGTCGACTGGAACATAGGAAAGCGTGTAAACGAAATCGAGTTCGTCAGTTGCGCTGCCGCCTTCGTCGAAGATATCGAGCGAGTAGGCCTGGTTGTCGTTACCCGTGTTAGTCACGCGGAATGTTAGAGTGGCGGATCCGCCAGGAATTCCGTCTTGTGGTGTATTCAACTCCTGGACGACATGATTGATCAAGCGGTCCACCGTGAATGTGGTGGGAGAACCTTGGACGTCAACACCGGGTCCGGCTGCAGTTGTATCGTTAGTAATCGTATCCTGAGCGACTGAGTTTACATCGTATTCCAGCGTGAACGTGTTGCCCACCGACGTACCAGCAGCTGTGAAGTTGTTGTCTGCGGGTGCCTGTGAATAAGCAGTCGTAGCTAGCGCAGAAGCTGCTCCAGCAGCCATTAGCCATCTCACCAGCCAGCCCGCTCCGATGTCTCGGAAGAAGCGATCCATAATTGTTGCCCTCTCTGAATACAGATGGGCGGAAAAAACCAGAAAATGTTTAAGCTCAGGCTAATTCAAAAAACGAAAATGGCGTGAGGAGCACCGAAAGATCTAGCGGACGGTGGCTCTGAAGCTGACCGTGCCCTGGGTGCCGGGGGCGACAGCATCGTTGAATGTCCAGCGTATGTGGGTGATGTCAACGGCCGATGCGAGTTGCGTTTCGCCGCCTTTCAGCACCTGGACATCGCCGCGCTGGGAGAAGGTGTTGCCATTGTCGGCGGAGAACTCCAGATCAGCCGCCAAATTCCCGGAATCTGCTGTATTTTCAAGGTAATTCACCTCAGCCGGTACCACCATGACCAGCTTCACATTCTCGGCAGGCTCCGCCGCACCATTCTCGTAATCGATGTGGTAGAAGAGCGTATCGCCCGGTGCCACGCGCTCGGCCGACTGATAATCGAGACTGACGGTACCGTCCGCACCGGACACGGTGACAACTTTATCGATGTTCTGAACGGCAGTGAACTCGTCTGCGGCGGCTCCGGTAGCGAGGCCAATAGCTGCAGCGGCGATGAGGCTCATACGTAGCATGGTTATGTCTCCGGCTGACACTTGTTTCCGACAGAATTCGCCCGACCCGGTTAATCTTCTCTAAATTTGCTGGAAATTCTGGCGGTGAGACAGGGATTCGAACCCTGGAGACAGTTGCCTGCCTACACGCGTTCCAGGCGTGCGCCTTCGACCACTCGGCCACCTCACCGTAAGCGCGCCGTTATACGCCCCTTCCCTCACCGCGCAAGCGTGGAATCCCACAGCTTTGTGATTGGCATTGTCATCGAGCGGCCCCGGACCTACATCTCAGCGACAGGTTAACAGAGGAGAGCGTTTTGTTTACCCGCAAACCCAAGCCAATGCCCGATGCGACAAACGCACTCAAGGGACGTCCAGATTCGATACCCACGGCGGAGCGCCATACGATCTTCGACCGGGAATTGAAAGCTCCGTGTCCGGACGGATTTGAAGAGGTGTGGCTTGGCCTCGGGTGCTTCTGGGGAGCCGAACGCCTGTTCTGGCAGACCCCCGGTGTGTGGTTAACATCTGTGGGTTATGCTGGTGGTCATACCCCTAACGCGACCTATGAGGAGGTCTGTTCCGGAGGAACCGGCCATACCGAGGCGGTCCGGGTCGTGTTCGACCCGTCCGTCGTCTCCCTCGAAGGGATTCTGAAAGTGTTCTGGGAGGGCCATGATCCGACCCAGGGCATGCGCCAGGGAAATGATGTGGGCACGCAGTACCGCTCAGCCATCTATACGACCAAGCCGGACCAGATGCTGACAGTGAAGCTTTCCATACAGGACTACCAGTCTGCCCTGCGCGCGGCGGGGCATTCCGGCGAGATCACCACCGAGATCGCGCCCGCGACGGACTACTACTATGCGGAGGGGTATCACCAGCAATACCTCGACAAGAACCCCGGCGGCTATTGTGGGCTCGGTGGCACGGGCGTGACCTGCTCCGGTAGTGCCGATATGGCGGCCGGGTAAGCCGGCCTGCCCTGCCCGGTCAGGCTGCGTGATGCCGGGGTGGTGAATGGGGCGTACCGGGTGGCTCTTCACTGTGGAAACGGCCCTACCGGTCTCACCCAAACCTTAAAAGTCATACCGAATTTGCGAATGCGCCAGTAACCAGTTTTAAGGATTTACCTCTCCTTAATTTCTGTATACATACTATATTTATTCTGTATGCTGATTTATTTTTACGAGCTCTGGCGCTCGCCCATTGGTTGTATCGGCGGTTTTGCGCGAAATCTATCCCCGGCGAATGTTCACCTTGCTGCATCTCGATTTCAAATTCAGGTGAGCGCGAAAACCGGGGATAGAATACGATCTATCCGTCCGGATTTCGGGATGGAGTGTCCGGATCGTGTCCGGAATTTCGGGATCGGGATCGGGAAATTCTCATTTGATTCAATCGCTTGAGCAGGAATCGTGTGTCCGGATCGTTGTCTGTTCGCGTTTGTTTTGACAGCGAAATGGTCGCGACCGAATGCCGTCTGATAATAACCGTCGATACCCGCGCAAGCGGGTTTCCATGGATCAAAAACGGCCAGATATTGTTTGGGTGATTTAGTGCCCTGGACCCCAGCTACCCGCTTCCGCGGGCACAAGTTTCGCTGGGGTTGGCGAAAATTGAGTTCGAGGAGAACACGTTGCAAGGGGATCAGCCGTCCCGCTACTCACCATATTTCGCGAGCTCATTGCAGCCCCATTGGTCATCGCCGCCGCAGCCTTCGCGCAGGAGACGGATGCCTTCAGCTCGATCTTCAGAGCCCCCTAGACCGCGATAAACAAGGTCGCCTTGATAAGAACACCCTTTTGCGTTGCCGCCATCGCAGCCCTGCTGATAGAGCTCCCGGGCGCGG
>JBCCIW010000166.1:0-7343 GCA_039028055.1 Pseudomonadota bacterium | reverse complement strand
GCGGAGACGCGATGACCAGAGTTATGGTGGATGTAGAAGTACTGCGTTTCCGGCACCGCCCGAAACGTCGCGCCCGATAGCAGGAGGCGGATCAAGAGATCGCCATCCTCGTCTGTAACGAGGTTTTCGTTGTAACCGCCAAGCCTACGCAGCAGGTCTTTTGGGAAGAGAGCCCCGCAATGGTGCAGGAACGGCGCAGTAAGAAGGCGCGCGAGCTGTGCTTCGGCGTCATTACTGACGTCTCGCCATGTTTCATTTTTGGCAGTGCGCCCGGATGGCCACAGATGCACCGTCGGCGCGAAAGGAATCGGTCCGTTTGGCTTCGCGGCTCGAAGCAGAGCGGAAAGATGTCCCGCGTCAATCCGATCGTCTACATCGAGGAATTTGATCCAATCGCCTTGCGCAGCGCCAAGCCCAGCATTCCGTGCAGCAGACTGACGTCTGTTTTCCGGAAGCTGGATCACTTGGACGCCCACGCTCGCAGCTTCATAAAAGACGTCTTCAAACTCCGATCCAGAGCCGTCATCTACGAGAATCCATTGTGTGCTTGCTGAAGCATTTGCTGCAAAGCTATCGAGGTACGCCGCAATGCTTACGGGTTTGAAAGCCGGTGTGATCACACTGATTTTGGGAGAAGACACGAAATACTCTTTAGGTTGCCGGGGCTACAAGGTCTGCTTTTAGCAAGGATTAGCTACGAGAGGCTTGTTTGATCTCAAGAAATGAATACGTATATTTTCAATTGACAATTATTTCACATTGAAGACCTGGGGCCGTCACGATAGCCTTGTTTATCACGCTATAGCCCAACTATTCTTGCAAAGCTCAAGCGAAGCTTTGACGAGATCAGTATTCCAAGGAATGAACTATTGATGACCAGCCACGTTCAAGATGGCGCGACCCGATTACGTTGGAGCCGTGACGCAAGTCGTTCCTTACGTTCCAAACCTAGCAACATGCTAGACACAACATGGCTCGCTTTTCCCTGATAGGCGGGCCAGCCCGACAGCCGGCGATGGGCAGTCATGAAATTCAGCGTATCTAAAAATCCATTGCGCGCGGCCATACGTTCTAGGTTATGGGTCGCATAGGACAGAGCATGGGACATCCTTGCAGTAACCATTCCCACCTCTTCCATTGACCTCTGCGCGCGTGTAATCACCCTAAAAGCGTCCATTAGTTTTCGGGCACTTACTGTGTTCGAAATCCGATGTGTGCCTGAGTGCTGCCAATAGACCGCGCGCGCTTCAAGGCTCGTTGCAGGCTTTGCCCCTGCGATCACAGCTCGTAAGATGAGGTCGCCATCTTGGTTTTTCTGAAGAGTCTCATCCCATCCCCCATCGGGCAAGCTCTCCCTCCGCCAAAGTATCCCACACGGTGGGACGTAGGCACCGCGGAGCCAATCGATTGTTAAGTCCTCAGCCTGACTGGTCCTTGGGCGTTTGCGGGCATCATTGGCGCCAGATGGATGCACCTCAACGGTCTCCCCAAATGCAAGGTCGGCATCTTCCGATTGCAATGTTGCTAGAAGGGCGCATAAGCACCCTGGTTTGAGAAAATCATCGGCATCGAGAAACATGATGTAGTCGCCCATCGAAAGCTCCAGGCCGCGATTGCGCGCAGCGCAAGCACCTTTTTTCTCGTTGCTTTCCCATTGAATTGAACACCCATAATCTCTTATTTCTACGAGACTATTATCAGTAGATCCATCATCAATTACGATAATCTCAAGATTCAATTCTTTCTGGATCAAAACACTTTCAATTGCTCGACCGACCCAGCTTTCGGCATTGAAACAGGGTATGATTACGCTGATGCTTTGAGTCATTTGATTTACGACATGAGTACCTTTGTTCATCCAAGAAAACCCGAGTATGCCTCATCTCCACGACTTGGTTGATATGGTGAAGGAAACGGGTTAGGCCTCAAGCTTCATGATGTGACGCAATCTCTCGCCCGTCCGCTCGTGGGTGAATTCTGTCTGGGCTCGCTTCCGACCAGCGGCACCCATCGAACTTGCAAGACCCGGCTCTGCGAGCAGTCGCTCCATTGCTCGCGCCATACCGTCGACATTGCCTTCGGCAACGAGGAGGCCGGTAGTCTCGTGCACGACAGCCTCTGGAATGCCGCTGTGAAAGGTGCTTATCACTGGCAAGCCTTTGGCCATGGCCTCGAGGATCGCAACTGGGAGACCCTCGCAATCCCCACTAGGTGCCTCGACTGAATGTTGGACAAATGCAAACGCCCGAGCAAGCTTTCCTAGCACTACATTATGTGGCTGTCCGCCTAGCAGTGATACTCGGCCGGCCAATCCAAGACTTGCAACTTCGGCCAAGCACTGATTTCTGAGCGGTCCGTCCCCAATCATCTCCAGTCTAATCAAGGGAACTCTTTGTGCCAATTGGGCAAAGGCGCGAATAGTCAAAATTGGTGCTTTCTTGTCGACGAGACGTCCGACTGCGAGAAAAAATATCTCATCTCTCTTTGATAATGAAGGGTAGGTTGCTTTGACGCCGCAGGGGCTAACATGGATTTTATCGTCAGGACACCCACTTTCCATAAGTCGTTTCGAAATGAAATTGGACGGACCGATTACGCCTGCGGCGTCCTTGAAGAGCCGCCGATAAAGGGTTGGCCAAGGCCGCTCGCGCACGAGCCGTGTAGCGTCGTAACCATGAAAGTGAACAAAAAGTGGAATGGCAGCGCGTTTGCAGGCTAGCCGGATTAGACAAGCATTCGGCCCATACTCTGCCAGAACGGCCTTCACGCGGTGAAACTGCAAGAAGGCACGAACGCGTGCCTCATGTGCACCCCGAAGCGTTGGATCCACGTAGCGCCACCAACGAAAATTGAGACTATTGTTTGCTCTTTCCAATCCGTTTCGAGGGGGCGCCAGTGGACGGATGCCACACAAATACGGCAGTCCAAACATGGATGCATCTGTATTACTTCGACTGATGAGAACGCTCCTGCCAGGATACACATTATAAACATGTTCCCGAATAAAAGTCTCGGTGTCTTTATCGAAACTCTGTGCGCAGATTGCCAACGTCATTTTTCAAAACTCTGAAGAGAAGACTGAACGGGCCGGATCAATCTTAATATGTCGATAGGAAACACTTGACGGAGTGCCAACCGGCGGTCAGCCTCGTTGCTCTTTTTTCTATAAGCGTACTGAGCTGATGGTATGCTTCGCGCATGCAGCCAAGACCCTTCCACGACGGCACACCGGCGTCTGTGATTGCCGAAAGAAGAAATAATGCTCCTCGCGTAAATCCACATATCTAAACCATTATTCCTTAACTCCATACTTTCTACTCATTCCGCTCGTAAGCCTTAGCCGTTGGAAATAGAGCTTGGTAGATAGGCCGCACAAGATAGCAGGACCGGCGACGCCTCGTTGACAGTTGGCGCTTGATAGGACAACACAGCAAATTCAATGGTGGTACTTCCTGTTTGCACCAGTCTAGACATCAAGTAGTGCGCTTTGATGCAGCGATGCGTCCGGTGTCAGGTGTGACAAGTCCAAGAATGCGGTCTATCAGCGTTGTTTTGCCGGCTCTGCTGTCACCAACGATACCAAGCCGTTCCCCGGCTTGAATGCTAAGGGAAACTTGATTTATGCCACGGCGGTTCGCTCTAGAATAGCTGTATGAGAGGTCTTGAAGCTTCAGCGCGCGCTTTAGCGAGACTCGGCCCGCGGCGCCGTAAACAGGTAGGGGCATTCGTCCCGAACCAAGCTCTGAATACCCTTTGTCGAGGGCTTTTGAACCATCGTCCGTAAGGGTGATCGACTGGTGCAGCTTTTGCATCTCGTGCACCAGCTTTTGGCCGGTGAAGACGATGACGCCTATGATTGGCATCAAAGTAACAAGCTCGAAGCCATTTTGCATCTCTGACGTCACCAGCACGGCAAGACCGTGTACGATCAATCCACCAAGTGTAGATGAAAGAGCGCCTAAGATCATCGCAATTAGGACTTTGAATGCATTAACTTGTTTGTGGCGATCTAACAAAGACCACATTGTGTAAGGTGAACCTCCTTCAGAAAAAAGTGTAGCTGAAGGAGGGCATGGCGGCCATTTTCTCATTGAAGCGGGGCCTTCATAAGGAAGACGCTTCAACTTTTGAATGCACCTCAATGAGAAAATATTGTGCTATTTCTTGTTTTCAGATGGCGTTGCGAAATGATAATGTCATAAGCTTAGCTATCAGAGCTGAGTGCGCTTAGGTGTCTGTATACTTATGGGATTTTCTTTTGTCTGGACAAGGCGGATCTTGAGGCAATTGAGACTCGCACCAGGTGGACGAGCAATCGGTGTCTTTTCACAACCAACCCATGTTCCAAGAATTGCCAGGCAATAGATGTTTGTCCCGCTGATTGAGCCGTACTCCGCGCTGTAAGTGAACTCAATTCCATAGATCTCGCCCAATAGTAGAAGATAGCTACCGCACTCCAGCTTACCGTGGGCACGCAATGATGAGTATCATGCAGTCATGAGCATGCTATCCAGTTTTGGAGCGCTCGCTGACACAGTGATTATCATAAAAGGTCTTACATTCAACCCTAAATTGAATCGTGCTCCAAGTCGGTCGACGGATGGACGCGCGAGGTAGTTTTTTGCCACTGAACTTATAGCGGCCGAGCAAGGAGTCGCTTCAATAGGCGTTGTACACCCAGATGCTCTACCAATGACAGAATTCTGGCTGGTGATTGGGGCCTCAGTTGTGTCCAAATCTGTCGGCCGCCCAGGCTCGTTAACCGATTCTTAACCAATTACGCGCTTAGCTCCAGCGAGTAAGCGGAGTCGCGCGTATGAGAACACGCGGAATATGTGAGTTTTGCGACCGCGTCCGGGCCTTTTCCGTCCGGTTGTTTCTTCGCATGTGGATCGGTCGGTTCTTGAAGGGATATCTTGATGCTCTCTTGGAACGACGCGGACAAATGCGCACATCGCTTGCTGATCCGGGGGCCGTACGGAAATCCCTTGCATGCCTCTTTCCCAGAGACGTGGGACACAGGCTGGTTCGCCTTGGCGGCGATCACGACGGGGGCTATCTTGTTCCCGACGATTTGGACGGGCTCTCTGCCTGTTTCTCCCCTGGGGTTTCTGACGTCGCCGACTTTGAACGCGACCTAGCGCAACGCCTTGGTATTCGCTGCTTTCTTGCCGACGCGAGCGTCGAGGGTCCGCCCGTAGATGACCCACACTTTACCTTCGTGCGAAAGTTCCTTGGCACATCAACCGGTCCGCAGACTATGCGCCTTTCCGATTGGGTCACCAGTCGAGTTGCGGCAGCTGACTACGACCTGCTTTTGCAGATGGACATTGAAGGCGCTGAGCTAGATGTCATACTGGACACGCCGGCCGAAGTCTTGCGGCGTTTTCGAATCATCGTTGTCGAACTTCACCAGTTGCACGAAGTGTTCACAGTCAATGGCAATCGTATCTATGAGCGCTTTCTGCATCATCTGACGCGTGATCATACGCCAGTGCACCTGCATCCCAACAATTGCTGTGGTGTAGAAACGCATTTTGGGATCAGTATTCCAAGAGTATTGGAGTTAAGCCTCCTCCGAAATGACCGCTTTACATGGGATCGACCGACCAAAAGTCCTACCCATCCCCTAGATCGGCGAAATATAGCAAGCAGCCCGGATTTGATTCTTTCAGACGTCTTCTTCGATGCAGCCTAAATTGAACGGATCAGAACGAAGCGTGTTGGTTCCAACGGCCCGTGCGGATCACTGCGGAAACGCAATGCAAGGCGCCAGCGTGTGCCCATCTGCTTAGGAGTGAGATTTGTGACATAGCACGAGATCAACGAAGGCTGGATTGCAAAGGGTAGCTACTAGTCGCTTCGATCAATGTAAAATGAAAAGGAGAGTAGAGCTTTCCTGTTTGTGACAGATAAAAACGCAGAGGCTGGTGTGGAAGGATTGCTCTTGAGGCATGGTCATAGCTGCCCAAACGTCGACACGTGCGACGCTGACATGCATTACACCGGGCGCGAAGGATGCGTTCACAGAGATCCCTGCCTCACACACCCATCTCACGCCAACTGTTTTACTCTTCAGTCTGCCAGACACCTTTCTCCAATCTAGCTGCAGCGTCGCTGATCAAAATTTGGGCTTTCTCTCGAATAATGCAACGGAAAACATCCTTTTCGTGGGCGACGCTGGCCGTTCGAACTCACCTTTCTCCTGTAAGATTCGATGCTAAAATCTTTGACGCTTAACAAAACGAGCACACTGATTGACCAAGTTTCTCTCCAATTGCCAATGAGGCTAAAGCTTTGATCTGCTGCAATGCAAGTCCATTTTAGCCCGCTGAGGATGCGACGAAGCTCATCAACCCATTTGAATATAGGAAGAACCTTGAAATATAACGACAGATCAATGTGCAGAAATGGGCTGATGATCCTGTTGCGAGGAAACTGAAAGTGGTTGCTTGCGATCTGCTCGTGAAAAAGCGAGATCTCGGTCATCCGACGGCCTTTGAGAGCTAGGCTGTTGTCCGTTCCTGGGGAGATGCCGCGTGCGGGGATACTGACATACCGTGTGGAGATTGATGGGTTGCGAGCCATCGCTGTCTTGGCCGTGATCTCCAACCACTTCAGCGAGCACATTTTCTCCCGTGGCTATCTCGGTGTTGACATGTTCTTTGTTCTTTCTGGGTTCTTGATCACGGGAGCACTTTCTGGGCGTACCGAAAACGGCTTGCTACCCTTCCTGGCCGACTTCTACCTCCGACGAACGAAGCGGCTGCTTCCCGCGCTCGTCCTGTGTTTGGTTACGACGGCAATAATCTTTTCCTTCTTTGCACCGAACGCGGGGCCGTACCTAAAGACGGGGCTCTTTGCCCTCTTTGGCTTATCGAATCTTTGGCTGTATACGCAATCATCTGACTATTTCGCCAAGAGCGCAGAGCTAAACCCCTATACACACACGTGGTCGCTCGGCGTTGAAGAGCAGTTTTACCTAGTTTTCCCACTGTTGCTATGGCTCGGAACAAGAGCACTTGGTGCTCGTGGTACGATAGTGATGGTCGCAGGGCTTTCGTCGCTCTCGGCACTTGCATGGTTTTGGACTTCGAAAACGGATGAGATGGCAGCGTTTTATTTGCCGATACTTCGCTTTTGGGAACTAGGTTTCGGGTCGACGCTTTTTTTGTGCAATGCGCGGCTTCCGGGTGCGGTCTTGCGATGGGCGGGCTCGGCAAAGCTGGCTGCATTCTGTCTGCTTGTTTTAGTTTTGACTGGTGTGCTCCCGCTCGACCCTCAAGTCGCACTCCTGGCAACAGTGTTGGTGACGGGGACGCTTGTCCTACTGACCGCTCAGG
>JBCCIW010000165.1:0-7415 GCA_039028055.1 Pseudomonadota bacterium | reverse complement strand
GAAACACCTGGACCCCAAGGACAACTCGAACGTCGCCAAAACATCGAGCGCGTGCAATTAGCCATCGCTCAACTACCAGAGCGGCAGCAAGTTGCCCTATCGTTATGCGCCTTGGAGGGATACACGAACAAAATGGCTGCGGAAATTCTGGACATTAGCGTCGAAGCTATTGAGAGCCTTCTATCGAGAGGGCGACGCCAGTTGCGTCAGATACTTATAGAGCAGGCAGGAGATCTGACATGACCTTTATGACAGATGACCGCCTCTTGGAAATCCTGTCAGCCTATGGCGCAAGTCCACTGAACTGGCCAGAGAAGGAGCGTTCTGATGCAGAAGCGCTTTTGGCTGCAAACCCAGATCGATTTGCAGATGCAGTTCGTGAAGCTGGGGCGCTGGATGTTGAACTCAGCACCTTGCCAAATGTCGATTTACCGGGGGGACTCATAGAATCCCTTATTGCATCAGCACCTATCCGCGAAGAGGCAACCCAAACTATTGGTCACAGGCCTTCCGGCTGGAGATTGCCGTTAATTGGTAGTGGTTTCGCAACGGCTTGCCTTTCTCTCGGCATTGCAATGGGCTACGCGCTTCCTGCGCAAGCCGATCAAAATTTTGACTCGTCCGAAGTAGCTCTCACCTATGCGCTCTTCGATAATGACTTTTCTTCCTTCCTCGACGAGACAGACAGACAATGAATTCTCGCATTCTTCTCATCGGTCTGGCTGTTTCGATCGGCATCAACCTTATCCTTATTGGGATGTTTGCGGGGGCAGCGATGCGACCGGAACCGCCGCCTCCGGCGCTAACTGAAACGACAGCAGGAGGATCGTCGGAACGTGTGTTGGCGAGAGCACTGATTGCGTCCGCACCACAATCCGACCGGCGCGCAATTCGTCAGGACCTACGGCGCAGCTGGCAAGAAACTGCCCCTCAAAGACAGAGGGTGGAGCGGGCGAAAATCCAGGTCGCAAATGCACTTCGTGCAGCTCCATACGATGAGGACAGAACCATCGCGGCTTTTTCGGAGCTTAGTGAAGCAGAAGCGGAATTGAAGATAATCATTCGAACCAACTTAGCGCGGCGACTAAGCGAGACCTCTCAAGAAACCCGTAATCGTATAGTCCAGAATCTAGAACGGCGGGGTCAAAGGCGAGAGCGCTTTAGGCGGGAAAGATAACATCGGCAGAATTAGAAACAGAGATGAGAGGCCATCAAGCGCTGGGGCGTGTAAAAATCGCCTCGAGACTTCGCAAATTCATCCCATTCTTTAGATAATTAGCTGGTGTTAGATTAACGGCTTTAATAACCGCCCGCTCTATTCTAGAGCCTTGCCCGATTGAATTGGGCGTTAAGTCGAAGTCGATTATATTGATGCATCCGGTATCCTGCTCAAAGCCAGCAGCTGCTCCTAAGGGAGCTTTGACAGTCCAAGCCATAATCAGTCGATTGACCATTTCATGGGCAACAACGAGAGCCGTTGCCCAACCCGGGCGGGACAGCAATTCCATCAAACCATCCTCGATACGTGACATCGCATCGGAGAATTTCTCGCCGCCTTCCAGAAAGGTTGCACCCGGTTCACCAGCTTTTTCGATCTGAAAGGTCATAGTAGCCGCTAATTGCTGCGGACTCTCAAAATTGATATACTGACCGCTCCGAAGCTCCTCAAAGCGCCTTTCTTCTTCCAGCGATATCTCTTCCGGATGTTCTGCGAGAACGATGTTTGCAGTCTCTATTGTACGCGACAAGCCTGTATGCAGAGCAAGATCGAACGTGACTTCGGCCAACGCACTCCCTGCCGCTCTCGCTTCTGCCCGCCCCCTATCTGTCAGCCTAGCTTGAGTTGGATCTTTGCTCTCCACGACTTCTTTAGACGTATAATCTACGAAGCCGTGGCGCATAAGATAAATACGGCGACGACCGGTAGTACCAGGAAGTGCGTTCATCGATTAGGTGATACCCCAATCTGCCAGTATTTCGTCTGTATGCTGTCCGATACCAGGGGGCGGCCCTTGGATTTCACCGGGAGTGCCCAGGAATCTAGGAGCGGGCGCAGGCTGCATCACGCCAGACTTCGAAACGAAGGTCTCTCTCGCCTTGTTATGAGGGTGCTCTGGCGCTTCTCCCATGGATAAAACAGGTGCAAAGCACACATCTGTGCCTTCCATGAGTTGGCACCACTCGTCTCGCGTTTTCGACATAAATATCGTCGCGATTTTGTCTTTGAGTTCCGGCCATTTGGACTTATCCATTTGAGCGTTGAAAACGGGATCATTTAACCCGGCCTTCTCCACAAGCAACGCGTAAAACTGAGGTTCAATTGAACCAATTGATACCCATTTCCCATCAGAGCATTCGTAAGTGTCATAAAAGTGTGCACCACCATCGAGCAGGTTGGCCTCTCGATCATCAGTCCAGATACCGGCCGCGCGCATGCCATAAAACATCGAAGCAAGGGATGCTGCACCGTCCGTCATAGCACAATCAACCACTTGCCCCTTCCCTGTCATCTGCGCACTGATAATTCCTGCGCAGAGCCCAAATGCGAGGTATAAAGCTCCGCCCCCATAATCACCTACGAGATTGAGTGGCGGACTTGGGCGCCGGTCCTTATGCCCCATGGCGTGAAGAGCGCCCGTCAATGCTATATAGTTGAGATCATGTCCTGCCGCATGAGCCAGAGTGCCCGTCTGTCCCCATCCTGTCATGCGCCCGTAAACTAGCTTAGGATTTCGCTCTATCACGACATCTGGACCAAGACCGAGGCGTTCCATGACCCCCGGACGGAAGCCTTCAATTAGACCATCGGCAGCCGCAATAAGTTGAAGTGCTGTCTCGATTCCATCTTCGCTTTTCAGATCGAGTGCAATCGAACGTCGCCCGCGGCTATTCACATCGGTCGGATTACCTTTTCGACTTCCGGGACGATCAATTCGCACGACGTCGGCACCTTGATCAGATAATAGCATGCCACAGAATGGACCCGGCCCTATCCCCGCAAACTCGACGATTTTTATTCCTGCAAGCGGCCCTTTGGCCATACCCCGCCTCCCATAGTAAAATTGTTTCGCCGATACAGGCGACATCCATCGAAATTAAACCGGACATTAAGACGGCTTCGCTCAAAAGGAACCCTTACATTGTTAAAATAGGCGGTTGAATTGCATGGGCGGTGCAAACTTGTTGACCCCGGCCATTGAGGTGGCGGCGGGTAGTCCTCGACTTGAGATGTTAAAAAGTCGGTTGAAATCCCTTGGATTCACAACATGTGATCAGAGAGAAGAACCGCAACGGTACGAGCCAGTTCTCATAGATTTCGACTCTGTGACCCCGCAGGATCTAATGAAGCTTCGCCAACATGCAATAAAGAACGGTCAAAGACCCTTCATAATAGTTGGCCCCAATGCTCCCCGGCAATTTGAAAATGCGATTGTGCTTCCTAACGCAGGCGAGCTGAATACGCTGCCTAGTAAAATCGACAGATATTTTCGACGAGCGAATATCGATCATGAATCGGCGCTTCGAACTGAGAGCTTCAAAGCAGTTTCCGGCGAGCCAGTTGCGCCAAGCAAACAGATTACGCCAAATCTGCTCGTGGCCGGCGGAAGTTCGCGGCGATTCTTGGCGCTCCAGTCGATTTTGAAGGAGAATGGTATCACGACAAGTACGGCATTTACCGTACCTACAATTCACAAATTCCTGATGTCGAACACCGTATCTGGCCTTCTAATCGATTTTACTGACCCTATTGCTGGCGCTCTTGCAAAAAGACTTATCGAAAACGAACAATCCGCCGCCACTTCCATTCCGATATTTGCAGTTGCTAACGCTGCTGAAAATAGCCAGCAGGAACTTGCCCCAGTTCTATCAGTAGCAACTGACGTCGTTGAGAATGAAGGATCGCTTGAGGACGTTGCCGAGAACCTAACTTGGAAGATCCTTGATCATCATGCAACCACGCCGCTAACGCCATGCCAGTCAGACAGCACGCGAGTACATGATCGGCTATCCGGTTTATTCACAAGAGAATTTCTCGAACACCATCTCGAACGGCAGATGAGCGAAACCGAAAGTGTATTTCTTCCACTTACATTCATGACGCTAACGGTCAGTTCTGTGGGCGATGAAAACGCCAAAGCTCGCAGGAACCTGCCTGTAATCGCGAAGATTATAACCAGAGTTCTCCGGCAAACTGATTTAGCTGCTCGCCTTGATTGGACGTCAATCGGGTTCAGTCTGAGGCGGACCGCTTATATCGATGCGGCGCGTCTGGCAGCACGATGTGACAATGCTCTCTCAGAACACGGATGTTCCGAAAACATTCAATTTTCATGGAAAATTTGCGAAAGGCGGAGCACGCACACCGCGAAAAGCTTGATTGATTCGACATTAGAAGCACGACGGATCCGAAACCCGATTGCGGCATGACCGTGAACAACCAAAATCGCAGAAAACCATTCCTTAAGAGGTTCTAACTAACTTCCAGCGAAATTAGTGGAGTATCCCATGCGCGTATCACTACTCATCGCAGCCACAATAGCCTTCGCACACGCATCGATTGCCGATGATCATGCTTATTCTCACGAACAGAAAACATACCGGTATGGCGGCACGTACAAAGTGGTTACGACCAACAACGCGACAGATTGTGCAACGTCATGTGAATATGATGGCCAATGTAAAGCATGGAGCTTTCAACGCGAAACGGCTGGGCTTGGATTGGCGCGCTGTGAACTGAAAAACACAATCGGTGAGCGTGAAGAGAACGCCCTGATGATATCAGGTATCTCCCCTCGCTTATCAAACTATGGAAACGCGTCCACGGCAGAGAGCGATGGAAGCGAGCTTCTTGGCGGCACTAGCGCAGGGATCACAATACCAACGCTACGCCCGACAATAACAAGCGCCAACGCTCACGTTGCGATACTGGGTACGTTTGATGGACCATCCCCAACCACCCGCGCACGTCTCCCATAAAGTTTAGGCTGCGCGTTCTTTGGTGGTGGTAAAACGGATGTCGGGATTCTTCTCAGCAGCATAGCCCGCGTCCCAGGCATTCTTCCCGAGATAAACCGGCGCACCGTCCAAATCAGTTCCTGTAGAAGACTTATTTACATCCATAAAGGCATCGACGATGCCGTCATCGTCGCTGGAAAGCCATCGGGCGACGTTATATGGCGCAGGCTCAAAGTCGACTTCCAAGCCGTATTCCGCTGCCACGCGTTCAGCCATTACGTCGATTTGCAGCGCACCAACGGCCCCGACGATCAGATCAGATCCAATAGATGGCCGAAATAGCTGGGTCACGCCTTCCTCAGCCAGACTTTCAAGAGCCTTCTTCAAATGTTTCTGCTTCATAGGATCCTTGACCCGAGCCCGCCGCAGGATCTCTGGAGCAAAATTGGGAATACCAGAAAACTGAAGATCGCCGGCTTCTGAAAGTCCGTCACCAACACGCAATTGACCGTGGTTCGGCACACCAATCACATCACCGGCATACGCCGTTTCAGCGATCTCTCGATCCTGGGCTAGAAACATCATTGGATTGTGAACGTTGATCTGTTTGCCCTCGGAGGTCTTCAGACGCATCCCACGTTTGAACTCACCAGAGCATAACCGAACAAAGGCCACGCGATCGCGGTGATTTGGGTCCATATTCGCCTGGATCTTGAAGACAAATCCGGCCACGCCGTCATCCGCGGCATTCAATGTGATGTCCTGCCCTTTGCGCTTGGCAGCTTGAGGTCGGGGACCGGGCGCAAACTCTGTCAAAGCACCAAGAAGCTCAGAAACGCCAAAATGACGAAGTGCAGAACCGAATACAACCGGCGTCATATGCCCTTCCAAATAGGCTTGCAGGTCCACATCCGGCAGCGCCTCTTTAGCAAGCTCTGCCCCTTCGGACATTTCCTCAAATACACTGGCATCCATTACAGACGCGATGGAATTGCGAGTTGCGGCGATCCGCTCTGCGGGGCCAACCCGGAGCTCATCGTCCGCGGTCGCTTTTTGATAGACGCAAAGTTCATCGGAGCGGAGATCGATCATGCCTGCAAAGCGATTGCCGCTGGCAGCAGGCCAGTAAAGCGGGGCCGTTTCCAATTGAAGCTTATCGGCGATCTCATCCAAAAGTGCGAAAGGATCCTCTGCTTCGCGATCCATCTTGTTGATGAATGTCAGGATCGGGATGTCTCGCAATCGGCACACCTCGAACAATTTCAACGTCTGAGGCTCTATCCCCTTAGCAGCATCGAGAACCATTACGGCGCTATCAGCAGCCGTCAGTGTGCGATAGGTATCCTCCGAAAAGTCCTCGTGACCAGGAGTATCGAGTAGATTGAAAACAAGATCTTCATGCTCGAATGTCATGACCGAAGCGGAGACAGAGATACCTCGATCGCGTTCGATTTTCATCCAGTCAGACTGCGTGCGACGACGCTCTCCTCGAGCCGCAACCTGGCCAGCGAGGCGAATGGCACCCCCAGCAAGTAACAGGTTCTCGGTTAGCGTGGTTTTGCCCGCATCGGGATGAGAAATAATAGCAAATGTGCGCCGCCGAGCGGCTTGTTCAGCTGGAGTCATTATTAAGAGCCGCGTATCTCTGTTCAGGTCCGCTCTGGCCCTAAGTCACTTTGACAACAAACGGAAGAGCTCGTGATCAGGCGGCGTCCGTCCATAGCTCATCGAGGCGCTCAATACGGCCCTTGCCGAGCTCACTTTGCAGTCCTCGCAGAACTGGTTCGGCCAGAACATTCAAACGAGCAATGCCACTACCAGCGAATAGAGCCGCATTGGCTCCGGTCTTTGAGATTATGAGAGCAGCGAGGTCTATCGAGGTCGTGTCATCCAACTCCATCGCCTCACTGACGTGATTGTTTACAACCCGAATGGCAAAGTCCACGGCGTCACTCGCTCGCATCGCAGATGGATCACCGCACCCAATCCGCTTCCAGTGCTTCGCCAGATGAAGCTCGGGCGCATCAATCTCAATAATCGAGGTATTTAGCAAAAAAAGCATGGTCAATCCCCAGAAAGCCAGTTGTTAACCATAACTTTGGCGGAGGGGGGTAAAGAAAAACCTAATCTAATTTTACACTTTCGGTCAAAAAGTGGCGACCGTCTCGATCTTCAATCTCAACTACCCAGACATCCGTATCCCGCCCCCGCGCGCGAAGAACATACTGATCGACATCCGCCTCATCAGGCCCGACTCCCTGAACGATCAAATCAAGAAATATCCTGTTACCGTCGAGGTCCATACTCGGTGCATATAGCCTGGCTGTTCCATCGAGCTTCGCGACTTTCACCAGCACATCTCCTCTTTCGGGATCCCCTTTTTGAATAATGAAGGCCGAAGCACCGCCGATCTCTACTCTTCGCACTAAAGCATCGATCCAAAAGGACGTCGGTAGTCG
>JBCCIW010000164.1:0-7460 GCA_039028055.1 Pseudomonadota bacterium | reverse complement strand
TGTAGCGCTCAGCCACCCATGCTCCGTGGTAGAGCATCTCGGCCACCGCATAAAAGGGGCTGAAGTCTAACTCGATCACTTTCGCTCCGAGCGATGTCAGGTGGTCGAGGCTGCCCTGGTAAGATGCCGCTTGCGCGTCATCCCCAAAGAAAATCCGAGAGGCGGCGTCGGGCACGCCTACGGTAGTGGGCGTTTCGACCTTGCAGGGCTTTCCAGCGGTGATCGGCTTTGAAAAGGCGTCTTCAGCGTCTTCGGCGCAAGCCACCTGAAAGACGGCGAAGGCGTCGCTCACATTGGCCGCGAAGATGGAGATGGTGTCGAGCGTGCGACAGGCGGGGACGACGCCCGTTGCCGACAGCGCCCCCAAAGAGGGTTTGAGCCCAACGATATTGTTGAGCGCGGCCGGGACCCTGCCAGAACCAGCGGTATCTGTGCCGAGAGAGAAGGGCACAAGGCCATGGCCGACGGCAACGCCTGATCCGCTGGACGACCCGCCCGGCACAGTCTGGGGATCAATCGCGTTTTTCGGCACACCGTAGGGCGACCGGATGCCGACCAGGCCGGTGGCAAACTGGTCGAGATTGGTTTTGCCGATGACGAGCGCGCCCGCCGCGCGCAGTTTGGCGACCACAAACGCATCCTGCGTCGGTGTATAGGCGTAGGCCGGGCAAGCCGCCGTCGTTGGGATACCGGCGACGTCGATGTTGTCTTTCACCACAAAGGGCACACCCCAGAGAGGCTGTGCTTCGGAACGCATCTTCAATGCGGCGGCTTCGGCGAGGACATCTTCCATCGGCCTGAGATGGATAAAGATGGCCTCGTCACCCACTGCCTCGATCCGCCGGTAGACATCGCGCACGATGTCGGATGGGGTAGCGCCGCTGTCGTATGCATCGCGCAGGGCATCGAGCGTCAGGGGTTTATCTTTATTCATGGGCTTGGTCTTTCTTAAGTCAGGCGGCGACGGGTTCTGGAGGCTGCGGGGCCGCCTCGATCAGGGCGCGGGTATAGGGGTGATCGGGGTCGTCCATGACGATGGCCGTTGGGCCGCGGTCGACGATTTCGCCCTGCTTCATGACAAGGACTTCGTCGCAGAGCAGCCGAACGACATTCAGATCATGGCTGACAAAGAGATAGGACATGCCCATCTGCGCGCGCAGGTCCACTAGCAGATTGAGCACAATTGCCTGAATCGAAACGTCGAGCGCCGCGGTTGGCTCATCGAGGATCAAGAGCTTTGGCTCCAGGGCAATCGCGCGGGCGATGCCGACGCGGGCCTTCTGGCCCCCTGAAAGCTGGTGTGGGAAACGGCTGAGGAGCGGCTGTGGCAGCCCCACCAGCTCGGCCAGTTCCGAGACACGCGCGCTGAGCTTCGATCCGCGCAGGCGGCCTATGCGTGCTAGGGGTTCGGCGATGGCAGAGGCGGCGGTCCCGCGCGGGTTCAGGCTGTCGGTGGCGTCCTGAAACACCATTTGGATATCGCGCCGGATGGGATGGCGCATAAAGCGGGCCGCAGGTGTCGCAGCGATGTCCTGCCCGTCGAAGAGGATGTTGCCGCAGCTTGGGTCCTGTAGACGCACGACCATCTCGGAGGTTGTGGACTTTCCGCTGCCGCTTTCGCCGACGAGGCCAAGCGACTGGCCCGCCTTGATCTCGAAGGAGATGCCCTTCACCGCCTGCACTGGGCCCCCCTTACCCGGGTAGGTTTTGACGAGATCGCGCACGTCGAGAAGCGGGCGGTTATGCACCTTATGTTCCGGCTCTGGCCTGCGCGCTTCGGGCGGGAGCAGGTTTCTGATCGATGCGCCGAGGCGGGGCGTCGCATCCACCAGCTTGCGGGTATAGGCGTGCTGCGGGTCGGTGAAGAGCCACTTTGGTTCCCCTTCTTCGACGATGAGCCCGTCTTTCATAACGACGATCCGGTCGCAATATTGCGAGGCGAGGCCGAGATCATGGGTGATCAGCACCATGCCCATGCCGCGCTCCTTGGCGAGATCGCCGACGAGGTCCATCACCGCCTTTTGTGTGGTGATGTCGAGCCCGGTGGTGGGCTCATCGGCAATGAGGAGTTGTGGTTTGCAAGCCAACGCAATGGCGATAACGATCCGCTGACACATGCCGCCCGAAAGCTCGAAAGGATAGGCCTCGTAGCGCGCGGCGGCGTCGTTGATCTTAACCGCTTCGAGGGCTGCGATGGCTTTGGCTTTGGCATCCGGGCGCGTGGCCTGCGCGTGGCGGATCAAAACGTCCTCAACTTGGTGACCCACCCGGCGGATCGGGTTCAGGGCTGCACGCGGGTTTTGGAAGATCATCGAGATTTCCCGTCCGCGTATATCGCGCATGTCTTTCTCGGAGGCCGCGCGCAGGTCGACGCCGCTATAGGTGACATCGCCTGTTCGGATTTCACCACCGGCATCGAGGATGCGCATGAGAGCGTAAGAGGTCACGGATTTCCCGGACCCGCTTTCCCCTACAATGCCGAGCGTTTCACCCTTGCCGACGTCGAGCGAGATACCGCGGACCGCGTTCACTTCACCCTTGCGGGTTTTGAACGCAACGGAAAGGTCTTTGATCGACAGCATCGCTCAGGTCCTCTTTCGCGGATCAACGATGTCGCGCAGACCGTCGCCCAGAAGGTTGAAGGTGAAGACTGCCAGCATCAGCCAGAGACCCGGGAAGACGGCGAGCCACCATTCGCCGGAAACGATGAAATTCGCCCCTTCGGCCACCATGATCCCCCATTCCGGGGTCGGTGGGCGGACGCCAAGGCCGATGAAGCTGAGCCCCGCCGCGTTTAGGATCGCCCAACCGAGATTGAGCGACACCTGCACCATCATCGGCGGGAGCGCATTGGGGAAGATATGGACGGCAAGCACGCGCAGATCGCTGTTGCCCGCGAGCTTGGCGGCTTGCGCAAAGCCCGCATTGCGGCGGATGTTGACCTCCGCGCGGACTAGGCGAGCGTAAAACGGGATGTTGATGATCGCCGTTGCGTAGATGATGTTTTCGATCGTATTACCGAGGGCCGCGACGACGCCCATGGCCAAAACGAAGAGCGGGAAGGCCATGATCGTGTCGAGAAAGCGGTTGAGCACCGCGTCGAGCCAGCCCCCCCAATAGCCCGCGATGGACCCGAGGATGGAACCGATGACGAAGCTCAGCGCGACGGCGGCCACCGAGATGGTCAGATCAAGCCGGGTTGCCACGATGACCCTGCTGAACACGTCGCGGCCGAGGTTGTCGGTGCCGAACCAGTGGTCCCAACTGGGCGGCTCAAGGGCGCGCGCTGCGTTGGTCGCGAGCGGATCATAGGGCACGAGGGCCGGTCCAAAGAAGGCGCAGCCCAGGAAGAAGGCCAGCATCGCAAAGGCCAGCATCGTGACCGGATTGTCGCGCAGCACATAGGCGATGTGACCCAGGGTCGTGTCGCCCTTGCGTGCGGTTCTCTGGGGCTTTGAGGCGGTCACGTCGGCCATCAGTTCAACCCGATCCGGGGATCGATCAGCGCGTAGGCGATGTCGATGATGAGGTTCAGCGCCACGAAGAGGAGCGCCATGGCCAGAACAAAGCCCTGCACGGCGGCGTAGTCAGAGACAACCAGCGCCTCGACGGCGTAGGAGCCGATACCGGGCCAGGCGAAGACCTTTTCGACCAGAACGTTGGCCCCCAATGTGAAGGAAAAAACCATGCCGAGCGTTGTGACCACCGGCAGCAAAGCGTTGCGGAAGGCATAGCCGTAAAGGACCTTGCGGCTGCCCAGCCCGGCGGCGCGCGCGGTGCGGATAAAGTCCGACGACAGCGCCGAAAGCATCGCTGCGCGCGTCATGCGGGCAATCGGTGCGAGCGTGAAAAGCGCGAGCGTCGTGGCGGGCAGCGTGAGCTGCTTGAGCGCGCCGATCCAGGTTTCCCAATCGCCGACCAGGGCGGCATCAATCAGATAGAAGCCCGTCACATGGGGCGGAGATAGATAGATGAAATCGAGCCGTCCTAAGGGCGCTGGGGCGACACCTGCGAGATAGTAGAAGACGTAGATCAGCACGATGCCGGTGAAGAAGGTTGGCATCGACACGCCTGCCGTCACCAGCACGCGGCACAGATGATCGACCCATGTGCCCGGGCGGGTTGCGGCCAGCACACCGAGCGGAATGGCGATGGCGCAGGACAAGAGCAGCGCCACAAGCGTCAGCTCCAGCGAGGCAGGCAGGCGCGCGGCGAGATCGGTCATCACCGCCTGGCCGGTTGTGAGCGAGGTGCCCAAATCACCCCGGGCCAAATCACCGACATAGTAGAAGAACTGCTGAATGAGCGGCTTGTCGAGGCCCAGCGCCTCACGGATTTCGGCAATCGAGGCTTCGTCGGCCGCGGGCCCGGCGAAATAGGCCGCCGGGTCCCCGGGCAGGGCGCGGGTGAGCAGGAAGGAAATCACCACGACGCCCATAACCACGGGGATGGCCTGGGCTAGGCGGCCCAGGATCATTTTTGAGCGTCCGCTCATCAGCTTGTGGCCGTCGTGAGGGGACGAACGTCAAGCTGCCGGTGGAACCAGAACTCATACCCGGCGGCCCCGTTCATTGCGACGTTCAGTGCCGGCTGCCAGAGCGGGATGCGCGGCAGGTCTTCGAACGCGATCTCGAACATCCGCTTGATGTTCGGCGCATAGGCCGGATCATCCATCGGGATGTGCAGCGTGGTATCCACCAGCTCCTCGATCTCTTCATTCAGGTAGTTCGAGGAGTTGAACAGGTGACCGTGCTTGTAGGCCCAGAAGAAGTAGTAGTCGGGCGTGTTCAGCCAGCCACCAAAGTTCTCGAGATGCAGAGGCAAATGCTTTTCGACCAGCGCGGCCGAACGCCAGTTCGCCCCGGGGATTTTCTCGATCTCGGTTTTGATGCCGATCTCTGCAAAGGCTTCCTGCATGAGGAGCGCCGTGGGTTCCATCCAATCGGCGAGGCCCAGGCTGATCGAGAGCGGCACCTCAAATCCCGAGGCGAAACCAGAGGCGGCCATGTGCTCCTTGGCTTTAGCCATGTCGGTCGCAAAGGGCGATTTGCGCGGCCAGGCAATGTCGTTGATCTCGGCCTCACCGCCCCACATCGGCGCGCCCCGCCCGTAAGCTGCGGTCTGGAAGATCGCCTCGTAGGGAATGGCATAGGCGAGCGCCTTGCGGACATCGGCATCCTGGAAGGGCTCAAACGCGAAGTTCGGGCACAGGCAGTGGATGCAATTCTCAATAGGCGTCGAATAGACATCTACGCCGCCCATCGCATCGAGCTCGGCAGCATCCTTGTTGGGGATGTTGAAGGACATCTGGACGTCACCGCGTTCTACAAGGGCGCGACGGGTGGCCGGGCTTGGCACTTCGCGCACGATGACGCGCTCGAAGCTGGGCAATGGTCCACCGACCCAGCCTTCGTTGCGCTCATAGACGAGCTGCTGCCCCTGGTCCCAGCGGGCCACTTTGAACGCGCCAGAGCCCGCGGGGGTCGTATGCAGGTACTCCATCGCCCAGGGATCATCCTCGGTGGCGTTTTCCTTGGCCACTTCCGAATTGATGATGAAAGGGACGGGCACGGCGAGGTCGGGCAGGGTCAGCTTTGAGGGTTTGTCGAGCGTGATGACAAAGGTTTCGTCATTGACCGCCTCAAACTGATCCGGGCGCTCGAGGCCACCAGCCTTCATCTGAACGGTCGGGAAGCCCCCGGCGGAGACGGCGCGATCAAACGACCATTTCACATCCGCCGCAGTCACCTTGCGGCCGTCCCAGAAGGTCGCATTGGGCTTGATCTTGAACGTCATGGTCAGACCGTCATCGGAGATGGCCCAGCTTTCGGCCAGTTCCGGTTCGATCACAGAATAATCGTAGGAGAGCCCGCCGCCCGGCGCGTCCTTGGTGCCGAAGCTCACGAGACGGTCGTAGCAATTCACGGCGACCTGGTAGGAGGCCCGGTTTGTCCCGGTCCGGTGCAAATCAAGGCTGTTGATGGTCTGGCCGGAGACGACAACGATCGTGCCACCTTCTTGGGCTTGCGCTGGCATCGCCTTCAGGAATGGCAGCATGGCCGCGCCGATGGTGCCGCCGGTCAGTTTCAGGAAGTTTCTGCGGGAAGTGTCTGTCATGGCAGATCCTTTGCGAGCGAGAGGAGGATTGCCATTGACCTGCCATCGACCAGCGATGCATACAAATGTTGAATTAGAAGCATAGCGCTGCATTTTATGCATCATTAAGCGATTGGCTTTTCAAATGTTGGTCTAACCCTATGCGCCACCTTCTCATTTACGACATGATCGAAGCGGTGCACCGCTCAGGGTCGATCCGCAAAGCTGCGGAAGACACCAATATCACGGCGTCCGCGCTCAATAGGCGCATTCAAGCGTTCGAAGAGGAGTTCGGCTCCGAGGTATTTGAGCGCCTTCCACGGGGGATGCGTCTCAACCCGGCGGGCGAACTGTTGCTTCATCACATTCGTTTGCAACGTCAGGACATGGCCCGCGTGCACAGCCAGGTTGCTGACCTGTCCGGCATCCGCAGAGGCCACGTCAAGATCGCTTGTTCGCAAGCGCTCCTGCCGTACTTTCTCCCGCGTGAGATATCCAAGTACCGGGCCGAGTTCCCAGACGTGACGTTCACTGTAAACGTGCGCGACCGCATTCAGGCAGAGCGAGACCTGGTGAACTTCGAAAGCGATCTCGCCCTGGTGTTCGAACCTGCTCACATGGTCGATTTCGAGGTGCTTTACGCCGTCCATCAGCCAGTCATGGCTGTCATGTCCGCCGCCCATCCCCTGTCGTCGCGGAAGACGCTGCGCCTGCGGGACTGCCTCGAATACGACCTTGTCCTGCCAGCATCGCAGTTCGGCGTTCGCGTATTGCTGGACCAGTCGGCAGCGCGGCTCGATCGAAAACTCGAACCGGCCCTTGAAACAGACAGCTTTGACATGGTGCGCCACTTTGCAGCCTACGGACAGGGCATTGGATTCCAAATTCCAGTGGGGCTGAATGCGCTCGCCCGGCCAGACATGGCCTTTGTGCCAATCTCTGAGCGCGACGTCGCCGGCGGACAGCTCTACCTTGGGCATCTAAGGGGCCGTACGCTGCCCGTTGCCGCTCTAAAGTTTGCCCAACAAGTTGCGACTGCGCTGACGGCGTAAGAACTGCGAAGACAAAAGCGCAAACACGCCGCTTACGACACAGATCAGTGCCTTTCACCCGCCCGTTGCGAAGCAAACGTTCAATGCATCGCCGATACCAGTGTGCGCCGCAGCATTGGTTTCTTTGAGCTTGCTGTAGACCTAAGCAACAGGATCATAAAACGCATCGAGGCGGACGAAGCGGACAAATGCCAACAACTGTCGCATGTCCGCTTCCGGAGCAACTTCGGCGTGCGTATGTTTATCACCTTGACGTCTTTCTTTGCCGGACACTGCGCCATGGTGAAAGGATCATTCGATGCGAGTATTCAT